>CAZCFI010000044.1:0-14881 GCA_964497915.1 uncultured Thermoproteales archaeon
CTAGGTCTCGACATGACGCTGACCTCGCACCACCTAGCGAGGCTGAGGGGGTGCGGGCTCGTGAGGACTGAGCCATCAGCCAGGGCGAGGGTCTACGAGAGGGACGATGAGGCCCTGAGGAGGCTCGTGGCGGAGCTCCTCGACGTGCTGGGCATCAGGCTAGATGAGCTGAGCGCAGGGAGCGGCTGAGCGCGGCGTGGGTCGCAACGCACTTCTAGGGGGCGCGACAGTTAGGTGCCGGTGCCCGCGTGAGGGTCGGCCTGATAGAGGTGTCCCACTGGCACGCGGGCATGTACGTCGACGCCCTGCTGAGGCTGGGGGAGCGGATAGTCGCGGTCTCAGATGGGAGCGAGACAGCAGCTAGGGTGGTCGCTGAGAGGGTCGGCTGCCGGTGGTACGCGGACTACGCCGAGATGCTTGAGAGGGAGGAGCTAGACTTCGCCTTCTCGTTCGGCAGGCACTGCGAGATGCCGCGGATAATCGAGGCGCTGCTCGAGGCGGGCGTCCCGTTCGTGACCGAGAAGCCAGCTGGGGTGAGCTACGAGCAGGTGCGCAGGCTCGCGGAGCTAGCCAAGTCCAGAGGCGCCTTCGCGGGGGTGGCGCTGGCGTTCAGAGCGTCGGCGTGGGTGAGGGAGCTCGTCAACCTCAAGCGCTCGCTGGGGGAGCCGAGCTACATGTACTTCAGGTACGTCACGGGTCCCCCGAGCAGGTACGTCGAGTGGGGGTGCCCGTGGATGCTGAGGAGGAGCGAGGCTGGCGGCGGCTGCCTGATAAACCTAGGCGTGCACTACGTGGACCTGGCGTATTACCTCGCCGGGCGCGAGTTTGAGCTGAGGGGCGCGGCCATTAGCTCGAGGAACTACTCCCTCGAGGTTGAGGACTACGCCGTCTTGGTCTTGGAGTCGAGCGACGGGAGGGTGGCCACAGTCGAGGTGGGCTATGCTCCGAGCAGGGCCGTAGACGCATGCTATTCGGTCGTCTTCGAGAGGGGGGTGGCCACCGTGCGCAAGAGGGTGCTCAGGGTGGCCACAGAGGCTGGGGTGGAGGAGAGGGGGCTCGCCGACGACCACTACTTCAGGCTCGTCAAGTTAGCGCTCGGCGCGTACAGGAGGGGTGAGAGGCCCCTAGCCGACCTCAGCGACATGGCGCGTGTCATGAGGGTGATAAGCGACGCGTATAAGCGGGTCGCACGTAGCCTCAGCTAGCGAGCGAAAAGCACTTAAGAGTTGCGTCAACTCTGGGGTGCTCTTCATTGACAGCGAGGCTGGTCAGAGGACAGCATCCTCAGCTATACGACATGGGGCGCGCCAACTACGACGAGAGCGACTAGCGAGGGGCTGGCGAATGGGCGGGCTCTTAGAGAGGCTCCGTGAAGTTGAGACGCTTGAGGAGGCATCGTCGCTCGTCGACGAGGCGGCTAAGGACATAACCCCGGACGACGTGATAGAGGCGGGCTCCCCATCCGACCAGCTCCTGCCCAGCGACCCGACGAGGGCTCAGATATTTGCGGAGATAGCCGCCAGGGCCAGCGAGCGCATCGGCAGCTGGGAGCTGCGCCTGAGGTCTCAGATTTCGAAGGCTAACGCCCTCATAGCCAGGGGCTAGAGCGAGGAGGCCAGAAGGATGCTCGCTGAGGCGGTGTGTGAGTCTCTGTCCTGGCTCAGGTTAGGCCTGGCAGCGACGGCGCTCAATGACTCATCTAGGGCGCTGAGCGACGAGGAGGCGCATCTCGCTACAGGAGGGCCTCTACCGACATGCTGAGGGCCCTCGGCATCAGCGACGTCGTCGACGAGGCCACGGGCCTCATCCCAGGCTTTCACCCCAGCATCTTCGGGAGGCGCGCCGTTGGGCTGGCGCTCGTGGCGCCAGGGGCCTAGGCCCCGCTGCTGGATCAAGGCGCATCATCTCGCCGTCGCCATTCGGCGGCCTCGGGGACGGGTTCGTGGCCATGGACCCAGAGGGCTTGAATTACGCGGTGAGAACGCCGCACGCGATGTACATTGAGCCTAACCCAGCCACCGTGGCCCTGGTGGCCAGCATGACTGAGGCATCGCCAGCCGTGCTCAGCGCGTCCATAAGGCCCTACACTTCCCCCGCGCAGCCGCTAGGAGAGGCGATCACAGCAGTCCTGCACCTCGAGCGGGTCGAGCCTATGGTGTCGAGGGAGCCCTACATGGGGACGCTGCCCGGCATTCTCGGAAGGTCACCTTAGCGTTCAAGGGCAAGCCAAAGGGGAGGGAGGTTGGGGGGAAGGTGATGGTCTACTGCGTTAAGTTCAACCCTGCGATGAATGACAGTGGGCCAGGACTTCTCCCAGTCGACGTGGCGAAGGTCTACCACGGGGCTAGTCCCGAGGGGCAGAGGACGGCTAAGGCCGTGCTGTCCTTAGCTGAGATAAGCGAGGCGGTGCTGAACCGGACAATGATGAATAGGCTCGGGAGGCGCCGTTAGCCCTGCTCGCCCCTCAGCTCCCTCAGCTTCTCCTTGATCGACGCTATCCTGTCCTCGACGTCCTCAAGCATCCTCTTAAGGCTCCTTAGGCTCTGCTCCAGGGCCCACTTCTGCTGCTCCAGCGCCCACAGCTGCTCCTTAAGGCTCCTGATGAAGTCCTCCTTAGACGTCGGGAACTCGAGCGGCGGGGCGGGACCGTAAGGAGCAGTCCTGTAAGTGGGGGCTGGCGGCTGGAGCGCTGGCCTCGGCGACGGGGTCGGCGCAGGGGCCTGAGCGGCCCATGGGGGAGGCCACGCCGCAGGGGCCGCGAGCTCCGATAGCTTGCCGGCCTCATACTCCTTGGCCGCCCTCTCCACAGTATAGGTCGGCGGGGCCCTGGCCACGTTAACGCCCCTGCTCTGCAGGGCAGCTAGGGAGGCAGGGTCTATGTCGCTCGCAACAAGGGCCTCGATGCCTT
Organism: uncultured Thermoproteales archaeon; assembly: GCA_964497915.1. Taxonomy (GTDB): domain Archaea; phylum Thermoproteota; class Thermoprotei; order Thermofilales; family CAYSTQ01; genus CAZCFI01. Next base: position 2,909 of record CAZCFI010000044.1, read on the forward strand.
CGCTCAGCAACTTACTCAGGGGGTCCACGGTTGGCGGCAGCGGGTACATGGCTGGCTCCAGGCTGATGACGTAGCTGTCCTTGACCTCGCCACCCTCAACAGTCACTATGGTCACGTACATGGAGTAGCCAAGGAACGGGGCGACGTACGCTGATAGCCCGCCCGGAGGGCTCGAGGCCACCGCGACCTTCACCACAGCTGTCACCTCACAGCAGCCAGATCCAGGGCCACAGCCAATAGGCCAGGGGGCCGCGAGTAGTACATCATCGGCAGCATCGTGTAGTAGAGCCAGCGCCACCAGAGATAGTAAAGCGGCCAGGGAGCTAAGTAGGCGGCCATGAGCAGCATGGGCAAGTACGACGTTACCACCACCTCACTCGAAGCTAGCGGCGACAGCCATAAAAGCTTTCTGCGGCGGGGCTACAGCTAGCTTAAGGGCGGCACTTTCGCGACCTTCCTCACTCTAGCCCTAATGCCCCCTATCTTGAAGTTCCTCAGCACGTCCACGATAGGATCGTCTAGCTCACGCCCGCCAGCATCCGCAGGGGCCGCACCATTATATACGCCCAGGCTCACGCCGTGACCCCAAGGTAGGGGTAGACCTCAAACAGCACCTGCTGGGCCGCCCTCAGCCCTAGCATGGCCTGTCTGAAGGCGCACTCTACCGGGTCAAATCAAATGCTGAACAGAGTGATTATGTCGAACAGCGATGCCGCCTCCGAGCGCTTGAGGAGGTACAGGCCCTATCTAAGTCATGTATCGCCTTGTTGAGCCTGGACGCCACATATTTCTTATCGCTCACGCACATCCTCCCCACTCCCTGACCTTAGCCCTCCACGACTCCGCCTGGAGCCTTGAAATGTAGCTCGCCGTGTCGCTCATCACCCGCGATAGCTCGCCCCTGTGCTACACCTCCACGAGCGCACTCCAGTAGACGAGCCAGTTGGCAAGGCAACGAGCTGCCAGCATCATGAGCGCTGCTGAGGTTCTGGGTGGGGGGCGCTAGGCTGTGGAGCCGAGCGCGAGCTAACGCCATGGAGCCCTAGAATGGCGAGGAACTGCCCTCTAGTCTCAAAGTCCTCCACGACGGCCTTCAGGAGGCCCTCGCTAGCCCTCAGGTCTTTGGAGTAATGGGGCCAGCTGAGCCTGGATCGAGCCCTCTCCACCGCGCCGAGCTGCCCGAGAGCCCACCCCACCTCACGGAGTTGCTGTGTGTGACCTTGGGCCCTAGGACCTCGCTGAGGAGCTCCCTACCGTCCCTTGAGCCCGGCTTGATCAGGGCGCCCGAGCGCCCGTCAGGGCTTGCGACCCTGATGAGCACCCCTTCTCTAGAAACCAGCCACTCAGCTGGCGCGACGAAGACGACGTCCCAGAGCGCCACCTCCCCGAGCCTGACTCCCTCCATCAGTTAGATGTGTGGGCTGCCTTGCTAAGCGGTTGGCCGGCCTCAAACCTTTTTACTCGCGTAGCTGAGGGGCAAGTCATGATCTACGGCTGCCAGATAGGCGCGGTCTTCACCGACATGACGCTAGAGGAGGGCCTGAGGGCGTACAGGAGGCTGTCAGAGGAGCTCGGCTTGGAGAGCGTCGAGCTGGACTTCTCGCACCCAGACTTATTCACCGACGGGCTGAGGCCCAGGGTGCTGCCCTGGGAGGTTAGGGGTAGGGTGAGGTCAATGCTGGAGGAGTTCGTCGCTGAATACCAAATCAAGAGCGCCCACCTCCCCTTCAGCAGCATGGGGGTGTACTCAGTGTCGCCGAACCCGAGGGTCGAGCGAGCCTCCAGGGAGCGCATCAAGGAGGCCATCGCCGTGTGCGCTGAGCTGGGGCTGGACGCGGTCACGATACACCTCGACGGGTACCTGCCCAACGCTGGGTACGAGGCCACGCTTGAGAGGTGCAGGGAGGCCCTAGAGGAGTACCTAGACGTCGCTAAGAGCCTCGGCATAGTGGTCGCCGTGGAGAACACGGGCATGGACATGCCCTACCTTCCAGACCTCGTCAAGGTCATCAGGGACCTGAGGGACAGGCACGTCATGATGACGTTTGACATCGGCCACGCGTACCCGAGGATCAGGGCGACGCCTTACAGGACGCTCGAGGAGTTCCTCAGGAGGGAGGTGGACATCGTTAAGACGCTGCACGTCCACGACCACAACATGGTGAGGGACCACCTGCCGGTGGGGGAGGGCGTGATAGACTTCGAGGCCGTGATCGGGGTGCTGGCGAGCCACGGCTTCGCTGGAGCGCTGAACCTGGAGATAATCGCTAGGAGCGTCGACGACATAGTCAGGAGCGTCAGCCTCTTGAGGAGCTATGAGCGCCTCACGCCCGGCTAGCACCGGTCTTCACACGAATAGCCCACTGGCGCGCCCCCTGGCGAGCAGCTCTAGGCTCTTTCTGCACGCCTCCTCGAACGACTTGGAGAGGGCCTGTAGGCTCTCGAGGTCGAAGGTCACGCCCGTTATCCTTCCAATCGCGCTGAGCGCCCTCGACACCGCGTCCACGTCGAACCTTATCGCTGACAGCACCTTCCCGATGGTCTCCCTGTCCACCGGGCCCGCCGCTAGCCTGGAGAGGAGCCCGCTCAGCACCCTGTAGGCCTCAGACTCGACTATTAGGAGCACTCCGTCTATCCGCCTGCGCATGCACTCGCTGAGCAGGTAGGCGGCCTCGCTGCTGAAGACGCCGTCGTAGGGCTCCAGGCCGAGCTGCGCCAGCTCCTCCGCTAGGTAGTCCTCAGTCACGAAGTAGACCTTGCCGCCCTCGATGGGGGGCGCGTAGTCGACGGCTATGACCCTCCTAAGCTCCACGACCTCCCCCCACTCCAGCAGGGCGTCGACGAGCCTCGGGAACTCCTCAAGGCTCTCCTGGAAGCTGAGCTTGGCAGCCACCTTCAGCGCTAGCAGGGAGTGCTCGGGGCTGAAGTATATCGTGTAGGGGTGTATGGCCCTGCCCCCGTGGGAGTACACCAGCGGGTGCGCCACCCTAGCCCCAACGAAGGCAACGGGCTTCATCCCCAGGTTGCTGACCATGTAGTCTACGGTGAGGTTCGAGAGGTTGATCGGCGAGTACAGGGGAACCACGAGGCTCTTGTTCTTGTACCTCCTCAAGTGAATGTCGAACACCCTGTACTCGGACAACCGCGCCACCTCTCGTTTACTGTCGCCCACCAGCCTTATAAGCTCGCGTGGCGCGCTCTGTCAGAGACTTCCCTCTAGGAGCGGCCTTCACGCTCAGGTCCACTAGCCGCGCAGCGCTCAAGGTCGAGAGCGCCTTGGGCTCGTGGAGGAGGCCACCGGTGAGAGCCGCACCTCTCTGAGGGGAGCCGGAGTCGCTCGTCGAGGCGAAAGCGAGCGCTGGAGAATGCGGCTAGGGCGAGTAAGCGGCCGCTCTAGCCAGCGCAAAGCCTTTAAGCCCTTGGCGCCCCACCACATGCGGGGGGATGAAGCAGTCCTGCCCGCCTGAGGCGTGAGGACACGGACCCACGCTACGCAGACCCCCGTGACTCAGAGCGCGTTCTGAGCCGGGCTAGCTACCGTTAATAGAGCGAAGCTCCCACTGCTATCGGGTGGTCGGGTGGAGCCACTGGAGAGCCCACTCGGCAGGGTCTACCCGCTGATGGCCCCCGCCACCCTGCGGGACGAGCTCCCAGATGTGGCTGGGGGCGTCGGCACCCCCAGGATGGTCTACGACCCTGAGACCGGCGGGTGGCTGCTCTTCTTCACGGGCTGGCGCAGCGCCGATGCGAGGGAGGTCTTCGTGGCCGAGGTCGACGAGGGCTTCTCGCTGAGCGGCTTCAGGAAGGTCCTTAGCGCCCCTCCAAACAGGGACGCCGTCAACGCGATGTACAACCCGTGGCTGGACGGCTTCACCCTGCTCACGACCGAGGCTGGCCTCCTGTGGGTTAGGCACCTCACGAGGGAGCTGAGAGAGGTGGCCTCTAGGAAGCTGGCGGACGGCATGCAGGACTCGGGGGCTGGCGCCCTGGCGCTCATGGGCGGATACAGCGAGGAGAACCCCAACGCCGTGATATTCTACCCGAGGAGGGGCAGGGTCGTCTGGAGGTTCGTCAGGAGGCTCGACGACCTAAGCTCCATCTCAGTGGGGCCAGAGCTCACGTTCTCGGAGTGGGAGGAGCCGAATGACGTCATAGACGCCTTCAGGGCCAATAGCAAGTTCGGCGTGCTGGTGGAGTACTACACTGACCGCCAGAGCTGGAGGTCGAGGGTAGCGATGTGCGGCGACTACCTGCACCCCAAGCTCAGGGCGCTGAGCGCCCCGCTCCCAGTGCCGTTCACCGACGCATTCAGCAACTTCGGCCACCCCTCCTTCACGACGGGGCCCGACGGGAGGCCCAAGGTGCTCTTCAGCTTCTTCATGTCGCACGCCCCGCCGTTCCCAGTCAAGGAGCTGAGCAGGCAGTGGCGCCACGAGATCTGGGTCTGGGAGCCAGCCGTCGACATCTTCAACCCCAAGACCTACGGGAGGATGTGCGACCTCCTGAGGTTCGACCAGGAGACCGCTAAGGACCCGCCCGTCTACGACCTGATGGGGGCCGAGCGACTGATCCTGAAGGTGGCGCGTGAGGGCGGGGGGATCGTCGAGCTGAGGGTGCAGGAGGCGGCCACGATCAAGGACTGCTTGGAGGGAGTCGTGGTCGAGGAGTCCTTCAAGGTGCGTGCCCCAGGCAAGGTGGTGATCGAGCGCCCCCTCAATGCCGTGAGGCTAAGCGCCGACGTCGGCACCAAGGTGTGGGTGGTGGCCGAGTACTAGCGGCTTAAGGCCCAACTCGTAGCGCGAGATGCTTACATGTATGATCCTAGTAAGATTTTTATATCTATTACTCGTAAGGCGATGGGGAGCCCATGGGGCGTGGTGGCAGCAGTCCGGCGAGCGCTTCGCACAGAAAGTGCTATAAGTTAAGCGCCCCTCACTTACTGCGTGCGGATTGGCCACCGAGCGTCCCACCACCTCGGCGCGGGGGTGGCAGGCTTGATTGACTTGATGAGGAGGGTGCTAGACGAGATCGCTAGCCAGTACAGGCCTGAGTTCATGGACCTCAGGGCTTTCAGGAGGCTCAGCCTGAGCGTCGTGATACAGGACGGGAGGGCTGACAGAGTGCTGTCAAGGGAGCTATGGGGCGCGTGCGCTAGAGCGCTCATCGACGGGGCCTGGGGCTTCTCTGCGATAAATGACACCTCCGAGGAGGCCCTCAGGAGGATCCTCAGCGAGGCTGCCAGGATGGCTAGGGCCTCGTCCAGGAGGCTGACCGAGAGGGGCGCGGTGGCCGAGGTCAAGCCGTCGGTCGACGACGTCGAGCTCCCAGTGAAGATCAGGCCGGAGGACGTGCCGATAGAGGACAAGGTGAGGGAGCTGATGGAGGTCGAGGGCGAGATGCGCAAGTACGATCCCAGGATAGTCAATACTGTGCTGTCGTACGGCGAGGCCGTCGACGAGGAGGCGGTTGTGAACACTCAGGGCACGGAGGTCAGGCAGAGGATAACCAGGACGACGATATCGGCCTTCGTGGTGACGCGGGAGGCTGGCGTGCTCCAGAGGGGCTCTGAGGTGGAGGCTGGGACTCAGGGCTACGAGGTGGTCAAGAGGTTCATCGACCAGGAGATGCACGTGAAGGCGTGCGAGAGGGCGGTCAAGCTGCTCTCCGCCGAGAGCCCGCCGGCTGGCAAATTCACCGTCGTGCTGGACCCGTCGGTTGTCGGCCTCCTGGTGCACGAGGCCTTCGGCCACAACAGTGAGGCCGACCACGTTCTCTCGGGGGAGTCGATACTGGCTGGCAAGCTCGGCGAGCAGGTGGCCAGCCCGCTCGTGACCATAGTAGACGACTCCACGATGGAGGGGGCGTACGGCTCGTACAAGTACGACTCGGAGGGCACCCCGGGCAGGAGGAGGGTCATAGTCGAGCAGGGAATCCTGAGGGGCTTCCTCCACTCCCTGGAGACAGCAGCCAAGCTGGGGATGGAGCCGAACGGCAGCGCCAGGGCCGACACCCACCTGTGGAGGCCCATAGTCAGGATGAGCAACACGTTCATAGAGCCCGGCGACTGGACGTTCGAGGAGATGATAGAGGGCATCAGGGAGGGCATATACTGCAAGGCCTCGAGGTGGGGCTACGTGTTCACCGAGAAGGGGCAGTTCACGTGCAACGTCGACGAGAGCTACATGATAAGGAACGGCGAGGTCTGCGAGATGCTGCGGAACGTCAGCTTCGGCGGGCTGACGCTGGAGACGCTGAAGAATGTGGACGCCGTCGGCAGGGACTTCGTGCTCGCCGACAAGGGCATGTGCGGCAAGGGCGGCCAGGGTATGTTCGTGGGCGGCGGGGGCCCCCACATAAGGATTAGGGAGGTAGTGGTGGGTGGTAGGAGATGAGCGAGCTAGTCGAGCTCGCAAGGAAGGCAGTTGAGGCGGCCATAGCCGAGGGGGCTGAGCAGGCAGACGCCTACGCGTCCAGGTCTAGGGTCGTGGCGATAGTGATAGAGAGGGGCGGGATAAAGCTCTGCGACACGACCTACAACTACGGCATAGGCGTTAGGGCCTACTACAAGGGCGGGATGGGCTTCTCCTCCTCCCAGAGGCTGAGCTTGGACAGCGTGGTGGAGGCTGCCAAGAGGGCGGCTAGGCAAGCTAGGCAGGCCAAGCCAGACCCCGACTTCGTGAGCCTGCCGGAGCCAGCGCGCGCTCCGCGCACGCTTAGGCTCTGCGACCCAGAGGTCTCTGAGATTAGCGTTGAGAGGATGGTGGAGCTAGCCTGTGAGATGATAGACGCAGCTAAGGTCGCTGAGGATGTGATAGTAAACGGCGACGCCTCGTGCCACTACAGCCGCAGGGCTGTGGTCAACTCCCTCGGCGTAGAGGTCGAGGAGGAGGTCACCGGGGTGGGCTTCAGCGCCTTCTGCATCGTGAAGAGGGGGGACGACGTCGGCTCGTTCTACGAGTGGGACGGGGGCAGGAGGCTCAAGGACGTCGACCCGGTGGCTGTCGGCAGGACGGCTGGCGAGCAGGCCCTGAAGTTCCTCGGGGCCAGGAAGATAGAGACCAAGTCCATGCCCGCCGTCCTCAACTTCCTCCCAGCCGCGTCGCTCATCGGCTCCGTGCTGGGAGCGGCCAACGCCGAGAGCGTCCAGAGGAAGAGGTCGTTCCTCGTCGGGAGGCTCGGCGAGAGGGTGGGGCCTGAGTTCCTGACGGTCTACGACGACGGCACGGTGGAGTACGGCTTGCGCAGCTCCACGTACGACGGCGAGGGCGTGCCGAAGAGGAGGATATGCGTAATTGAGGGCGGCGTCCTCAAGACGTACTTGCACAACTCGTACACCGCTAACAAGGCGGGCGTCGAGAACAACGCCTGCGCCGTGCGGGGCTACGGAGGCCCCCCCGGCATAGGGCCGTCGAACATCCAGGTCTCGCCTGGCGACTGGACGCTCGACGAGATGATAGAGGAGACCAGGGAGGGCGTCTTCATAGCGGCTGGCTGGATAGGGGGCGACATGGTCACTGGGGCCGTCTCGACGTCCATCGACTTCGGCTTCAAGATAGAGAACGGCGAGCTGGCGTACCCGATCAAGGGGGCGCTGCTGGGTGGCAACCTGCTCGACATGCTCAAGGCGATAGACGCCGTATCCAAGGAGTACAGGGAGGAGCCGGGTAACGTCTACCCGGCCATCAGGATCAGCAGCGTCAAGGTGGCTGGAGCCAAGTAGAGAGGCAGCATTTCTTTTTTGCCTGAGTTCTGCTCGGGTCAGCATGGGGAACAGCTATAGGTGACATATGCCGTTCCACTTTGGCCGGGGCGCTGCCGCACCGAGCGCGGTGAGGGGATGAGAGGCGAGCGGAGAGTCAGAGCGCGCGTGCTCAAGCTAGCCATCGCCACGCTGGCTGCGTCAGCTAGCGGGAACATCCTGTGGATATATTTGATACTCCACGCCAGGTCCTGCGGGGCGTCAGAGGTCGTCGTGTCCCTCATCACCACGTCCTCGTCGCTAATGCTCCTAACGTCGCCGCTCTGGGGCCACGTCTCGGACGTGGCTGGCAGGCTTAGAGTGGCCGCCTGCGGCGCCTCCCTGCTAGCTGCGTCGTCACTGGTAGCTGCTAGCTCGAGGGGCGCGCTCGAGTTCATAATGTCGAGGCTGCTCGCGGGGCTCGGCCTAGCCATGTTCGTGCCAGCCGTCATGGCTGAGATGTCGGGCTCTGGCAGCAGGCGGGGCCTCTCGATAGGCGCTACAGCGCCTCCCAGTCGGCGGGGTGGGCCTTGGGGCTGACACTAGGGGGGCTGGTGGCTAGGGCGCTGTCGACGACTCACGCATTCTACCTGTCGCTCGCCCTGTCCTCCATGGGGCTGGTGACACTCCTGACGGCCACCGGCGGGGGCGGGCGCACAGCCAGGACTCGGGCTCCTAGGGCTGCCGTCACAAAGCCGCTGGCACTGCTTTTCGCCTCCTCCTTCTTCAGGGACGGGAGCATAATAGGCGCTTACTCGGTGCTGCCCGTGTTCCTCAAGGAGCTGGGGGCTACCGACGACCTAGTCGGCGCCGTGCTGGCCGTGAACTCGCTGGCCCAGATCCCACTGATGCTCCTCGTCGGTAGGCTAGTGGACTCGATCGGCGAGGGGCCGGTCTTCGTCTGCGGGGTCCTCGGCACCTCCGCCGTGATACTGATGTACTCAGCAGCTGGGAGCCCATTTGACCTGCTGCCAGTCCAGGTGCTGCTAGCCCTGTCCTTCTCCTCGTTCTACGTCAGCTCGAGGTCCCTGGCTAGCAGGCTCGTCCCGGGGTCGGTGGGAGCGGTCCTGGGGGCGCTGACCCTGTGCAGGCACGCGGGAGGGGCCTTGATGCCCCTTTTGGCGGGGCTCACGTGGGCAGCATGGGGGATCAGGGGGGCCTTCGTCGCACTCCACCTGACATCGCTGCTCGGGCTCGGAACGGCCCTAGCCCTCCTCGCGACCATGAGGGGCGCCCCTGCGCCTAAGCCTCACGGCGAGCAGCGCAGCGACGGCCGCAGCGGCCACGATCAGCTCGTACGCTGAGATTGGGGCCCTGAGCACCTCGTCCCTGTCCGCGCTCAGCTCGACCTCGCTCCTGCAGAGCTCAAAGCTGAGGAGTGAGGCCCTCACCACGTACCTCCCGCGCGGCAGCACGGTTTCCACCGCTAGGCCCATAGGGCAGCTCAGCGCCGTCACGTTCGCCCTGCCCATCACCTCCACTGTGAGCCAGGGGGCCGGGAGCCCGAGGTAGTCGCGCACCGCGACAGAGAGCTTGTGAGCTGCTACCAGCACCGTGAGCTCGCCGGGCCCCTCGACCCTGAGTTCGGGCTGGGCTGGCTCAGCGCTCGTGGCGACGAGTCTGGAGCTGAGGGCCCAGAGGCTCCGGCAGGCGGTCTCGGGCCTGAGGTACCTAACCCCCCTCACCTCCCACGCCCCCTCGCTGAGCCAGGCTGAGGTCTGGTTCTCGCACCTAACGACGAGCTCGCGCCCCCCTCTAGCCAGCGTGACGTTCCCGAGCACCTTGGCGCCGGAGGGCGTGGCGATCGAGACCCTAACTCTGTACTGAGTCTCCCACACCGCCTCGACCTTGAGCGGGGAGTCCACTGAGAGCTTGAGGGTGGCTGGCCTCACCAGCTCTCCGTTAACGAGCCAGCCCCTAAAGACCCTTCTGGTGTCATTCCCGTGGTCGACCACGTAGCTGACTAGGGAGATCGACAGCTCACCCCCCTCACTGCGCCACCCAGTGCCTACGGTCGTCGCGCTGTACGGAGTTCTCACCTCCACCCAGTACTGCCTAACCCAGCTCGCCACTAGCCTCACGGGGCCCGTGACCCTCAGCCTGTAGGCCAGCTCGCCAGTCGAGTTCCAGCCCGTGAAGAGAGCCCTGGTGCCGTTGCTGAAGTCAATGACCCTGGACGGCGCCGCCACGACAACCTCAGCCCCCTCGTCGTACCACCCTGACGTCACGTTTGCCGCGAAGGGGCCGGGCGATATCTCGACCCAGTGCTGAGTGGCCCACAGCGCCCTGACCGCGAGGGGCTGCGCGGCTACAAGCTCGACGACCGGGGCAGTAGTGCTCACGTCGCCAGCCCAGCCCCTGAGGACCCTCCTAGTGCCGTTCCCGTGGTCGACCACCGTCTCGAGCACTCCCACTCGCAGCTTGGTGCCCTCGTCGTACCACCCCGACGTCACGTTCGCGCTTGAGTAGGCGGTCTCCACCTCAACGTAGTGCTGGACGACCCACTCGGCCACCACGGTCACGTTCTCGTTGACCACTATGACCAGCTCGGTCTCGTTAGACGCCACATCGCCGCTCCACCCGGCGAAGCGAGCCCTGGTCCTGTCTGATAGGTACACCACCTCGCTATCAACGGATATCCTGGCGGTCGCGCCCTCGACGTACCACCCGCCGCCCCTCGCGGCGCCGTACTCTGACAGCACCCTGACATAATAGTAGAGTAGCGAGACGTAGGGCACACCCTCAGGCAGGACAACCGACGTCTCAGGCGGCGCTTCAAACTCGCCGCCCTCCATCCAGCCGTGAGCCACGGCGACTCCGTAGGCGTCTAGCGTAGACGGCCTCAGCTCCCCCGTCCCCAGCGTGTACTCCGGCCTCATGAGCTCAGGGCCGCTCTGAGTCTCGCTGGCGGAGGCGTGGCCCAGCCCCAGGGCGTGCCCCACCTCGTGCAGGGCCACGTTGAATACGTCGAGGGGGCTGAGCTGGCCCAGCGTGGAGTAGACGTGCAGGACTATGTTGGCCCTCAGAATCCTCCTGTCGGGGAGGGAGTAGGTGAGGATGGCCTCGCCCAGCTCGCTCCCTGGCTCCGCCACGTCCTCAGTGAACTCCACGAGGACGTCGTACGCGGGTGGCGCTGACTCGACGACCCTGACTGAGAACGAGAACTGCGCTAAGTGCTCGAACCCGTAGGACCTGCCGAAGGCCTCGAGGGCCCTGTCCCACACCTCGAATGCCCTGGCGGCCTGCTCAGCGTGCTCGTCGCTGAGCCATGAGGGCTTAACTACGTACACGGAGAGAGACGCGCGGTCCCACGCCACTCCTAGCAGCTCTATCGAGGGGCTCCCTTGGGCGGCTGAGCCCAGGGTGCAGCTCACCCTCAGGACGGCCACCGCCCCGCGGGCGGCGCTGCCCCCAGCCAGGGCAGAGGTGGCTAGCAGCAGGCAGGCGAGCGCCGCCACCCAGCCCCTCACGAGACCCACCCCAGAGACCTCAGGACCCTAGTCAGCGCCCTAGCGAAGTCTGTCTGCAGCAGCTGGTCAGGGCTCCCCAGGCAGCGCTCGATGAGCGGGTCGACTGGCAGCCAGCCGAGGTACCTGACGCCAGCTTCCTTGGCCAGCGCCTCGGCCTTAGGCTCCCCGCTCGCCATGTTCTCAATGAGGCCGAGCACCGGCGCCCTCCTCCTGCTGAGCATAGACAGCAAGCGCCTCACGGTCATCAGGGACAGAGCCGATGGAGTGGTCACCACTAAGAACTCGACCCTCCCGACGAAGTTCATGACGTCTAAGAGCTCATCGCCCGTGCCAGGGGGCATGTCGATCAGCAGCAGGTCGAGGTCGCCCCACCGGGTCACGGCCAGCAGCTCGAGCGCGACATCCGTCAGGTCACGCCCCCTCAGCGGCAGGTCGGCGTCGCCCGCGAACAGGAATAGCGACATCAGCTTGACGCCGTGAGCGTCGATGGGGACCACGCCCCTGTCCTCCACCACCCTAGGCTCCTCAACGCCCAGCACCACGTGGCACGAGGGGCCGTGCATGTCCAGGTCGAGGAGGCCCACTGAGCGGCCAGCTCGCGCTAGCGCCAGAGCGGCGGTCGAGGCGACGAGCGTCTTCCCCACGCCGCCCTTCCCGCTAGCGACGGCGACAACCCGCTTAACGCCGCTCAGCCTCCTCTCGAGCACGAAGAGCCGGGGGTCTAGGCCCGCCGCCCCTCGACCCTCCACACCCACACCCCCCTGC
>CAZCFI010000045.1:0-14627 GCA_964497915.1 uncultured Thermoproteales archaeon
CCTCAGCGCCGTCGTCGGTCAGGAGCAGGACGCTGCGGTTCTCCCTGTCCACCCTTAGGACGGCGCCCTCCACTTCGACCCCCCTCCCCGTGTGCACGTGGACTCCAGCCACCCTGAGCCTGACCCCCCTCCCCTCTGCCATCAGGTGGGCTATCGCCGGTATGGCGTCGGCGACGCTGCTGAACACCTGCCCCTCAATCGGCCTGCCGAAGCCATGCGTCCTGAAGCTCGACTCCACCTTGGCCACCTCCCTGAGCACGCCGACCACCCTCGGGAGCGTCCTCTTAACGACGGCCTCGCCGAGCGGGTACCTCACGTAGTACCCCCTCCCCACCCTCTCGACGAGCCCCAGCGTGTAGAGCTCGTCGAGAGCCGCCCTAGCCTCCTCCTCGCTCACCTGGAACTCCCTGGCCACGTCCTCCGCGGTGACGGCGTCCCTCGACCTGGCGACGTACAGGTAGACATCCTGCTTGGCCTGGTCGAGGCCCAGGGAGGCGAGGGCCCACCTCAGGACCTCCTCCTTCCCCCCACCCTCGGGGGGCCTTATCTTCCTCACCCTCCACTCAGCCAGCACCTCAAACTCCGACACCCTCGAGTCACCTCTTAGTTACTTGAGCTCAAAAAAATCTGCGTTCAACTCATATTTAAGTCTTCTCAAGTCACTCCGCCAGCTCCTCCGAGATCTTCCTCAACAGGTCCCTGGCCTCCTCAGCGACCCTCCTAATGGCCTCCAGCTCCCTTCTCACGGCCTCCAGCTCCCTCTTGAGCTCATCTGCTCTCATGGCGCGCCACGCGCTCGGCGGCGCCTCAGGGCCCGCTATCAGCAGGGATCCTACCAGCGCGAGGAGGCACAGGCCGAAGATGAGGGCGGTGGTCCAGAAGTCTAGCCCGACCCTCCACACCACGGCTGCCGCTATTATCGCTGCCGCCAGCCACGGGAGGCCGGACGCCACCCTAGCCATCCTCTCTCACCTCCAGGAGCCTCTCCGGGCTCACCTCGACCCTGAACGGCACGAGCCTGTAGTACCTGAGGGCCCTGCCCCTCTCCTCGTCGAGCACCAGCCTGCTCCTGACGAGCCCTGCCCTCTCCAGCTTCTTCAGGTGGATCTTCGCCAGCGCCCTGCTGACCCCAACCCTCTCTGCTACCTCAGACAGGTACATCTCGCCACCCCTCGCCAGCTCCCTCACTATCCTCAGCCTCACGACGTGGCCTAGCGCGTCCAGCACCCTCGCCAGCTCCTCTAGCTCCCCCATTCATGTCATGTAATTAAAAGATTACGTGATATATAAATGTTACTGGTATTCATTATATTACATCGCGCTCTAGGCAACGCATAAATATCTAGTTCATGAAGGCCCGTACATGGCGAGCTTCACTGTCAGAAACGGGTGCTTCTACTACAAGGGCAGGCCGTTCATCAAGACCTCGGCCTACGGCGGCGGGGACTACCTCATCTCCCTGCCGGACGAGCTAGTCACGACCGACAAGAACCTCTACCTCAGGGCTGGCTTCACGTCGGTCGACTTCTTCGCTCAGTGGAGGAGGGTCAGGCCGGCTGAGGGCGAGTGGAACCTCGAGCCGCTGAGGAACCTGCTGAGGAAGGCTAGGAGGATGGGCATCACGGTCTTCATCCACTTCTACCTGACCCCACCCAGGTGGATGGTTGAGAAGTACGGTTGGTACTGGGTCACTGAGACCGGCAGGAGGGTCCCCCTCGACATTATCGGGGGGTACCCGCACGACGAGGCGTACCTCAGGGAGGTGGACGAGTACGTCAGGAGGCTCATAGAGGTCGGCATGGAGTACGAGGACGCGCTGGGCGACTACTGGCTCTGCGGCGAGCACTGGCCGTTCCTCCCCAGCTTCAAGGAGAGGAAGATATACGGCACGAGGGAGGACGCCAGCTACGACGACTACACGGTGGCCAAGTTCAGGAGGTGGCTCTCGGAGCAGTTCACGCTCGACCAGCTGAGCGCGAGGTGGCACGGGCGGGAGGGCGCGTACTCCTCGTGGGACGACGTCTACCCGCCGGTCAGCATGCGCAAGGCCGACTTCGCGGGCAGGCCGCTGCCCAAGTGGAGGGTCGCCAGGTGGGACTGGTACAGGTTCAAGCAGCACGTCGCGGTCGATGTCCTGACGAGGTTCTGCGAGACCGTGCGAAAGTACGACCCAGCGAGGCCGGTGTCGCTCGAGATGAACATGGACCTGCCCGGCTGGAGCGGCTACCAGAGGTGGTATAAGGTGTGCGCCAGGGCTGGGAACGCGCGGGGAGCCATTCAGGACTTCGAGGCGTCCTACGTAAGGGCCCTGTACTACGTGGCGATAGCCAGGGGGGCGTCCGAGCCCCCGCACCAGGTAAACGAGATGTCAGGCTTCCAGGACTACAGGTGGTGCGTGAGGAACGCGTGGTTCGTGCAGGCGATGGGCGGCACAGGCATGACGTTCTGGGACTTCAAGTCCGACTACTGGGGCGTCGTGACCAGCCCAAAGCGGGAGTACGACCCGAGGGAGAGGGTGCAGTTCAAGCCGTCCTTCCTAGCGGTCTCAGAGCTCAACAGAACGTTTAAGAGGCTCTCGGGCGTGCTCGGCGCCTCCCCGCCCCTCAAGCCCTCGGTCGGCGTCCTCATGCTCGACGAGGACGCCTTCCACGAGAGCGGCGTGGCCGTGCCGCCGGCGATGAGGTTCCTCTCGCTCCTCCTCAGGCTGCACTACGGGTCTGAGACGGCCGTGATCAGCGAGGACCACCTGCTGGACGGCAGGGTGAGGGGCTACAAGCTGGTGATAGCGCCCCACGTCAAGTACGTCTCTGAGGAGGAGGCGGAGAGACTGGAGGAGTACGTGAGGGGCGGCGGCACGCTGATCCTGGGCCCGTTCTGCGGCGAGCGCGATGAGACCGGCGAGCCCTACGGCGAGGTCCCATGCGCCCCCCTGGCCAGGGCGGCGGGCCTTAGGGGCAGCGTGGACGAGCTGCGGGAGCTCCTGGTTCACCTCTACAGGGTCAAAGAGTACCTGCCTGAGAGGGTCAGGGCTGGCAACTGGCTGCTGGAGACGTTCAGCAACTTCCAGGCAGCGAAGATGTCCCTCACCATAGACAGGACGTTCGCCCTCGACTACCTCAAGTCACTCTTCGACGCCCACTCTAGCACGGCGAGGGTGGTCGAGGACTTCTACGAGCTCGAGAGGGGCGCCGCGGGCTGGTGCCTGCCGGCTCAGGCGGTCGAGCCCGAGGGCGCTAGAGTCGTGGCTGAGAGCGAGGCCGGTCCAGCTGTGCTCGTCAACCGCTACGGGCAGGGCACGGTGGTCTACCTGGCGGCTGAGCTGGAGGAGCGGCTCCTCGAGGCTGCGCTGAGGAGCGCGCTGGCCGCCGCTGGGCTGCCGCCGTGCGCCAGGCTCGAGCCGGAGGACGACGGGGTGTTCCTAGGCTTCAGGAGGGCCGAGGGCGGCTACTTGGTCTTCGCCATAGAGGTGGGCGACAGGGAGCACGACCTGACCCTAGTCCTCAGCAGGGAGAGGATGGGGCTGAGCGGCGAGGTCAGGGTGAGGGAGCTGCTCTCAGGAGAGGAGCTCAGGGTGAGCGCCGAGTCGCCAAGGGTTCCGCTCAGGCTCAGGGAGTGCGAGGTCAAGGTGTTCCACGTTAGGCTCTAGCGGGTGGCAACGCTTATCTTTGCCCACGCCCTGACCGCATTGGGTGAGGCGCTTGCGAGTGGAGTTCTGGTACCAGCTGCCGGTCACGGCAGATGTGGACTACATCATGAGGTGCGCCCTCAAGGCTGAGAAAGTAGGCTTCGACGGCGTGACCAACGAGGACCACCTGTGGGTTAAGGGGCTCGGCAGCGGCTGCAGGCCTGAGTGCTGGACCATGCTGACGGCGGTGGCGATGAGGACGGGGCTCAAGGTGGCGCCGCTCGTCACCTGCATACCGTACAGGAATCCGACCCTCCTAGCCAAGATAGTGACCACGCTCGACCACCTGAGCAGGGGCAGGGTCATGCTGATCTACGGCGCTGGGTGGTGGAGGGAGGAGTTCGAGGCCTTCGGCTACCAGTGGGAGCCTGACAGGGCGAGGGTCGAGAGGGCGATGGAGGCTGTGACCCTCATCAAGAGGCTCTGGACCGAGGAGGAGGTCACGTTTGAGGGTAAGTTCTACAGGGTCAGGGGCTGCAGGCTCGAGCCCAGGCCCTACCAGAGGCCGCACCCGCCAATACTCTGCGGCGGGCAGGGGAGGAGGATGAGGGTGTTCGCTGCCAAGTTCACCGACGGCTGGGTCGGGATAGCGCCTGTCATCGGGGGGGCTGACGAGTACGCCAGGAAGAAGGAGCTCGTGGACAGGTACGCGGCTGGCAGGAGGTTCATCTACGGCCTCTCGACGAGGTTCAAGATGAGGGACGTCAGCATCGACGACGTGATAGATGGGGTTGAGGACTTCATCAAGCTCGGCGTGACGTGGATCAACTTCAGGATGGACCCGGACACCGAGAACCTCGAGTTCCTGGACGAGGTAGCCAAGGTCATCCAGTACTTCAGGGAGGAGGGCGCGACTAGCGCTCGCTGACGACCTCCTCGTAGACGCGCTCTACCTTGGGCAGGACGACTTCCCAGCTGTACCTCTCCTCAGCCACCCTGCGCCCCTCCCTCCCCATCCTATCCATGAGGTCGGGCCTCGAGAGCAGCCTAGCCACGGCGCTGGCTATGGCGCTCGGGCTGAGCCCGCGCAGCAATAGCCCGGTGACGCCGTCAGCTACGACCTCCCTCAGCCCGCCGACCGGGCTCGCGACGACTGGGAGCTGCGAGGCCATGCCCTCCAGGGCCACGATGCCGAGGGACTCGCCGTAGAGGCTCGGCATGACCAGCAGGTCCGCGGACCTGTACACGTCTGGAAGCTCCTCCTCGCTAACCCTCCCGAGGAACACCACAGCGCCGCTCAGGCCTAGCTCCCGCACCCTCTCCCTGAGGTGCCCAGCCATGGGCCCGTCGCCCGCGACGACCAGCTTCACGTCGCCACACTCCCTCCTCACCTCCTCCATCGAGTCCACCAAGTAGTGGACCCCCTTTCTGTAGACGAGCCTGCCCACGTAGAGCACGATGGCGTCGCCCCCCAGCGCACTTCTAAGCCTCCTGGGCCCCTCAGGGCTGAACCTCCTGGTGTCAACGCCGCACGGGATCACTACCACCGGCACGGATGGAGCGAAGCTCTCGATGAACTTGGCGGCCGTCCCACTGACGGCGATGATCCTGTCGACGCCGCTCAGCGCTCGGCGCACCGGCGCGGCCACGTAGCCCAGGGCCTTCAGGAGGATCTCGTAGTCGTAGAGGTACGCGCTGTGGTTGGTCAGCACCGTGGGGTAGCCCCTCGCCGATGAGACCAAGGCGAAGGCCAGGGGTATTGGGGCGAACGCGTGGTGGACGTGGACGACATCAGGATCTAACTCCCTCAACAGCGAGCTGAGGGGGCCATTGCCCGGGGGCCTGCAGAGGGCCTTGAGGAAGCAGGAGTACTCCAACTCGACGAGCTCGAAGGGCCACTCTCCCCTGCCCTCCCTCCTCCTGGTGACCACGCAGACCTCGTGGCCCCGCTCGCTGAGCCTAAGGGCTAGGTCCCTGACGTGAGACGCGACGCCCCCCACGTCCGGCGGGAACCACTCGGTGACGAGCGCAACCCTCAAGGCCCTCCCCACCGAGCCGCCCTCTCCCTCAGCGAGTTCAGGGCCCTGAGGAACTCCCTCGGCGACAGCCCGCGCAGCCTCATAATCAGCTCCGCTGCTAGCTGGAGGGCGCACCTTGACCTCTCGGCCTCCTCGAGGAGTGCCACCACGTTGCCCTTAGTGGTCTCGCTCAGCGAGCTGAGGTGCTCCCTTATGTACTTGGCTAGGGCCACCAGCTGCCTGTCTAGCCTCTCCCTGAGGAATATCTCGATGACGCCCAGCAGGCTAGCCGTGGCCGCGTAGAGCCTCCTCCTACCGACCCTCCCAACGACCCTCACCACCCCCAGCGCCTCCAGCCTAGAGAGGCCCATGCTGACGACGCTCAGGCTGTAGCCCGTCAGCGCGGATATCTCGCTCTGCGACAGGGGGCTCCCCACCAAGAGCAGCGCCCCTAAGATCCTCCCAGCAGCCTCGCCCATCCCGACGCTCGAGGCGAGGTCGGCGAGTAGGTTGAGTATCTCCTCCTCAGCGTCCCCCAGCCGCCTAGCCTCCATAGTATATTTTTATTTTTCAAAATTATAAAACATTTATGGGTGGGCGTGCAGCTAGTATCCTCTCCCTAGCTAGGGCTCTCAGAGTCGCGGAGTGGAAGGCGTACGTGGGTCTAGCCATGTATGGGGCCCTCCTGCCTCGCAGGCCCTGGCCTGACGCGCTGCTCCCCCTCCCCCTGGTGCTGGCGGCCACGCTGCTGTACATGGCGGCGAGCTACCTCGTAAACAACGTCTTTGACGTCAGCAGTGACAGGGCCAACCCTAAGAAGGCTCGCAGGAATCCCTTCGCAGCTGGCTCAGCGCCGAGGAGCTTGGGCCTTGCGGTTGGCCTCGCCTCGTGCGCGGCTGGCCTACTCCTGGCAGCGCTGGCTGGCCTTCCGGCCCTCGCCAGCTACGCCGCGGGCCTAGCGCTGTCTCTGGCGTACTCCGCCCCTCCCCTCAGGCTCAAGGGGCGGCCGCCCCTCGACCTCGTCTCGCACTCCGTGTTCTTCGGCGTGGCCCTGGTGCTCTGGGGCTTCTACGCGAGCGGGGGCGAGCGGCCGAGCCTCACGGCGCTGGCAGCGATCGCGCTCTACTCAATGGCACTAGAGCTGAGGAACGAGCTAGAGGACCTTGAAGCTGATGAGGCCTCAGGCTGCCGAACCACCGCCGTCGCGCTGGGGCGCGAAGCCTCTCAGAGGCTCCTGTGGGCAGTGCTGCTCTCGTTTGCAGCCCTGGCCTCAGCCTCCCTCTACGTCGCTAACCCAGTCGCAGGCGCGCTGCTCGCGGCATCGGCCTTAGCGATAGCCCTAGCTGATGCGAGTGCTGGCGCCAAGCTGAGGGCCATGGACGCCTGCGCCATCGCCTACTGCTTAGCTACCCTGGTCGCGTGAGCGCCGCTCTCACCGCACCAGGATCGCCTCAACGCCTAGCTCCATGGCCGCCCTGGCCTGCCCAGCGTCTGCGGTCGCCAGCGCGGCCCGCCTCTCTAGCGCCTGAGCGACGTATATCGCGTCGTAGACCGTCAGGCCCCGCTCGACGGCTATTGAGAACGCGGCCTTGAGGTACTGGCCCTGCCCCTCGACCCTCAGCACCTTGTCCGAGACCTCGAGCAGGCAGTCGATGAGGGCCTCAGCAGTGGCGGGCGTTATGTCGCCCAGCAGCGTGACCCTCCTCCAGATGGCGCTCGCTACTTCCACGACCGCGAGCTCGACGGTGTAGGGTCTCGCCGCTATCAGCCGCTCGGCCTCGTTCCACCCCTCCTCCTTGAGCAGGTACTTGGCCAGCACCGACGCGTCAATGACTATCCCTGTCAGCTCTGATCCACCTCCTGACAGTGCCCCTCGGCAGCGTGGGCACGCCTTCCAGCTCCCCCCTCACCCTCTCTAGCACCTCCCTGACCTCGTACTGCCTGACCCTCTCCTCCAGGAAGGCCCTGACCTCCTCAGACCAGTTGACGTGCTTCAGCCTATCCATTCTAGCCTTGAGCTCTGCTGGAATCCTAAAGCTGACGACTACGCTCTTGCGCCCCACGAGGTCTACTGTAATACGTTGATATAATACAGTTTCGTCGCCGCAGCAGGTCCACTAGCTCGCGAGCCCTCGACTTGTCAAAGGAGGCGAAGGCCTCAGCGCACTTGACGCCCATCTCGAGCCCCCTGAACCTCATCATGTCCTCGTGAACTGGGTACCACTTGTCGGGGAAGCAGTTGCGGTGCAGGTAGCACGCCCTCCTCTTCAGCTCGGCGACCTCAGAGACGTCGACGTAGATGTCGGGGTGGAAGCAGCGGGTCTGAATGCCCGTCATGACCTCGTAGAAGAACAGCGCTGGCCTACTGCCCTCCTCCAACCTCCTCACGGCTCCTATCGTCGCGGCCCCAACTGAGCGGTGGTCTGAGTGCGTGTCGACTGGCCAGTGCGTCAGCACGACCTCTGGCCTAAGCTCCCTGAGCAGCTTCAGCACCTCGGTGACCACCTCCTCGGTCACCCACACGCTCCCGTCCCTGAAGTTTAGGAAGGTCACCCTAGCCCCCAGGAGCTCGAAGGCGGTGACCGCCTCCTCCTCGTTGACCTTGGCGTTCTCCTCCACGCTCCACCTCCCAGTCAGCTCGCCCCTGGTGAACGAGACTGCGACGACCTCGTGGCCTGATCTGCTGAGGAGAGCCATGAGCCCCCCTGCTCCCGAGTCTGGGTCGTCGGGGTGGGCCCCCATCACCACCACGCGAGCCAACAGACCACCCGTGGTGTGCGTGCCCCACCTCACATATCTGCTTACCGCGCGGCCAGCAAATCTCAAATTTTGATTCTATTTAGCCGTCTCTGCCTGGCTGCCCTTGTGGCCGCGGAGCTAGAAACGTGGGGGAGGGGCAGCTGCTGAGCAAGGGACCGCTCCCCTAGCCAGCGCCCTTAGTTGAGCCCAGCGCTAGCCACCGCTGCGAGCGCCGAGAGGAGGACCATCACCGTGAACGACGCTGAGCTGGGGAGCCCCGTTGCTCGGAGCAGCGCCCAGTTGGCGAGGGGGCCAGCTGCCAAGCCCAGGTCGACTATTGCGTCAAACGACCCCAGCACAGCGCCCCTGGCCTCCTCAGGCGCTAAGTCGGCAGCCGCCACGGTGCTCACCAGGTACATCGCGCTGCACCCAGCGCCGTAAGCAGCAGACGCTAGGGCTAGGTGCACCACGTCGCTGACCGCCAGGTAGAGGGCTGAGGACGCGCCCGCCACAAGGGAGCCTAGCAGGGCCACCGGGCGCCTGCCGACCTTATCCGAGGCGTAGCCGACCACCACGCTGGACGCGGAGAACGCGAGGGCCTCAGCTGAGATGACGAGCGCCACCTCTGCCTCGCCCAGCCCGAGCGCCACCATCCTAGCGGGGAGGAACGACAGCCATATGGCGAACGATGACGTCTCGAGGAAGCCCAGGCAGGCGGCCCTGAGCATCTTGGGGCTTGAGAGCACCGCTCTAGCGGCCCTCAGGGAGCAGGCGCTCCCCGCCTTCCCGCCAGCCTCATGCCTGAAGGTAGCGGCGAAGGCTACCACAGCAGCGACCGTCAGCGCGAAGTCGACCACGAACGGCGCCCTGAGCCCCCACAGCTCGGCGACGGCCGCCCCCACTAGGGGCCCTAGGACGAAGCTGGCGCCCTGGCTGAACCTGAAGACGCCGAAGGCCAGGCCCCTGCTCTCAGTGCTCACGGAGGCTACGATCGCCAGCATGGCTGGCCCCGAGATCGCGTCAGCTAGCCCGCTCAGCCCCCTGAGGGCGAGGAGGTGGCTCCACGAGGAGGCGGCGGCGCACGCCAGGCTCGAGAGCGCCCCTAGGGCTCCACCCACCACGAGCATCCTGACGCGGCCGTACCTGTCGGAGAGAGCCCCGGTCAGCGGCTGGGCGAGCGACAGCAGCACTAGGGCGGCCATCATGACGCCTGACACCTCAAGCTCCCCTCCCCCGAGGTCGCTGGCCAGCACTGGGAGCACGGGCTTCAGCATGTTGGCGCTCAGGAAGACCGCGAAGGACGTGAGTGACACCAGGGCCAGGGCTCCCCTCTCGCTCAGCCTCCCCAACGGCCGCACCCGAGGCTAGAGTGAGGTAATGGCTGCGGGCTTATAGGCCTTGCCGCCCGCCTAGCAGGTAGCGCGAGAGGGCCCAGCCTATGGACTGACCGAGCCTCCTCATGGACTCCTCAGTCATGTACTCGCCCTGCCAGCTCAGGTTGTAGCTGGTCTCGCACGCCAGCGAGAGCACGCCGTACCTCGAGTGCTGGTAGTAGCACGACGACCTGTGCCAGTACCTCCAGCCTGGATCTCTGGTGCTGACCTCCCTGCAGTCCCTGGCCCTGAAGAGGTCGGGGCAGCGAAGGGCAACCAGCTTGAGCACCCTCGCGGCCGCCTCACAATACCCTTCGCCAGCCTCGTCACGAGATATCAAGTAGAAGTAATTAAAGTCCTTGAGCGTGGGGGCGTGGAAGTCGAGGAACGCCCTGTAGTCGCACTCGCCAGCCCACTCATCGAGGTCGTCCCTCACGGCCCTGACTTCCGGCCTCCTGGGGGAGTCGGTCCAGTCCCTGTTGAAGTCGCTCAGCCTCCCTCCCCTGTCCTT
Source organism: uncultured Thermoproteales archaeon (assembly GCA_964497915.1). Classification (GTDB taxonomy): domain Archaea; phylum Thermoproteota; class Thermoprotei; order Thermofilales; family CAYSTQ01; genus CAZCFI01. The sequence goes on from CAZCFI010000045.1 coordinate 10,267, forward strand.
CCCGTACATCCCCCTGACGACGCCATCCACGTCGACCATGGGGTAGGCCCTAAGGGTTAGCCTCCTCCTCACCGGCCTCGCCTCGTCGCGCAGCAAGAACTCTAAGAGCCCCTCAAGGGTGAAGGAGCCTGGAGTCTCGCCAGCGTGGTGCCTAGCGGTGGCCGCGACTCCCACCTTCTCGCGGCTCGGGACTGAGGGGTCGGTGACGGTGATGGCGTAAATGGGCCTCCCCTCAGCCGACTCGCCGATGACCTCCACTCTAGCGTGGGGGTGCCTGCTGAGGCGCTCTAACAGCCTCAGCAAGTCGGAGTAGGTGTAGGGGTAGCACAGCGCGGCCCAGGCCACGCCCCGCCCCAGGCTAATGTAGAAGCTAAAGGTCCCGAGAGCCTCGTGATACTGGGTTCTGCGGACCCTGCGCCAAGCCCGCCCGTCGTGGCTGAAGACTGGCCTAGCGACCCGCCACGCCTCAGCAGTCCCCCCGAGGCACTCAGACGCATTTGCTAGATCGACCCTCACCTCGAGCCCCTCCGGCCCGGTGAGCTGGAAGTAGAACCAGAGGGGCCTTGGGCTCTCGTCCCTCCTAGCCCTGAACCTGACGTGAGCTGGTCCCACCACCTCAACGCCCTCGGCGTTCCCACATTCGAAGTCCGCCCTCAGCTCTAAGCGCTCCAACGCTCCCCCCACTAGCTTAGCTCGAAACGCTTTAATTAGCGATTGGTAGCGAGACTAGCGTGACTGAGGCTTGGGAGAGGCTGAGGCCGGTAGAGTCACTTGTCAAGCTCCCCCTCTACAGCGCCGTTGGCGTCACTAGCGGGAGGCTAGTTTACAGCTCGAACGTCGAGGGGGTCAGGGACCTCTGGTCCCTCGACCTGAGCACGGGGTCCAGCGTGAGGCTGACGCGTGGCGGGGTCTCAGCGGTCGCCGCTGTCAGGCCTAACTCGCCTCTGGTAGTCTACGCCAAGGACGTCGGCGCGGGGAGGGAGCTGCACCAGGTGTTCTGCGTCGACGCTCGGGGAGGAGAGGAGCGCGCCATCGAGGGCATGGAGCCCAGGAGAGTCTTCGGTGTCGAGTTCGACGGCGAGATCGTGGCGGCGAGCGCCGCCTCTGAGAGGTCGGTTGAGCTCTGGGTGATGAGGTTGGGAGGCGAGGCTGAGAGGGTGTACGAGACCAAGTCGATAATCGTGGTCTCCGACGTTGGCAGCGGCAAGGTGGTCGGCCACGGCGTGCTGAGGGGGAACCCCAGGGCGTTCGAGCTGTTCGTCTTCGACTTAGAGTCGCTGGAGCTTGAGGTCTTCACGCCAAGGGAGGGGTCGCTCAACAGGGCCCCGAGGCTGTGGGGCAGCAAGTTGCTGTTCGCCACGACGGCCTTCGGTCGGGAGAGGTTGGTGGTCTACGACTTAGAGACTAAAGAGCTAGCGGAGCCTGAGCTTAGGTACAGGGACCACGAGGGATACGACTTCACCGAGTACGTGGCCTACGGGTGGACGGCGGACGGCAGGGTTTGGTTCGTCGGGAAGCGCGACGGCAGGACGAGGGCCTTCGTCGACGGCAGGGAGGTGCCGCTCCCCGAGGGTTGCGTCACGAACCTCGTGCCAGTGGGGAGCAGGGTGTACGCCACGCACTCCTCCCTCGCGTCGCCGCACAGCGTGTACGAGGTTGACCTTGAGAGCGGGGAGAGGCGGGTGCTGCTCGGGGCTGAGCTCCCCCCGGAGGCTGCGGAGCGCATTGGGGAGGCGTACATGGTCTGGTATGAGTCCGCGGATGGGCTCAAGGTTCCAGCCTTCGTCGTCGAGAGCAGGGCCGCCCCGAGGCCGGGCCCAACCGTCGTGTACGTCCACGGTGGGCCGTGGGCCGACGTGGCCGATAGCTGGAACGTCATGATAGCGTCCCTAGCAGCGCTCGGGTACCACGTGGTGGCCCCGAACTTCAGGGGCTCCACAGGGTACGGTGAGGAGTTCAGGAGGATGATAATCGGCGACCCCGGCGGCGGCGACCTCGCGGACGTGGTCGGCGCTGCCGAGTGGGCCAGGGCCTCAGGCCTGGCCGACAGGGTGGCTATAATGGGGTACAGCTACGGTGGGTACATGACGCTGCTGGCACTCACGAAGAGGCCAGATGCGTGGAGCGCTGGCTGCGCTGGCGCGGGGATAGCCGACTGGGAGGAGACGTACGAGCTAAGCGACGCCCTGTACAAGAGCTTCATAGAGGTGCTGTTCGCTGGCAGGAGCGAGCTCTTCAGGGAGAGGTCGCCCATCACTTACGTTGAGGGACTTAAAGCCCCCGTGTGCATAGTGCACCCGCAGAACGACACGAGGACGCCGCTGAGACCAGTGCTCCACCTCGTCGAGAGGCTGCTCGAGCTGGGCAAGACCTTTGAGCTTCACGTGATCCCAGATGCTGGGCACGCGATAGTCAAGGTGGAGGACGCGCTCAAGGTGCTGTTCCCGATGGTGCTCTTCCTCGACAGGTACCTCCGCAGCGGAGGGGGTGGGCGCGGTTGAGTGGGGTGGCCATCAGGTGCAGGAACTGTGGGGCTCCTCTGCGGGTGTCGCCCGAGACCATCGTGGCGGTCTGCAGCTACTGCGGCAGCCCCAACTGGGTGAGGGAGACTGCAAGGAGAGAGATACTCGTGGCCAGGTCGAGGCCCTACGAGGAGGCCCTGAGGGCGTTCGAGCGCTACAGGAGGGAGCGCGGCGGGCCCCTCAGCAGAGCGGTGCTGAGAGACGCTCAGTGCCTCTACGTCCCGTTCATCCTCGCGGACGTAGACGTTTCGGCAAGCTACGAGGGCCTTTACGAGGCCGAGATCACCGTCTACAGGCGCGAGGTGAGGGAGAGGTACGACGAGGAGTCCGGGGAGTACATCCGGGAGGAGGAGTGGGTCTACGACCACAGCTTCACCAGCAGAATTGAGGTCTCTGGGGACGTGAGGCGCGTGTACCGGCTGAACGTGCTGGCCAGGCGGAGCGCCGAGGCCCGGGGGGTTGGGCGCGTCGCTGAGCACTTCAGGAGAGCGCCCACCCAGCTCCAGCCGCTGAGCGCCGACGTGGTGAGGCAGCCGAGGACAGCCTTTCTCGCTGCCGAGATGAGCTGCGAGGAGGCTGAGAAGCTGGCCGTCGACGAGGCTAGGGACAGGCTGCGCGGAGCAGCTGAGGCCAAGGCCGACAGCGAGGCTCGCAGCGAGGCTGAGTCGATTGCGCTGGTTCACACCGGCGCTGACACGAGGGCTGAGGTCACCAGGGTGACAGCGCTGCGCAAGAGGGTGACGACCGGGGTCAGCTCGGTGAGCCTCTCCCCCATAACGATGCTCCCCGTGTGGGTCCTGACCTACGAGTGCGGCAGGAGCGTGTACAAGGTGCTGATGTCCGGGTGGGACCTGTCGGTCGTCGTCGCCGAGGAGCCGGTGACGCTCGCCGCTAGAGTCGCCTACTCAGCAGCCAGCGGCCTAGTGGCCGGGGCGGCTGGGGGCCTCGGCCTGCCCCTCCTCCTGTCGTCCCTCAGCGCAGGGGAGGCTGAGACGGCAGTCCTGAGCCTCGTAGCCATGCTCCTGGGGGCCGCGGCTGGGGCTGGCCTATCGCTCATGGCCCTGAGGGGCGTTAGGGTCAGGTACGGGAGGTGACGAGCTTGGCTCTTACGTGCCCCTACTGCGGGGCCCAGCTCGAGGCCAGGCCAGGGGTCCCGATAGCCACGTGCCCCTACTGCGGGACCAGCGTGGCCGTGGCCACCGGAGAGCGGCTGAGGGAGCACTACATGTTCCAGGTCAACTACGAGTACAACGAGGCGTATGGCAAGCTCATGGCCGTGCTCTCCAGGGAGGTGGGCTCGCCGAAGGACCTAGCGCGCTCCTCCGCCCCGGAGGGCGGCACTCTGCACTTCGTCCCCCTCTACGTCTTCCGCATAGACCTCAGGGCCTACGCTGGTGGGGCTAGCGTGAGCGAGGAGGTGGAGGACGTGGCGGTGCTAGCGGCTAGGGACGCGCAGATCCCCATCCCCGAGGGATATAAGTTCCCGGTGAGGGGCAGGCTGTACTTTGACCCGAGGATCGCTAAGCGCGGGCTCTACGTGGCCCCATCCATCAGCCCCGAGGAGGCGCTGAGAGCGGTTGAGGGCCCGTTCGTGGGGAGGGTGAGGCGGGAGGCCGAGCTAGAGTCAGGCGGCGCGGCAGTGGAGGTGGCGTCGAGGAGCGCGTTCGTCGGTCTCGCCCACTACCCCTTCTGGGAGGTGAGGTACAGGTACGGGGGGCGTAGCTACGTCGGCTACGTCGACGCCTGCGACGGGACTGTCGTGTACGGGGAGTACCCCAAGGCCCTTGAGGTTAGGGTGGCTGCCTCAGCGGCCGCCATCGCGGCAGCGTCACTAGGGGC
>CAZCFI010000046.1:0-14486 GCA_964497915.1 uncultured Thermoproteales archaeon
GACGCCGTGATAGCTCACCGCGAGTACGTCCAACTCGGGCTCGCTGATCAGCGAGGCGAGTGACGAGTACTCGACTTCGCCCCTCGCTAGCCTAACCCTGGCTATCTCCTCCAGCACTCGGACTAGCTTGTGCTCCACCGACGGACGCCTCTTCACGACGTTAATGAGGTCGACTATGGCCTTGACTAGCTGCTCCCTCCGCATCTCAAGTATCTCCTTGCCCCTCTCGGTGAGGCTCAGCTTGCGCCTCAAGAGGACAAGCGTCCCCCTAGAGGCTGGCAGGTACTTGAGGGCCAGCGACAAGGCCTCACACCCTGTACTTGGGGTGGTACTTCTTAATGAGACGCTCGGGTATCCTCACGAGCTCCTCCTCGGGCAGCACTGAGAGGACCTCCCAGCCTCTGTCCAGCGTCTCCTCTATGGATCGGTTCTCGTAGAGGCCCTGGCTGAGGAACTTCTGCTCGAACTCCTCTGCGAACTCTAGGTAGCGCCTCATCCTGGCGCTAAGGCCCAGCTCGCCCACGATCCTCGCTAGATCCCTCGCCTTGACGCCCCTAGAGTAGGCGTCGTAGAGCTGGTCGGACAGGTACTTGTGGTCGTCCCTCGTCTTGCCCGGACCCACGCCGGACTTCATGAGCCTGCTGAGACTCGGCAGGACGTCGATCGGCGGGTACACGCCCCTCGCGTGGAGCTCCTGGCTCATTATTATCTGCCCCTCAGTGATGTAGCCGGTCAGGTCTGGTATGGGGTGCCTCATGTCGCCGCCTGGCATCGTGAGCATGGGCATCAGCGTTATGCTCCCCCTCCTCCCCCTTATCACGCCAGCCCTCTCGTATATGGAAGCCAGGTCTGAGTACATGTAGCCTGGGTACCCCATCCTCCCAGGAATCTCTCCCCTGGCAGTGCTGATCTCCCTGAGGGCCTCGCAGTAGTTCGTCATGTCGCTGAGTATCACGAGGACGTGCATCTCGAGGTCGAAGGCGAGGTACTCCGCAACCGTTAGCGCTATCCTCGGGGTCATCAGGCGCTCCACTGCCGAGTCCTCGGCCAAGTTGAGTATCACAACGGACCTCTCGATGGCCCCGGACTCCCTGAACTCCTCGATGAAGTACTCGGCCTCGCTGCTCCTAAGCCCGACGCCAGCGAACACCACGGCGAAGTCCTCCTCCCTGCCGGGCACAGTGGCCTGCCTCGCTATCTGCGCCGCCAGGGCGTTGTGGGGCAGGCCGGACACGCTGAATATGGGCAGCTTCTGCCCCCTCACCAGGCTCAGCATGCCGTCTATCACCGAGATGCCAGTCTGGATGAACTCGCTGGGGTACTCGCGGGCGCACGGGTTTATGGGCTCGCCGGATATGCTCCGCCTCTCCCCAGTCCTGACCGGTGGCAGGCCGTCTATCGGCTCGAACCTGCCGTTGAACATCCTGCCCAGGACCTCGTCTGAGACACGGATGGTGAAGGTCTCACCCGTGAACTGAACGAGGCAGTCCGTGTGGAGCCCCTCCTCGTCGCCCAGTATCTGGACGACTGCGCCGTCCTTACTGGCCTCCAGGACCCTGCCCACCCTCTCGCTCCCGTCCGAACCTATTATCCTGACGATCTCCTCGTAGCCCGCGTCTCGGACGCCCTCGACGTACATCAAGTTGCCCCTTATCTCCCTGACGCCCCTGTAGAACTTGCCCTGGTATCGCAGGATCAGCTCGTACGGCGCCCTCCCGGCACTCACAGCCTAAGCACCCCCACGGACAGGCCGTACCTGCTGGCCAGCGACCTGAGGTCCTCCATGACCCTCTCGTACAGCTCCTCAACGGCTGGCAGCCCCCTCTCGTCCTCCTTGACCCTCATAATCGCCATGACGCTAGGCAGGCTCGCTATCTCGTCCACTGGAACCCTGCCCTTGACGAGCTCGTACGCCACGTCGTGGAAGTCCATTATCATCTTGAGCAGGAGGAACTGCTTCCTGGGCACGCAGAACACGTCCTCGCCCTCCAGCGCGGTCTGCCTCAGGAAGCCCTCCTTCAGGAGCTCAGCCGTGAGGAGCACCAGCCTCTGGTCGTCGGGCAGGGCGCTCTCGCCCACTATCGAGGCGATGGCCTCTATCTCGCTGGCCACCGCCAGCAGCCTCAGCGCCCTTCGCCTGTACCTCAGGAAGTCCTTGGACACGTTGGCCGTCCACCACCTGCCGACTATGTCGACGTACTGGCTGAAGCTCCTCAGCCAGTTGATGGCTGGGAAGTGTCGCCTGTAGGCCAGGTCGGTGTCAAGGGCCCACATGGCCCCGACGAACCTGAGGGTGTGGACGGTGACGGGCTCGTTGAAGTCCCCGCCTGGCGGGGACACTGCCGCCACTATGGTGACGGAGCCCTCCCTATCCGGCCTCCCCAGGCACTTGACCCTGCCAGCCCTCTCGTAGAACTCAGCTAGCCTGTCGGGGAGGTACGCTGGGTACCCCCTCTCCACGGGCATCTCCCCGAGCCTCCCCGAGATCTCCCTCAGTGCCTCTGCCCACCTCGACGTGGAGTCCGCTATCAGGGTCACGTGGTAGCCCATGTCCCTGTAGTACTCGGCCATCGTCACGCCCATGTAGATGCTGGCCTCCCTAGCTGACACCGGCATGTTCGACGTGTTGGCTATCATGATGCTCCTCTCTATGATGTACTTGCCGCTCCTCCTGTCGACGAGCCTCGGGAACTCCTTGAGGAGCTCAGCCATCTCGTTGCCCCTCTCGCCGCACCCTATGTAGATCACTATCTCCGAGTCGGAATACATTGCTATCTTGTGGAGCGTGACCGTCTTGCCTGTGCCGAAGCCGCCGGGGATGCAGGCCGCGCCGCCCTTGGCTATGGGGAAGAACGTGTCGATGACTCGCTGCCCGGTGATGAGGGGCACCTCGCAGGGCAGCCTCTCTCGGAACGGCCTGGGGACCCTGACCGGCCACTCCTGCATCATCGCCACCTCGACCTCGCCGCTCCCCGTCTCTACCACGGCGACCGGCTCGTCCACCCTGTACTCGCCCTCCTCTATCTCCACGACCTCGCCGCTGACGTCTGGGGGCACCATGACCCTGTGAGCCACCAGCGAGGTCTCCTGTACCTCTCCTAGAACGTCCCCTCCCCCCACCTTAGAGCCTACCTCCACGGTCGGCTTGAAGTGCCACTCCCTGTCCCTGGGGAGGGCGTTTACCTTGACGCCGCGCTTTATGAAGGGGCCCACCTTGACGAGCACGCTCTCCAGGGGTCTCTGAATCCCGTCGAATATCGTCGACATGAGGCCCGGGCCCAGCTCGGCCACCAGCAGCTTGCCAGTGGCGTACACGGGTTCGCCGGGCCTCAGGCCCGAGGTCGCCTCGTACACCTGGACCGTGAAGTACGACTTCGAGACGTTGACAACTTCGCCTATCAGCCTCTCGTAGCCCACTTCCACGACCTCGCCCAGCACTACGTCCTCTATGCCGCTGGCCACGACGACGGAGCCGCTGACCTTCTCTATCTCGCCCTTCCTAAGGCTCATGGACGGCACCAGGCGCTTGAGCGTGATCCAGGGGGTAAGTGGGAGAGAGCTTTAAATATTCTTTGCCCGATCCCCCAACTCAAGAGAGGGGCCTCACTGGGTGCGCGAGCCTGCCGCCCACGAGCGTGGCGACGACCTCCAATCTGTCTATGTCGTCAGCGCTGACTTTCAGGGGGTCGCCGGAGAGAACGACCATGTCGGCCAGCTTGCCCGGCGATATCGAGCCTATCGCCTCCTCGTCGAAGGCGGCGTATGCTCCGCCGGTGGTGTAGGCCGCTAGCGCCTCGGCTGCAGTCAGCACCTCGCTCGGCGTCAGCCTGTGGAGCTCCGCGCCCTCGCGCCTGCCCCTGTCCACCAGGACCCTCAGCTGGCGGAGGGGCTTGAAGTCCTCGACAGGGGCGTCGGAGCCCACCGCCAGCCTCACCCCGGCCTCCGCCATTGACCTGAAGGCGTACAGGTACTTGGCCCTGCGCTCCCCGACCCTGCTCACGGCCCAGAAGTCTGAGGTCACGAAGGTTGGCTGGATCGAGGCCACCAGCCCCCTCATCTCGGCCATCTCCCTCAGCAGGGCCTCGGAGAGCAGCGACGCGTGCTCGAGCCTCGGCCTGTAAGGACGCAGGTCCCTCCCGTACACAGCCCTGATGGCGCTGAGGGCGAGGCGAACAGCCCTGTCGCCTATCGCGTGCATCGCTGGCTGGAGGCCCAGCCGCCTGCACTCCATCAGCGCGGCGACCAGCCCCTCCTCCGTCGCGTGCATCACCCCTCTGCTGCCGGGCTCGTCGCTGTAGGGCTCCTCCAGAGCAGCCGTCCTGGCCCCGAGTGAGCCGTCGAGGGTCAGCTTCACCCCAGCGACCCTCAGCATGCCCCCCAGGCTCCGGACGAGGCTGGCCCGGCGCATGAGCGACGGGACGACGTAAGCCCTGACCCTTATCGGCAGCAGGCCCTCCCTGGCTAGGTCCACCAGGGCAGCTAGCTCCTCCTCAGTGACCGACATGGCGTGGGCCGTCGTTATGCCAGCCGCGGCCAGCTCGCGCGTCACCTCGACCAAGTCCCTCCTGAGCTCGTCCCGGCTCGGCTTGGGCACGAGCTCGAATAAGCGGGAGAGGAGCGAGCCCCTGACCAGGCCCTCCGCCAGCTCCCCAGCCAGCTCGACGCCCAGCCTCTCGCGCATCAGCTCGAGGACCCTAGAGTTGACGGCGCACGCGTGGCCGCACACCCTCACTGCCACGACGTAGTGGCGCTCGCTGACCGAGTCTAGGTCGGCCCTCGTGGGGTACCTCCCCTCAGCCAGCAGCTCGTGGTCCCAGCCCCTACCCAGCACCCACTCGCCCTCGGGGGTGAGCGCGGCTCGCTCCCTGAGCGCCTCGACCAGCTCCCTGACGGACCTCGCGCCCCTGAGGTCCACCCACCTGCGCGAGAGAGCTAAGCCCATCAGGTGGATGTGGGAGTCCACGAAGCCGGGCAGCACGGTTAGGCCCTCCAGGTCCAGCACCTCGTCGCCGGGCCTGACGCGCCTCATGACGGCGCTGACGCTCCCCACGGCCCTCACCACGCCGCCCCTCGCGTAGACGGCCTCGGCTCTGGGCTTGCTGGGGTCCATAGTCACGACGTTGGCGTTGACTAGCGCTAGGCCTCTGCCCTTAGCGCTCAAGGCCCTCCCCTCGCCAGACCCCTCAGGGCGGACAGCATCTCCCCCACTGAGCGCTCGGTGAGGACGCACCAGGGCGTCGACGCCTCGTAGCCCCCCCTCCTCAGGTCCTCGGCGCTGGGCACGTAGCCCACGTAGTCGTTGGCGTAGCCGACTAGCATCAGGTGCTCCAGGCCCAGCCCCTCGCGCAGCTCTAGGCCGAACCTCGTGAGGGGCTCGCCCGGTATCGTTAGCATGCGCGCCACGCTGCCGAGACTGACGTAAGTGGACGTCGTCGTGATGCGGCCGCTCGCCACCCTGCTCTCCAGCAGGAACCTGAGGCGCCTGAGCGCGTAGAGCCGCACCCCGAGCTGAGCTCGCTCCTCCGGGCCCTTAGCTGAGGCGAGGGAGGCCTGGACCGACTCCAGGGCCTCTCGCACCTCCCGCAGCGTCGGCAGGGGGCGCACCTCGAGCTGGTACTCGGCGGACCTGGCCTCCACGCTGACGTCGGCCCTCAGGTCCCAGGCGAGGTCCCTCGCCTTCAGGGCCTCAGCGGCCACTACCCTGCCCACCCTCTCAGCCCTCCTGAAGCTCTCCTCGAGGTCGTCGGTCCCCCTCAGCCTGGGCCGCACGTCGCCGCAGGTGCCCTGCAGGAAGACCGCGACGCCAGCGCCCCACTTCTCCAGGAACCTGCATAGGTAGCCCGGGTAGTCGGCCGAGATGAGCGTGTTGTTGGCCCTCAGGACCACTGGGTGCATGGAGAAGTTGACTACCGTCGCCAGGGGCTCGCCGGTCTCCAGGTCGTCGAGCGCCAGGACCCTGACCCGCGGGTCGACGGGGCCGCCGGGCTCGCGCCTGTTCTCAGCCACCTCGCCAGCGTCCCCCTCCCCGTAGCCGACGGCTGCGGGCCTAGCTCGCCTCATGGCCTCGGCAGCGCAAGAGGCCGCCTTCCTGACCAGCTGGGCCACCCAGCCCTCGTCAGCCCAGTCAGCCCCGTACCTGCCGGTCTGGGGGCCTGAGTGGGTGTGGGTGGCCGCCACGACCACGCAGTCTCTGGGGACGCCGGTGAGCCCCTCCACCGCCCGCCTGATCCTCTCGCACAGCGAGATGTCCAGGCCAGCTAGGTCTAGCGAGAGCACGACCGCCGCGCGCGACCCGCTCTTAAGCGCGAGCGCCCTCGCGTACAGGGGGTCGTGGATGCCCTCGCAGGGCGTGAGGCGGGCCCCGTAGCCAGCCATCATGACCCCTATCGGCGGGGTCACGTCGAGCTTGGCAGCCCCGACCTTGAGCGTCATGGGTCACGTAGCCCCGGCCCTGCTAATAAGCCTTGGGGCCGAAGCGGGCGAGCGATCCTGCGCTGAGACTACAGGAGTCGGCAGCCCCCTCAGCTCTCGCCGCCACCAATCACAGAGCCCTCCGAACTATAAGCTCAATGAACCGAATTGTAAGCTCAATGGATTAGCTCTAGAGACTGCGGGCTAGGGCCTCGAGCGGCCGCTGATCAAGCTCGCCAGCGCGCCGAGGGCAGCCATTAGGGCGCCAGCGAGCACTAAGTCCTTCTCGACGCCGTACAGCTCGACTATCACCTTGACCTCTGCCACCTCCCCGGCCACTGGGCTGACGGTTACCGTGTAGGGCTCCCTCCGCCAGACGTCGAGCCGGAGCACAGCCAGGGTCACGTTCCGGTACTCCGCCACCGCCACGGAGCCCCTGAGCACGGTCACGTCCACGGTGCCGCCCTTAGCGGACACCTCCACTATGGCCCCCCTAGGGGGCAGGATCATCACTAGCGAGACCGGGCGCTCGGGCTCGAGGAGTGTGAAGCCGCTGCCGCAGGTCCTGCCTCTGAGGGCCGCCGATATCAGGAGGGCCACCCCGACCGCCGCCAGCAGCTCGAACAGGACTCGGCGCAAGCCCACCACCTAGTCGAGGTCCATCCTGGAGAAGTAGGCGAGCGAGGCGGCGAGGGCGGCGAGTGAGGCGGCTAGCATGGGCAGGACGGCCGTGGCGGCGCCTGCGGCGTCTGCGCTGTAGATGGAGCTAAGCGCTAAGTCATAGTAATCCCTGCCCAGCCACTTCAGGTCGAACTCCTCCCCCACGTGGTCCACCAGCTCCGCTAGGGCGACCGATAGGAACAGGGAGGACACGCTGTCCTTGACCAGCAGGGCGGCCAGCGTGGAGAGCGAGCCCAGGAAGGCGGCCCTCAGCAGGACCACGAGGGCCATGACGGCCACGTCAGCTGGGCCCACCGATGGGAGCGTGTAGAGCTGCGCCAGCGCGTGAGCGCCTACGTAAGCCGCCGTCGGTATGGACACGGACGTGAGGAACTTGGCTGCGAACGCCGACCGCCTGCTCACTGGCAGCGTGAGCACGTTCCTCAGCACTCCTCTCTCTAAGGCCCTTGCCCAGCTGATGGAGCACGTGACCGCGACCAACACGTGGAACGCTTGCGAGGAGATGACGGCGGCCACCCTGACCGCGCCGAGGCTCCTGAGCCTCGCGGCGGGGTCGAGGAGCTCGGGGCTCGCCGGGTAGGCGCTCAGCGCCAGCGGCACCAGCACTAGCACGTTGAGCCACAGCAGCAGCCTGGTCCAGGTGAGGCTGGCCTCTAGCGCGACTAGGTCAGCTAGCTCGCGCGCCCACCTCACTGAGGGCACGCCTGAACACCCCCAGGAGCCCAGAGGCTGGCCTGAAGCTGAGGACCTCGACTCCCGAGCGCGAGGCCTCGAGGAGCAGCCTGCCCAGCGACTCGCGCGTCGCCCTGACAGCGACTAGTGAGCCCTCCACCCTCAGCACCTCCCCGAGCCCCAGCTCCTGAACCAGGCGGGAGAATGCGGCGGCGTCGCTCACCCTCAGCTCGTACTCATCGCCGCCGTACTTAGAGTAGAGCTCGGCTAGGGGGCCCTGGTCTATCAGCCTGCCTTCGTGAATTAGGGCCGCCCACTCGCACACCTCCTCCAGCTCTAGGAGGTTGTGGGAGGATATGAGGAAGCTGACGCCCCCCTCCCTCCACGCCTCCCTGACGTAGTCGGCTAGGGCCGCCCTCCTGATGGGGTCCAGGTTGGCGGTCGGCTCGTCCATCACCACCAGCTCTGGGTCGCCCACGAGGGCCTGAGCCAGCCCGAGCATCCTCAGCATGCCAGCCGAGAGCGTCCCCACCCTCCTGCTGAGGTACGGAGCGAGGCCCACGCGCTCGGCGACCTCGGCTGCGTCAGCGGCGCTAGCGCCCTTGAGCTTGGCCACGCGCTCGAGGTACTTGCGGACGGTGACGTGCGGCGGCACCCTGACCTCCTCCAGCAGGAAGCCGACCCGCCTGCGGACCTCGAGCGACTCGCGCCAGCAGTCCAGGCCCAGAACCCTGGCCTCGCCAGCGTCTGGCCTCACGAGCCCGGCCAGCACGTGGATCATGGTCGTCTTCCCCGAGCCGTTGGGGCCGACTAGCCCGCTCACCCCCCTGGGGAAGTGGGCGGACAGGCCCCTAAGGGCCTCGATCCTGCCGAACCTCTTGTACAGACCTCTGACCTCGACCACGCGCCTCATACTGCATCCATGACAGCATAGCCAAAATGTATATATATATTTCTTTCTTGTCAACTTATATGATGAATAATATAGAACGAATTAAAGATATAATCAGGTCAGTGCTGTTATCAGCTTCACTAACGATCATAGTGATGGCAGTCCTCGCCTCGGCCCAGCTACAGCAGGACATGGACTATGACGTCGCTTGGGGCCCAGGTTATCACTGCTACGTCAAGGCCGTGGCGCGCGGTTTCTACGACCCCTCGGTACCCTACTACCTACGCGAGGTAGCTGAGGGGTACTCGGGCGCGGCGGCCACGTGCGCTTACGCGTCGCCACTCCAGCTGTGCATGGACCTCGACTCCGGCAGGTACTGTACGGGAACTGAGGGAGATAGTACCTACATCACCCGCTCTGAGCCCTCACACGTTGTTGGGTCGAAGTGCTATCGATGCTTTATGTGTCTTGGAGAGTATTACTGTCTAACGGCTTATGCTGGCGTTCAAAGGACATCGTGCTCGCAGGCCAAAGCTAACAGCACTGAGGGGAGGGGGGCGTGACCGCCACTAATAATTCTATCAACCTCTTCTTTACACTTCTACTAATCTCGTCCATTCTGTCTGCGCCCATCGCGCGCCCACACTTGACGCCGCGGCCCGCAGCGGCGACTGGCTTCCAGCCCTACCCGTGGCTCAGGAAGGGCGCCTACTTCGTCTACGACGTCAGGTACGAACAGATCAGCACCTCTAAGTACCTAGTCAGGTGGGAGGTACTCGGCGTCAGGGGCGACGTGGCCGTGGTCAGGGTCACGCTCCTCAACACGTCGGCCTCGGCCGTGGCCGAGGTCAGGCTGTCGACGAGGGAGGTGCTGGTGGGCGGCAGGGTCTTCGGCGTGACCTACATGTTCTTCGAGAGGCTCCCGTCTAGGGAGGGCGAGATCAAGTTCCTGGCGTACTACCGCGGGAGGGTCATAGAGGCCCTAGCGAGGGTGACGGGGGTATCGTCGGCCGGGTACAAGAGCACGCCTTACGGCCGTCAGAGGGCGTACCTTGTTGTGGCGATAAACCCGATAATCCTGGACCTGATCTACGACTTCGACACGGGGATACTGCTGGAGGGCTTGTGGGAGGCAGGGTACGAGGAGGCCTTCCTCAAGCTCGTCGGCCTAGGGCACATGGGCTACTGCAGGCTCCTAAAGACCAACGTCGACCTGGGGCCAGTCGACGTCTTCTACGAGCTGATGCGCTTCGTCGTCGACAACCTCCCGCTGATCCTCTTCGCAGTCGCTCTAGCCGTGTCCCTGGCCATAATGCGCAGGAGGGCTAGGAGGCGCGAGGGCGCTCAGCCTTATTAGCCAGCCCGCCAACTTAGTGATGGGTGATGAGGGTCTGCAGCTGGAGGACCGGTGACTGCACTCCGGCGCTGACGCGCCCCTGCGGCCCCCACCAAGGCGATGGCCGCGCTCGCCGCCCGAGGCAGCTGGACGCGGGCGGCTAATTTAGCGGTCTCCAGAAACACTTATATTGCTTCGTGTCCAGTGCACTAGGCATGAAGACCATAACGATAGACGACAGGACCTACAGGAAGTTGGTCAGCATCAAGGGCGACAAGACGTTCTCGCAGGTCATCGAGGAGCTGATAAGGCGCGACGTGGAGAGGCGCATCGAGATGCTGATAAGGGTCGCCAGGAGGCCCGAGGGCGTCGAGGAGCTTGAGGAGGTCGTGAGGAGGATTAGGGAGGAGTTTGGGGCGAGAGCGTGAGGCTGGTGCTGGACACGTCGTTCATCTTGGAGCTGAGGAGGGGCAGCGAGAGGGCCGCCAGCGCCCTGCGCAGGGAGGGGCGCGAGGCGGAGGACGTGGCCATCTCGGCCATCACTAAGTACGAGCTCATGGTGGGGGCCTACTACGCGTGGTGCAAGAGGGGGGACGCCCGCGAGAGGCTCTGGCTCGACGACGTGCTCTCGTGGCTGACCGTAGTCGAGCTGAGCGAGGAGGCCATCGAGAGGGCAGCTCGCGTGAGGGCGAGGGCCCTCCTCCAAGGCAGGTCCATCCCCGACGCGGACCTGCTCGTGGCAGTCACGGCCGACCCCCCGCTGAAGCTGCTGACGTTTGACAGCGACCACGAGAGGGTGAGCGACCTGCTTGAGGAGGTCGGCGTGAAGGTGGTCTACCTAGGCGAGCGGCCTGCGCAGCCTAGCGGGGGCGCCCCCCGCAGGTGACGCCGGGCCTTCCGGCGTTTCTGAGATGAGTAAGGTCAGGCTAGTCCCTGCTGGCCGAGTCGGGCGCCAGATCGGCGCTGCGCCACGCAACGCCTCAGCCCTTCGTGGCTCTGTGGCGTCAGGGGTAGCTGAGCTCGCCCTCACGGCCCACGCCAGCGAGAGAGCCTCAGGCCTCACCACCGGCGAAACGGCTATATGTCACACACCAGCCACCTGTCTCATGGCCAGGTACGTCGTCGAGGTGGGCCCCTTCAAGGCGGCGCTCTCGTCGCTGAGGGACGCCCTCGCGCTCTGCAGGGCCCAGCCTAAGGTGAGCGTTGAGGGGAGGGGGAGGGGGGACAGGGTCGAGTTCAGGGTCAGGCTGGCCGACAACATACTCAGCCACGTCCTGGTGGTCTCCGAGCTCAACTACACCTACGGATTCCCGCTAGAGCTGGCGAACGGCCTGGACCTCAAGACCAGGCTCAGGCTGCGCTCTAGCGGGCTGCGCAGGAGGTGGTGGTTCGTGGCAGCGACGGTGCTGCTCTCAGAGGCCAGCACGCTAGAGGAGCTCCTGGACCTGCTAGAGGAGCTAGAGCAGGTCATCCACGACGGCGCGAGGCCAAGCAGGGCCAGGCTGGCCTGGTCTGAGGAGGACTTCGCCAAGACGTCCGAGGCTTACCCCGAGCTCGGGACCTGGGACGAGTACCTCGGCAAGCTCAGGAGGGACCTGAGCAGGGACACCCTCGCCGCCCTCAGGGGGGCCCTCAGGGAGTGCTACGACAACTTCTACGAGAGGTACTGGGAGAGGAGGGAGGGAGAGCTAGCCGAGCTGGCCTCCAGGCTGAAGAGGGCGGTGGACGTGCTCCAGCCCCTCAGGGCCCTGGAGGAGACCGTCGGCTTGAGGCTAGAGGCGGAGCGCCTAGAGGCGTTCCCCGTGGACGTCTTCCGCAGGGGGGGCGGGGTGTACGGCGCCCACCCGAACAGGATCACCTGCACCTCCAGCGAGTGCGCCCCGCTGAGCATACACGTGGACATAGCCCACGAGGCTGGGCACCTGGTCATAGGGGGCTGGAAGCTGAGGCACAGCGACTCGGTCAGGGAGTTGGCCTCCGCCCTGGGGCGCTCAGACGCCTACAGGGTGGCGTGCGCCATCGAGGAGCACGTCGTCGCGCTGGTGCAGCTCAAGGTCGACCTGAGGTACTACGGGGAGAGGAGGGTGACGCACGGCTACATGGAGAACGCGGCGTTCGCCCTGGCCGAGAGGGTGTGGAGCGAGGTTGAGTCCTGCGGGGGGTTCTCCTTCGAGCACTTCATCGAGGAGTACCTGGGGAGGCTGCGCGAGAGCGAGGAGGCTAAGAGGGCGCTGGCTGAGTGCCTCTGAGCGGGTCACGCCGAGCTCCTCACGGCCCTGCCCAGCTCGTCCCTGAAGCACCACAGGCCCTCGCCTGGGTCGAGTATCACTACTCTGAGGGCGCTGAGGAGCTTATCGCTGAGCAGGCAGGCCGCCGCGTGGGGGGAGATGACGACGCTGACCCTCACCGGGTCGGAGGCCCTGTCCGCCTCGACCACCTGCACCTCAGCGCAGTCGTCCACCCTTATGAACTCCTCGACCCTCCCGCTAGCAGTCCTGTACCTAGCGACCCTCGAGCCCGGCGGCAGGCTCGGGTAGATGCCCAGCTCCTCGGCCACGCGGCGGTCGACGACGACCTCAGGGGCCCTGCTGGCGTAGCCCGTGTTGGCTATGGCCGTGACCTCGACCGCCCTGTTCCCCCTCCTCACTCTCACCCTCAGCCTCACGACCACTCTGCCCCACCTCCACCAGGGCGTAGATCTCCCCGTCGAGCTCCTCGTCCTCTGGGACTAAGTACCCTATCGCCTCCTCCAAGGGCCCTCCCGCTTAGATTACGCAGCGGCGCTAGTTAAGTGTGTCTCAGAGGCTCTCGGCTGCGGTGCGCGGAGCTCTCGGCGATTTAGGCGCGCCAGCGAGGTGCTTGGAGTGCAAGCAGACAGGATCGCTCCCTCGCTGCTTTAACAGCAGACGGCAATCACCCCCATCGGCCGCGCCCCGCCAGCTCTAGGCGCTGCGCTGAGCGCCCCTTCAGCGCGCTTAGCGTCCCGGCGCGATGCTCTCTCAGCCCCACTCAGCTAGGCTCTTCACGTGCCTCACTACGCCAGGGGGGCCGAGCTTGGCGTACAGCTCCTCAGCCCACAGGTACGTGCAGGGCCTAGGGCCGAGGAAGACTAGCTCGGTGGGCCACAGCAGGCCAGCTACATAGGGCAGGTCCGTGTGCCTAAGCGCGTTGAGCATCTCTATAGCTGCTCCTGAGCCGTCGGGGCTCGAGGGAGCGCAGTGCGTAGGTGGGGGTTCGTGCAGTATCACGGCCGCTAGGTCGCCTCTGAGGAGAGCCGCGTATAGGGCCACGACGGCCATGTCTCCACTCCCCATTATCGCTACCTTGTCCCTCTGAGCCCAGCTCAACCCACTGACAACTTCAATAGCCCTCATAGCGTCGTACACCCTCATGCTAGCGATGGTTCGCCCCACGAGCATGGCAGCCCGCCTGATGAACCACTGCAGGTCTGGGGACCACGAGGTCTCCCCCACCCCCCTCACCTCAACTATAGCCCTAGCCCACCGATCGCTCAGCCCGCGCAACAGCTCGTCTCCGGAGTGTAGGTTCCTTGAAGACCTCGCCAGGAACACGAGAACGGGGACAGGCCCCTTAGCGCCCACCGGCCTAAGCACGTGCATGCGGAGCCTCCACCCTTCCTCAGGCGTGAACCTTATCAGGTAGCCCAGCCACCTCTCCGACTCCTGAACCAGCTCGACCTCCACGCTTAAGTCGCAGCGCTCCTTCGGAAAGGCGCTGAACGTCTCCTCGCGGAGCCTCTCCACCAGGCGCCTCCTACACCTCTCCAACTCCTCCACGCTGGTGACCTTTGGGGGCTCAGCTGGCCTCAGGAACCAGTCCTGAACCGTGGTAACCCGCTCATCTGGGGGGGCGCCCTCGAACACCCTTAGCTCCTCTGGCAGCACCTCAGGCACCGGCTCCTCGTCGAACTCCTCGAGCTCCTCTAGGGCTACGTCCACACCCTTAAGGTGCTTTAGGAACCACCTGTAGATCATGCACCTCGAGATCTTGTGATAGGAGTGCCCTCCAGGGGTCTCGACGAGGAGCACGTTCTCGGGCGCCCCTAGCAATTCGTACAACCTCTTCAATTTACGGTAGACCACCCTAGCCGACTCTATGTCGAATAGCCAGTCCCTCACAGCGGAGGCTATCAGGAGGGGGCGGGGAGCTATCAGCGCTCCCACGTCGGCCATGTCCCACGCGTAGACGTTTATCCAGAACATGCAGTCACAGTGCCCCTCTACCATGCGCTTGCAGACGAGGGACTCTATGGTTGCGGTGGCGCAGACAGGGGCGACGGCCTTGACCCTCTCGTCCACAGCTGCCGTGAACCAGCTCATGGCCCCTCCGCCAGAGATCCCCGTCACGCCTATCCTCTCGGGGTCGACTTCAGGCATTGACTGCAGCAGGTCTAGAGCCCTGATGGCATTCCACACCTCCACCCCAGCTGGGGTGTAGCCTAGGCTGTACCAGTGGAACCACCCGTAGTGGTAC
>CAZCFI010000047.1:0-14456 GCA_964497915.1 uncultured Thermoproteales archaeon
CGGTGCAGCGAGTGCGGCGCAACCGCCCTCCCTCCCGGTACACGGCGGTTGCGCCGCACTCGCTGCACCGCGCGCTGACCACGAAACTAATTTTGGGGACCCAGGCTATATAAGTGCGGCATGCCCCTCCCTGAAGGGCCAGCGTGGGTCAGGCATCGTTTTTTCCTAGGCGAGCGCCCCATCCCCCCGGCGGTGCTCAGAGAGGCCGTCCTGAGGTCAGTGCTCGAGATGGGGGGGCGCACTGTGGAGACCGTGCTGTCCTCCTGCGGGTCGAGCGGGCTCAGGAGCGGGCTGAAGGTCACGGGCATCAGCTACTCGCTGGGGGGCGAGGAGCGCCCCGTTGAGAGCTGGGAGGCATCCCTCCCTCCGCCTGAGCTCCTCGACAGGATAGATGAGGCAGTGTTCACGCTGAGGGTCGACTACTACATCTTGCGTGAGGGTAGGCTGCGGAGGCTAACGAGCGACACCTATAGGGTCAGGGTTAGGTGCGGTGAGGCTGGGGTTGAGGTATGGGTCAGGCACGTTGAGGGGCTCCTAAGGACCTCCTTCGACGAGATATTCGAGATGTTCAGGGTGTCGCTCATGAAGAATCTGAGGCTGGTCAAGAGAAGGAGGGCCTAGCTAGGTATCCTGGCCCTCTCAAAGTGGTGCGAGGGCTTGGTCAGAGTTCTGGTCGCGTCGATCCCCATCTTGGTGGTCAGCAGCGTCCTCTGGTCGGCTGACGGGTCTAAGCTCGACCCCCTGACCCTACCTATCACAACTAGGTCTCTATCCGCTTGAAACCTGGTCGCCACGGCCCACTCGACGTCGCTAGGGTCGTCGACATCTATGTCGTCGTCCACCACTACTACCATCTTGAGCGACGGGTGGGCCGCGAAGGCCGCCAGTATCACGTTCTTGGCATCCCCCTCAGTCGCCTTCCTGATGGATATCACGCAGTGTAGCCAGCCGCACCCGCCCCTCGTGAGCCTAACTGCCCTCACCTCAGCGACCCTGGAGGCGTAGCTCCATATCAGCGCCTCCCTGAAGAAGCCCATAAGCACTCGGTGCTCCGAGCCAGCCGGGAGGAGGGCCTGGTACATGGCGTCGCTCCTGACGAGTATCCTGTCGACGGCCATGACGGGCTGCTTCCTCACTATGTCGTAGGTCCCCGTGATATCGACGAATGGTCCCTCATCGTGGACCTCGTCGCGGAGCAGCCTGCCGACCAGCACCACCTCGCACCACCTCTCCACCTCTAGCCCGACCTCGGGGAGCAGCGCGGTCTCCAGCCTCCCCCCGAGCAGCCTGTTGGCGACGTGCAGCTCGCTGATGCCGTAAGGTGGCGATGAGGCGGCGGCTAGCATGACGGCGGGGTGGCAGCCTATCATCACTGCCACGGGGGTGTCCTTACCAACCGACCTGTACTTCTCATATATCCTGTAGAGGTGCCTTGGGACTATCCTTAGCACCAGCCGCTTGTCGTCAACGACCATCATCCTGTGGAACGAGGCGTTCTGAAAATCAGTCTCCGGGTCCCTAGCGATCACTATCCCGGAGGTGATGTATGGGCCACCGTCCCCCTCGTAGTGAATCAGAATCGGCAGCTCCCTGAGGCTGCTCAGCTCCACCTCCATGAAGGCGCCATCGCTTGAGGGTTTAGTTCTGAGCGGGTTAGAGCACGCGTCCAGGAGCTTCTCGTAGAGCTCCAAGTCTGAGCTCGCGCCAGCAGCCGCCACCAGCCTATCCCTCTTGGAGACGACGTTTCCTACGACTCTGAGCTCGTGGCCCTTAACCGACTCAAATATGATGGCTGGCCCCCCGTCGTGCTCCTTGAGGATCCTGGACACGCCGTACTTGACGTCGACCTCGTCACGCCACACTAGTAGCTCGCCACCGTCCCTGAGCCTCTGCAAGAAGCCCCTCAAGCTCAACCCAGCCATCCTTTACACCTACAGGGGCCACGGCTCAGTCTTCGCTCTCTCGCTGAACTTCTCGTCGAGCTTTATCCTCCCGAGCTTTATGAGCGCGACGTCACCCTCAGCCTTGGACAGGATTCTTATGAAGCCGCGCCTGTAGTCTATCTCCTGCACTAGGCCGAGGCCCAGGAATGAGCCAGCGCTGTCGTAGAGCCCCACTATGAGCCCCCTCTCGTCGCCCTCCCTTATCACCCTCACTACTTTGCCCACGCCCCACTCCTTGAGCTTCTCCCTTATCTCGCGGACCCTCCTCTCGTCCCTGGGGACGACTAGCACCAGCAAGTCGGCCCCCGCGCCCACGTAGAGGGGCTTGACGCCCAGCTCCGCCAGCACCTTGCTGACCTCAGGCGGGGTGTAAGGGAACGTGGAGCCGAGCTCCGAGTACATGAAGTGGGCCTTGCTCAGTGGCAGCTTTATCACCCTGCCGCCCTCAAAGTACTTGAGGTACATGGACTCCCTCTGCACCCTCCTCTCCTCAAGCGTCCTGACCCTTATCACCTGGGGGGCGACTAGCCTTATTACCTGGAGCCACCTCTGCCCCTCGAACGGCCTTATTATCGGCTCAACCTCGTTGCTCTTCTGTATGGCCACGACCACGTTGGGCCTAGCCAGCATTATCATGCCCATCTTGAGCTCCCTGGCCTCCCTCCCTAGGATCCAGCCGTCCGTATTTATCACGATGCAGTCAGCCTCGTATTCAGCAGCTCTGTCTAGGAGCGCCTTGACGCCGACCAGCACTCTGTGCATGAGGCCTGCTGGGCTTGTCGAGCCGACGAAGAAGGCCTCGACCTTCCTGACCTGGGCGAACGAGACTATGGGTCTCGTCACGTAAGCCATGCCGATCGTCGTGGGGGCGCTTATCTCGGACTGGCCCAGGTCCTCGTCTATTATCAGCACCTTCCTCCCCTGCGATGTCAGGTGGTTGGCTAGGTACAAGGTGAACACGCTCTTGCCCACGTCGACTCCGCCCAGTATCAGCAGCCTCACGGGAGGGGGCATGGAGGATATCTTCTCTATCGCCTCCCTCCACTCGTAAGGGAGCGCGACCTCCTCTAGCTCTTCAAACCTCCCCTCCTCACCCAAGCTAAGCTCCACAGTCGAGTCCTCCAGCGCCGTGACGAAGACAACCTTGGACTTGGGTATGGTGAGCCTCTCCCTGGCCCTCAGGATCTTGCCCAGGGCCTCTATCTCGCCCTCCCTGACGAGTATCGAGGCGGGCCCCTCCACCCTCAGCTTCTTGCCAGCCTTGACCTCCAACCTCACGCGCACCACCTCAGTGATGGAGACTTGTTAGGCGAGGTGGCTGGCCCTCTAGGGCCCCACCTCTGAGTGCTTCTTCACTATCCTAACGTACTCGGCGTTTATAGTTATTGGCAGGGGGTAGGCGGCCTCCAGGATCTCCACCTTTATCTCGCCGCGGCTCCTCTCTATCTGTATGACCCTCCCCTGCATGCCTCGGAACGGCCCGCTAATGACCTCAACTATGTCGTTAAGCTCTATTTCCTCTATGACCGGCTTCGGCACTATGAACTTCTCCAAGTCAGAGTAAGTCATCACACCCCCCACCTTGCCCTTCACGTACTTAGTCCTGGCTATTAGCTCGTCCACGTAGAAGGGGGCATCGCACTCTACGAAGATGAAGCCCTTAACCCCCTCTAGCACTAGGATGGACTTGACGGGTGTCCTCCTCGACCGAGCCTTGGCCTCAAGTATCAACGCAACATTCTTCTCCTGACCAACAGTCGTTCTCACTGCATAAAACCTGCCAGACCTAGCCGAGGTCATGCGCCCCTCCTCCTCCTGTACGCGATGACTGCCATTATCACCACCATGACCCCTATTAGTGCGTACAGAACGAACTCTCTTGGTATCGCGGGCGGGGCGACCATCTGCAGCATGGACGCGGTGAGCTGCACCATGAACCCTATGCTGCCCAGCAGGACCGTGGCTAGGAAGCACACACGCAGGGACAGCTTGAACGAGTCTCTGGTGGGTTTCCTAGTGACCTTGAGGACCCTGATGGTCGACCTTATGAACGACCTCATGGTGCCCGATTCACTAATTGGCCGCTCCCTTTTAACCTTTGCCTACTATCTTCTCAATGAACCACTCAGGGTCAAACTTCATGATGTCCGAGTAGCCCTGACCCGTCCCCACGTACGCTATCGGGCGGCCAGTGGCGAACACTATGGAGAGGGCAGCGCCGCCCTTAGCGTCTGCGTCCACTTTAGTCAGGATGCTGCAGTCGATGCCCACGTACTCGTTGAACTTCCTCGCCTCGTCGAGCGCGTCGTTCCCTGTGAGGGCGTCCCCCACAAATATCTTCAGGTCTGGCTCAGTAACCCTCGCTATCTTCCGCATCTCCTCCATGAGGTCCACGTCCGTCTGCATGCGGCCAGCGGTGTCTATGAGCACCACGTCTATCCCCTTGCTCCTAGCGTGCAGTATGGCGTCATAGGCCACAGCAGCTGGGTCGGCGCCGTACCTGTGCTTTATGACGCGAATTCCCAACCTCCTGCAGTGCTCCTCCACCTGCTCTATAGCGCCAGCCCTGAACGTGTCACTGGCGGCCACGACGACGGTGATGCCACGGCCCATGAGCAGCTTAGCGACCTTAGCTATGGTGGTGGTCTTCCCGTGCCCGTTGGGCCCGAGGAAGAGGAGCACGACTGGCCTCTTCTTGACCCTAAGCTCCTCCACGTACTCGACGAGATCTATGCGCCCAGCGCGGTCAAAGACCTCCCTCAGCACCTCTCGGAACTTGCTCCTGACCACCTGCCCCCTGTCGGCGAACCGCTTGACCCTCAGCCCCACGAGCTCCTCTTTGAGCCTAGAGACCACGTATTCCGCAGCCTCAAGCGCCACGTCGCTGTCGACCAGCTCTAGCAGCAGGGTCTCCAGCTCCTCCTCTATGGCTCTCTCGGTCAGCTCAACGGTGGATAGCCTCTCTACTAGCTCGTTCACAGCCCTCCTAAGTCTCTCGAACAACGGCCATCACCTGGTTCCCCTAGCCGCCCTCTCCAGAGCTGCCTCTATCTGCTCGAGCCTGGCCGTCACCTGCTGCAGCTGAGCGAGCACGGTCTTAAGTTCAAGCTGAGCGTCCCGCTGCCTCTCCCTCAGGTACTCCACGGCCTCGTTCACGCTCTTCTCCACGACGACCCCAGCGCCCACGTCCACCAAGACCTTGCCCTTGTCAACAACCCTGCCCCTGACGTACGACGCCGAGCCCAGCGGGAATAGCACCACGTCATCGTCCCCCAGCTCCCTGATGGCCTCGAGCGACGACAGCGTGCCATCTATGTCAGCTATCACTCTGTTAAGTATATCAGCCCTCTGCTGGAGAGCCTGCGCGTAACTCCTCAGAAGCAAGTACTCGCTGGAGAGTCTCCTGACGACGTCCTCGCCTCTGGCGCCTCCCTCAGCGCTCAGGGCCATCACCTCGTGAACACCACGACCTTGTCAGCGCTGAGCAGCCTCCTGACCCTGAGGTCGGTCACTTCATCAGGGCTCAGCTCCCTAACCTCCAGCACCTTGATGTGAGCTCTCTTCAGCTTGTGGCGCGAGCCCAGGAGGGAGTAGACGCGCTCGACGGCGCCCTCCTCACTAACCTCGGTCAGCTCTACGGAGAACTTCTGCCACGAGCCCTTGATCCTCATGACGCCTGAGACCCTGAAGGCCCTAACCCTCATGGCCTCGGCCACCCGCCCTCTGAGAAATCGCTGGCGGGCAATTATGTCTTTCGCCGCTAGCCGCTGAAGAAGACCTCGTGTATCCTCATGAGCTCGGGGCCCGTGGTGTCAGCGCCAACCAGCGCCCCCTTATCGTTGACCACGAGCCCGGACCTGATGAATGGGCTCCCTCTGTTGACTGTTCCGACGTCAACCCTAGCCTTAAACACGTCGGCCAGCACCTCCACCTCCTCGTCTGAGGCCAGTGGGTGCACCAGCACCCCAGAGTTCGACGCGGCTGCTACAGCGCCGACGAGCGAGTGACCGGCTATCCTCATCCGCACGACCTCAACCCCGAGCGCGTCCTCGACTGCTCTCACGAGCCCCCTGTCCATATCCGGGTCCACGACCGCGGCCCTGTCGTTCGCCAGGACGAGGTTCCCTATGGCGTTCTTCTTGCTAGGGAGCACGGTTAGGTTGATGTCACCTAGGGCACCGCGAAGCTTAGACATCTCAGACTCGAGGGTGTGGGCTGGCAGCAGGAGGCCATTCGAGTTACCAGCGACCAGCACGCCGAGGAGGACCGAGCTCATGACTGACGCCCTGAGGACCTCGACCCCCAGCGCCTCCCTCACGGCCTCCTCGACCTTGGCTGGGGCGTCGAGCGGTATCAGCGCTACCTCGTTGTTGGCGAAGATGAAGACCCCGATGCTGCTAGACCCGTAGATCTCAGCTCTCTCGACCACCACCATGACCCTACTCACTCGCCAAGTCGACCTCTGCGGTCTCCTCGTCGAGCTTCCTGACAACCACCTTGACCTTCCTGGGGGGCTTCTCGCAGTTCCTCGACCACACGTACTCGTTCAGCCTGCTGCCAATCTTAACCTCAGAGACGTGGAGGTGCCTCTGGACGAACTCCCTTATGATCCTTATGGCCTTGTTGGCCCTCTTCTTCCTGGGCACGTAGTAAGCCTTGCGCAGGGGTATTACGTAGACCCTCTCTAAGATGGCCTCGCCCTCACTCATAAGCACCACCCCCTACAGCTGCATCCTGCTCCTCCTCCAGTGCCTGGGCCTCGGCCGCCTGACTCTCAGCCTGGTCTTGGCCACGACCCACAACGGGGTGGCTCTGTTCTCCTTGAGGGCCCTAGCGAGCCTCAGCTTCTTCCCGAGGGGCTTGTAGCGGGCCATGCTAGCCACCCAGCCTGAGCCCCCTGAGCCTTATCTCCCTTCGCGACCTGGCCATGACAGCCCTTAGTATCTCCTTGAGAGTGTCGTCGTCTATGGGCGCGCGCACCCTGCCCATGCTGACCAGCTGGATCAGCTGAGCCTCCAGCTGCTCGACCAGCTCAGGCCTGACCAGCCTTAGGTTAGTCAGCCTCTGCCTCGCCTCGGGCGTCAGTATAGACCTCAAGATGGCCTGCTTCCTGGCCTCGTAGGCCCTCCTCTCTTCCTCCCTCCTCACGGCCTCTAGCAGCCGCTGATACTCGGCCATCTTCCTCCTCTTGATGGCCTCGAGCTCCTCGTCATAGACCTCCTCGCTCGTCATTACCACCCCGCACTCTATAGGACTTGACCCCGGTATTTAAGTTTGCACGACTGGCCATCACATGTACTTCCTGAGCTCCGGCACCTCATGGAGCATTGACCTGAACACCCTAGTCGCCACCCTGTCTAGCAGCGACCTGCCCTTAGGCGTCAACACTCGGCCCTTGTTGCCCAGCTTAGCCACGAGACCAGCCTGTTCAAGCTGCTGTATGACCTTCCTGATGTGGGAGCCGCCGCCCTTCTTCACGTGCTTCCTCTTCATACCTAGGTCCGCTCTGCCGCCGTAGGCGGCTCTCAGCCTCTCCACGCCGACGGGGCCGTGCAGGTAGAGCTTCCTGAGTATCGAGGCGGCCCTGACGTACCACCAGTCGGGGTCTTGGGGCACCCTCTCAGCGTGACACCCCGTCTTGGTGTAGAAGGCCCACTCTGGCGGCTTGAGCTCGGGGACGTTCTCCTTCAGGTACTGGGCCAGCGCCCGTATCAGCCTATCGGGGGGCACGTCCTTGACGGAGACCATCGCTATTCCCTTGCTGGCGGGGTTCTGAGTACCAATTTTAGCCCCCCTTAAATTCTTTGCTCCTAAGCACAAACGTGTAGCCCCTCACCCCGACTAGCTCAGCGCCCACTTTCTCCGCCACGTAAGCGGCGACGCCCCTCCTGTCGAGGCTGGAGAGGAGGGGGCAGTTCTTGAGCACCCTGACCT
The DNA here is from genome assembly GCA_964497915.1 of uncultured Thermoproteales archaeon. Classification (GTDB taxonomy): domain Archaea; phylum Thermoproteota; class Thermoprotei; order Thermofilales; family CAYSTQ01; genus CAZCFI01. The sequence continues at coordinate 7,878 of CAZCFI010000047.1, forward strand.
TTATCAGCTTCTCGCCCTTTAGCCTCCTCCTCAGCTCCTCCAGCACGCCCTCGGTGAGCCCCCTCTTCCCTATGTTCACGCAGGACCTGGAGTGCCACACGCGCCTAAGCGACCGCTTAGCCATGGCGGGTGTATTTATCGGCCGGGGCCTTATAACAGTGGGGGTCGGGATGGGCGGCCAGAGGAGCGGGGTGATGGAGGGCGACTTAGTGCTAGTGTACGTTAGCAGGAAGGACAGGTACGTCAGCGAGGCTAGGAGGGGCGAGGCCATCTACACCCCGAAGTTCGTGCTGAGGCTCGACGACGTCATAGGCCTCCCCTACGGCTCTCGAGTCAAGCTCAAGGAGGGCTTAGAGGCCGTCGTGACCAGGCCCCTCCTTGAGGATGTGGTGTACGCCGCCTTCACCAGGGTGACGCAAGTGCTGTACCCCAAGGACATCGGCATGATACTCGTGAAGTCCGGCATAGGCCCCGGCTCCCGCGTGGTGGAGGCGGGGACAGGCTCGGGCTTTCTCACGGCATACCTAGCTCACACCGTCAGGCCTGACGGGCGCGTCTACAGCTACGAGCTGAGGCCCGAGTTCCAGGAGGTCGCCAGGCGAAACCTCTCGATCCTCGGCCTCGACCGCTTCGTGACCTTCAAGCTGAAGGACATCAGGGAGGGCATAGACGAGGACGACGTGGATGCGGTGGTCCTGGACATGCCATCTCCGTGGGCCGTGGTCAAGCACGCCTACGCCAAGCTCAGGCACGGCGGCTCCTTCGTCGCCTTCGTGCCCACTGTCAATCAGATGGAGAGGGCGGCCTTAGAGCTGAGGAGGCACGGCTTCCTCGACGTGGAGGCACTCGAGCTCATGGCCAGGGAGTATAAGGTGGCGCCCGGCGAGACGAGACCCGTCACGGTGTCAGTCACGCACACGGGCTTCCTGGTGTGCGCCAGGAGGCCCTAGCTGGAGAAAAGCTTATACACGCCCACGCTCAAACTAGTGTCTGGTGGCGCTAATGCCGAAGAAGAGGAAGAACAGAGGGCGCAACAAGGGAGGGAAGGGCAAGGAGCCCAGGGTTCAGTGTGACGCCTGCGGCGCGCTGATCCCCAGGTCCAAGGCCGTTAAGATAACTAAGAGAATGAGCCTGATAGATCCCCAGCTGGAGAGGGAGCTAAGGAATCAGGGAGCGCTGATACCGACCTACAGGGTCACTAAGTACCTCTGCATAAACTGCGCCATATTCCAGGGCGTCATAAGGATAAGGCCGAGGGGGGAGAGGAAGAAGAGGATCTCGCTGAGAGCAGGCTAGGCATGAGGGCTTTCCTAGTCAAGGCGCGTAAGGGCAAGACGGCTCCGACCTTCTCCCTGAGGTCCCTCGCGGGGACCAGCGGGAGGCTCGACGTCGTCCTCAGGAGCATACTGGCAGCGTTCCGCTGGGGAGGGGGGCTGAGGAGGGACGTCCTCTTCTACGCCCTACTCGAGGGCCCCCCCAGGCCCCCGCTGGTCATCGAGGTGCGGGGCCCTGAGTTGGAGTCCCTCCCAGCTAGCGAGGTGGAGCTGGCCCGCGTCTTCTGCCAAGTTTACTCAGGCGAGGAGGTTCCCGGCTTTAGGGCTTACAGGGAGAGCTTCGAGTCCCTAATCGCCAGGCTCAGCGAGCGCTTCAAGGTGGTGTACCTCCACGAGGGCGGCAGAGACATAAGGTCCGTCGAGCTCGGCGACGACACGCTGTTCGTGCTGGGGAACCACGAGGGCCTCGACAGGGAGAGCGAGGAGTTCCTCAAGCGCATGTCAGTCCCCTGGGTCAGCCTGGGGCCGATAGCGTACCTGACCAGCCACTGCATCGTCCTGGTCAACGAGGAGCTCGACAGGCGCCTCAGATTATCACGCTGAGCTTCCTGCGCGAGTAGTACTCCTCCCTGCCTATCTCTGGCAGCCTGTCGAGCCTCTCGTAGTAGCCCAGCACCCTGCCGTAGTGCGAGGCGGCGGTCAGGTGGAACGAGCAGCGCGGGCACCTGGCCACCAAGTCGTTCGCCTCAGAGCCGCAGATCTCGCAGACCGTGTAGTCCTGAGTCACGGTGAAGCTAACGACGCCACGGCTAGCCACGAGCTCCACAATCCTGCTGAAGCTGTCCAGGGACGGGAACGGCTCCGACACGTGCACGTTGAGCAACCCCCCTCCGCCCAGCTCCCTCTGGAGCGCCCCCTCCACGCGCGCCCTGACGTCCAGCGGCATTAGCACGTGGTAAGACAGAGCGCTGGTGGCGTTCACGCACCTGAGGATCTCCCGCACCTCACGGTGGTATGCGTCTGGGCGGAGGCAGGGCCTCCTGTAGATCGCGTAGTCTAGAGAGCCCAGGGAGGCCATGAGCTCGACTTCGTCACCCAGCGGCTCTCTCACAGCCTTAAGCACTTCTCGGGCTAGCCGCTTAGCGCGGCTTAAACCCCCTCTGCCTTCGTGGATATGCTGACCGGTTAACCCCAGCACGCAGCCGTCGAGCCCATGTAGCGACACCACTACCGAACCCCCGCCGAGTCTCGACAGCCTGGGGTTCGAGAGGGCCTCCCTCAGACAGTTGCCCATCACTCTCGCCTTCTCGTGCAGCAGGCTCACGTCGAGGCCAGAGTTGAGGAGCATTAGCGGCAGGTTGATGGCCACGGACAGCGACACCCGCTTGCTCCCGCGGGAGATGAGGACACCGCAGTGCGCCACTTCATCTCCCTCGGCTCTGAGCAGGGTTACCGGCGCGTGGCGCGCCAGCGCGCGATGCAGCGCGCTCACGTAGGGCAAGAGCTCCTTAAAGTCCCTAAACCTCAGCTCGAGGACTACCCCTCGCTCGCCGCCCCTCCGATGAATCTCCGCAAAAATCCTAATGATACTAATAATGGCCTTGACGTACCTGTCTAAGTCCACATCAGCGTCGGCGCTTGGGAGGCAGTCCACGACCAGGGTGAGGCTAGAGGTAGCCTCACCCACATCCAGCTTACACAGCGCCCAGAGGGCCCTCTTCAGCTCGTCGCGGCTAGCTGCTGCGCCGCTGATCGACGCTAAGGCTGGGGTGAGCAGAGCCGTCACGTGCGGAGCGCGCGCCCCCCCCTTCAGCGCCAGCCTGAGCCGCCCCATCAACTCGTTAACCGACCTCGGGAGCTTAGCGGGTGGGGGCACCGTGACGGCGTGTGGAGCGAACGGGAGGTGTTCCATGCCGGCGATGGTGACCTCGCCGGACAGGTGCATCCTCACCAGCTCCTCGCTCAGCAGCTCCCTCATGACGTAGCACCTGATCGCACGGACGCCGACCTCAGCGGCAGCGCCTAGCGCGTCGCTGTGCTTAGCCACAGCTCTTCTCAGCGTCGGGATCGGCAGCCCGACGCGCCCAAGCAGCCTGGCGTGCTCCCTAAGCCCCATCTTGATCAGCGCCGCCCTGACAGCTTCCTCAACGTCCTGCGCATCGATGAGCCCCTCAACGCCGTCGAATGCGGCGCACACCTCATCGACCACCTCTCGCGCGTCTCGCGCTGGGACCCTAAGCTCTCTCATGAGCCCCCTAACGTAGGACCTCACGTCGACGTACTCCACCCTCTCCTCACCGAGGTCGGCTATCGCCCTCTCGCCCTCCCGCCCCCCAGAGCCCTCAAGCCACTCAAGCCACTTAGCGACGTCCGCTCCCAGCCTGGACAGCCTGTACTTCCCAACCTTGGTGTCGAACTCGACCAAGCCGGAGCGCTGCAGCTTCCTAAGGTGGTAGGAGAGGCGGCTGTCCTCCCTCCTGTCGAGCCTCAGCTTCCTCATGAGCTCGGCGAAGGAAAGCTCCTCGTCCCGCAGCTTGGTGAGTATGCCCAGCCTGAGCTCGTCGGAGAGGGCCTCGAACACCTCGGCCAGCCTCCTCGACCTGCGCCTCCTGCGGGGCAACCCGATCACCAGAAGCCTCAGCCCCCGGGTGATAGTTGATATAGCTGGCGCGCCCGTAAAAGCTTTGGGGCTGCCCCAGCCATGGTGAGGCTCGAGGACGTCAGAGTGGTGTTCGTGGAGCCCCTCTTCGAGATCAACATCGGGTACGTGGCGAGGGCGATGAAGAACTTCGGTCTCAGGAGGCTGTACATAGTAAGCCCGAGGACCGAGGTCGGCGATGTCGCCCTGACGTACTCCGTCCACGCTAGGGAGATAGTGAAGGAGGCCGTCGTGGTGGACACGCTAGCAGAGGCCGTGGAGGGAGTCCCCTACGTCGTGGGCACGACGGGCAAGGCGCCCAAGAGGGACAAGCGGGTGGTCAGGATACCGATAACACCCGAGGAGCTCGCCAAGAACCTGGCCGACTACGAGGGCGAGGTGGCCATACTGCTGGGTAGGGAGGACGTCGGGCTGAGGAACGAGGAGCTAGCCATGTGCAACGTCGTCGTGACGATACCGGCCAGCCCAGAGTACCCAATCCTGAACGTCTCCCACGCAGCAGCCGTCATCTTCTACGAGATATATAAGTGGAACGCGAGGGCAGCGCGTCGAGCGCCGTTCTCCTTCGCCAGGGCCACGAGGGAGGACGTAGCCCTAGCTGAGAGGTACTTTGACGAGTTGGTGGAGGCCCTGCACATTCCCGAGCACAAGAGGAGGGTAGCCAAGCTGGTGTTTAGAAGGATGCTCGGCAGGTCCCTACCGTCCAGGAGGGAGCTCTACGCCATAGTCGGGGTCTTGAGGAGGGCCTCAGAAGCAGCTCGGAGGGCCACCACGAAATGTTAATATCCAGGGGAGTCTTATTAAATAAGAATCAGGCTGGTGATGGCGTTGCCTCTAAGGCCGGGGAGGTGCTACAGGCACTTTGGGACGCCGCCCTACACTAGGCTAGAATATATAAAGGGAGCGCCCCCAGTCCAGATACCCAAGTTCGACCTGGGCAACGTCAAGGGAGACTTCCCAGTGGTCGTCGAGCTCGTAGCTGAGGAGGAGGGGCAGATAAGGGCCAACGCCATAGAGGCGGCTAGGATCATATCGCACAAGTACCTGGCCAAGAAGCTCGGCGAAGCGCAGTACCACCTCAAGATATGCATATATCCGCACCACGTCCTCAGGGAGAACAAGATGATGGCGGTCGCCGGCGCGGACAGGCTTCAGGACGGCATGAGGCTAGCCTTCGGGACGCCTATAGGGAGGGCGGCCAGGGTCAGGCGGGGGCAGAGGCTGATGATGGTAAGGGTAAGCCCAGACGCCGTGGAGGCCGCTAAGGAGGCGCTGAGGAGAGCAGCCTCCAAGATGCCCGTGCCCGGAAGGATCGTCGTGAGGCAGGCCTGAGGGTGCCTGAGCAGGGGTAAGGGCTCATGATACCGCCCGTGCATAGGAAGCGAGTGAGCACATGCGTTAAGATATGGTCCGAGCTCTTAAGCAGCAAGGTTCCCGACAGGAAGCGAGCCGTCGACCTGCTGAGGCACAGGTACGTGGAGAACAGGGTGGAGCCGCTCCGGGGCATCACCAGGATCGACATATTCGACAAGGAGATGATAACCCTCTATCTCGTGGGTAGGTATGGGCTGGGGCTCGACCCCGAGGAGTACAAGGGCGTCTACAGCAGGCTGTTCTCGAAGGAGCTCAAGTTTGACGAGGCGTACAAGAGGATCCTCAGCGGGGAGAACCCTCAGGATGTGCTGAGGGAGCTGTTCGGGAGGGTGGACGAGAACCTGGTCTTCAGGGTCGTGAGACTGGCATTCACCGCGACCGTGCTCGGCTTCGAGAGCGAGGAGAGCCTGATGAGACTCCTGGACGCCATAGTCAGGAGCATGCCTCACCTCAAGCACAGGGTTCAGGGCTTCATCAGGTTCTACATAGCCTTCCGGGTGGCGGAGAAGGTCGTCCAGGGCGAGGTCAGGAACAGGATAGAGAAGGAGGCCCTAAAGCACTCCCTGTGCGTCAGGCTCAACGCCATAAGGAACGCGCCGCCTGACGACCTCATAAAGGAGATAGCGGTCAACGTCCTCAATGGGGACGAGTACAAGGTCAACAGGGCCTTCAAGGTCGAAGTAGATATATCTTTGGGTAGAGCCCGCCCATTTCTATAGTCCTGCGCCCCACGACCTCGAAGCCGCTAGCGGCTGCGGCGCGCTCGAGCAGCCTGCCCCTCGCGGTGAGCAGGACAAGCAGCCCATCCCCCCTCACGACGCGCCTGACTGAGCGGAGGAACATGCGGTACAGGCTCCTCAGCGGGTAGGGGGAGCTGACCCTTATCCCGTACGGCAGGTTGGAGATCACTCTGTCGAAGTAGCTGGGCGGGAACAGCTCCTCTAGGCGAGTGGCGTCGCCTAGCAGCAGCCTGACCCTCCCCTCCAGGCCCGCCCTCCTCACGTTCAAGCTGGCCCCCCGCAGGTACTCCGGGTTTATGTCCACCCCGTATAGCTCGACGCCGCCTCGGGCTAAGCCGCACTCGATGAGTATCGTGCCGCTACCGCACATGGGGTCCAGCACCCTGTGGCCCTCAGACACCCGCGCTAAGACTACCATGGCGTAGGCCACGATAGGGTTCAGAGAGGAGGGGTGCAGGTAGGCCCTGTACTCCCTCTCGTGGAGCGGCCTAGGCCCGGTCACGTCAACCCCGAAGATGAGCTCATTCCCGCG
>CAZCFI010000048.1:0-14399 GCA_964497915.1 uncultured Thermoproteales archaeon
CCCCACGGCAGCCCCTCCACTTAAGCGTTTGCCCCCCAGCGCCTTGGGTGGGAGGCCTTAGTCGGCCTCGGAGGTCAGGCCCCTCAGCTCCTCCTCAAGCTCCTCGTCGGTCGGGGGCTCCAGGTGTGAGGCCAGGCCAGCCACGACTGAGAACACTGCCTCGCCCTTGAAGGTCAGGGCGTAGACGCCGCGCCCCCTGGCCTCGACGTACCCCGATCTGATGAGCTCCTTGAGGTGGTGGTACAGCTCCCCGCCCCTCATGCCGGTGATCCTCGACAGCTCTGAGGGCGTCTTCGGCCCCTCGATCAGCGCCTTCAGTATGGCCACCCTCTGCCTGCTCGACAGCGGCGCGACTAGCTTAGCCACCCTCTCGGGGCTCGCGGCGAGCACTGACCTCAGGTCGAAGTAGCAGTTCCAGGAGTCGACGACCCTGCCGCCCCTCTTCACGACGCCAGCGCAGACGAACTGGGAGCCCTCCTCCACTCCCCTCAGCGAGCGCTCAAGGGCCGCGCTCACGCCCAGGGGGTCGTGGACGCTGAGCCCCCTCTCCAGCAGCTCCTTCCTCCTCTTGAGCTCCTCGAGCTCCCTGGCTATCCTGGCCAGCTCCCTCCTGAGCTCCTCTATCTCTGACACGTACAGGGCTATAGGGCCGTGTACTATTATACCCTACGGCGGCCCGAGCCCCAAAAGGCTTTAATACCCGGTCGCTAGAAGGTTAGTCAGCTAGCCCCGGTAGCTCAGCCTGGTTAGAGCGCCCGCTTGGTAGGGCGCCGCGTTCGCGGCGCCCTGAATAGCGGGAGGTCGCGGGTTCGAAGCCCGCCCGGGGCTCCTTTCTAAAAAGGTAAATTAAAATTGTAGCGTGACTCCCTAAAGGAGTCGCTCCAGGCTTCAGCTGGAGCGACAGACTAGGAGTCGCCTCGCAGCTCCACCCTCTTGCGAGTGCTCGTGAGCCACACCCTCGAGCGCGGGCTAAGGCCTCAGGTATCGCCCGAGACCTCGCGGAGGCAAGGTCCAGGGCGGGGGCGTGAGCGGCCAAGCCGCGCTAGCTAGCCTCGCTGCCGTAGTTCCTCACGTGCTCCATGCTGCCCTCCCCCTCAAGCCTTCTGAGCAGCTTCTCATCCGCCGTGTACACCTTGGTGCCGTACCTCTTCGCTAGCAGCACGTAGCAGGCGTCGTAGACGGTGACCCCCCTCTTGAGGGCGTAGCCAAGGGCCTCCCTCACCACGTCGAAGGTCATGGGGGCGTACTCCACCTCCACCTTCTCCAGCAGCCTGATGGCGCTCACCGCGTCGCCCTCTGACAGTAGGCCCTTGGCCACGTACTTCCTCAGGGCGTTGGCGAACTCTATGACGGCGTAGGACGGCGCCGCTGCCGTGACCCTGCCAAGCAGGTGGTCCCTCAAGATAGCGGCCGCGGAGTCGGAGTAGTCCTCTGGCACGAACCACTTGACCAGGACGTTTGCGTCCACGATGACCCGCCTAGGCATCCCTGTCCTCCCTTATGAGCTCAGCCGAGAGGTTGCCCCGGACGGGCCTCAGCCTGCTCCTGAACTCCTCTATCTCCCTAGCTAGCCTCTTGGCCCTCTCCTCCCTGACCCTCCTCATCAGGTACTCTCTGACCTCCTTCGCGTAGTTTATCCCAAGCTCCTCCAGCTCCTCCTTGAGCTTGCGCGGCACTCTGATGCCTATCACCACGCTCATTGTTAACACCTAATGTTAACATTATGATGTTTAACTACAAATGTTTAACGATGAAGCCCCTCACGGCTAAGGCGAGCTGTGGGCTGGGGTGCTCGCCTACGCGCCCAGCCTCAGCGCGGGGCTGAGGAGGCATGCTGCGCCCTCCCCGGGGCTCCTGGCAGCGCCCTAGCAAAGCATTAGAGTCCGGTGGGCGAGACTCACTCCATGAGGCGCCGAGTGGGCTTTCTGAGGATAATAGACAGCAAGCTGGTGGACGACGCCCTCCGCCGCTCAGGCAAGTTCGACGCGGATAAGGTCGTGAGCTGGAAGGTCGGGCTAGGCTTCAACGCTGAGCACTTCTCAGCGCTCCCGAGGGGGGAGGTCGGCCGGGAGGAGCTGGAGGAGTTCAAGCGCCTGCTCTCCGAGTACCTGGAGGCCGCCGAGAGGAGGGGGCTCAGGGTCTTCGTCTACCTCAACGTCCACTGGCACGACGTGGAGGAGCTGGAGAGGCACCCAGACTGGTTCCAGGTCGACTACGACGGCAGGGTCATCGACGACGTCTACGGGAGGGGGCTCATGCCCTGCGTCAACTCGCCCGGGTGGCGTGAGTACTCGATCAGGCTCATGGAAGAGGTCGCGAGAGTCGGGCCCTACGGCATATTCCTCGACGGGCCAGTGTTCCACCCCAGGGGGTGCTACTGCGAGCACTGCCTGAGGCTCTACGCCGAGAGGTACGGCGGGAGGCCTCCCAGGAAGGGCGACCTGGCCGATAGGGAGCACCGCAAGCTAGTCGAGTTCCAGCAGGACTCACTGGCCGACTTCATGAGGGAGGCCTATGAGAGGGTGAAGGCGGCGAACCCCGACGTGCTCATCTACCTGAATGGCGAGCCTCTCAGGCCCGGCTGGAGCACGGGGAGGGACAACGTCAAGCTCGCCAGGTACCAGGACCTGGTTGGGGCCGAGGGGGGCTTCGAGTACTACGACCTGCTCAGGAGCCCCTTCCTCAAGTGCAGCATGACCGCCAAGCTGCTGGAGGCCCAGGCCCCGGACAAGCCCAGGGTTATCTTCATAGCCGCCAAGCACTCCCCTTGGAACCGCGAGCCGCTGACCGGCGCTGAGCTCAAGCTCAGGTGCGCCGAGGCCCTGGCCAACGGCGCCTACTACTGGATCGGCTACACCCACAGGAGCCCCGAGCTCGAGGAGGCTATGACGGAGGTAAACTCGTGGCTGAGGGGCAGAGAGGAGTACGTCGAGGGGAGCCGCAACGCCGCCCGCGTCGCCCTCTACTGGTCCCAGCTCACCGCTAACACGTACGGGGGCACTGTGCCCATCAGCGACTTTACGGGCAGGGCCATGAAGTTCACCAGGGACTACCTCAAGAGCTTCGTCGGGGCCTACGAGCTGCTGGTGAGGTGTCACGTGCCCTTTAGGCTCGCGGTCGGGCCGGAGCAGCTGGAGGGCGTCGAGCTGCTGGTGATGCCCAACGTGGCCTGCCTAACTGAGGAGGAGGTCGAGGCGGTGGCCGACTTCGTCAGGCGGGGGGGCAGGCTGATCTCGTCCTTCGAGACCTCGCTGTACTCGCCGGAGGGCGAGAGGCTGAGCGACTTCGCCCTGGCCGAGGTCCTGGGGGTCAGGCACCTGGGCATTGAGGAGTACGGGGCCTACGAGAACTACGTCCAGCTGGAGGGCGGGTGGGTGCCGTGCTACACTTACGTCGTGAGGGTTGAGCTCTCAGGAGGCAGGCCGCTCGGCTACCTCACTGAGAACTCGAGGGGCTGGTACCAGGAGATAAGGGTGTCCAAGTACCCGGGGGCTGTTGAGAGCTCGTACGGCAGGGGGGCGTCGGTGTACTTCGCTGGCAACTTCTTCCAGACCTTCGCCGACTTTAGGTTCTCGAGCTACATCAGGTACTTCAGGTCGCTGGTGGACAGGCTCATGGAGCCCGAGGTCTCGCTGCCGGGGGCCCCGCCCTGCCTGGAGGTCACGCTCAGGGAGGTGAGGGGGGCTCTGGAGGTGCACTTAGTCAACTTCGCGAGCGAGCTGATGAGGCCCATCCACGCGGTAGTGCCCCTGAGGGGGGTGGCGCTGAGGCTCCCGAGGCTCCGCAGCTGCAGGGAGGCCCTCAGCTTGATAAACGAGGGCGCTGTGGAGAGCTGGGAGGTCGGTGACGGCGGGGTGTCAGTGGAGATCAGGGAGCTGAGGGAGTACGAGGTGGTGGTCATTAGGCCGTAGCGGCGGCCTGAGGCAAGTTAACGCCTGCGAGGCGAAAAATGCGCTACAGCCTACTCACAGCCTAAGCCACGCCTAGGGCCTTAGCGACCTTCTCGATCGCCTCTATTATGGACTCTACGTCCTCGTCCGTCAGGATCGGGCCCACGCCTATGTGGACAGCCCTGGAGAGGAGGTCGAGCGACCTCTCACACGACTCCCTGTCGACCTTCATTTTGTCCCCAAATATGGGCATCCAGTACTTGTATATGTGCCCGTCCACCTTGTCGGGCCTGTAGAGCACGCTAGCTCCCACGTTCTCAGCCGTCAGCGCCCTCGCGAACTCAACGGCCTGCTTAGCGCTGTCCAGGAAGAATATCACGCAGACGGCCGTGTCGCCCTCCTCGTCGCACAGCTCCCTGAGGGGCAGGCCCAGCTCCTCCACGGCCCTCCTGATCTTGAACTTCCTCTCCCTCATCCTGGCGACTATGTCGTCCAGCTTCTTGAGCTGCTCGACTAGGATGGCGCCAGTGATCTCGTTCATCCTGAAGTTCAGGCCGAGCAGCGGCGGTACGTAGTCGGGGTTTCGGTAGTGCCCAGCGACGTCGTGGCAGGCGACTGCCCTCCTGTACACGTCCTCGTCGTTCGTAGTGACCGCCCCGCCCTCGCCCGCCGTGATGTTCTTGTTGAGCTGGAAGCTGAAGGCGCCAGCGTCGCCTATCGAGCCGAGCTTCCTGCCCCTGTAGCTCCCGCCGCACGCTTGGGCCACGTCCTCAAGCACCCTTATCCCGCGCGCCTCGGCGACCTCCACTATCTCCTTCATTTTGGCTGGGGCGCCTCGCATGTGGACCGGTATGACTGCCTTCGTCTTCTCGGTGATGTTCCTCTCGAAGTCCTCGGGGCACAGGTTGAGGGTCTCATCGACTCCGACGACGACTGGCGTGGCCCCCACCGCCGCGACCATGGCCGCGGTCGAGATCCACGTGTAGGCTGGGACGATGACCTCGTCCCCAGGCCCCACGCCGAGGGCCCTGAGGGCCACGTGAAGGGCTCCCGTGCCGGAGGTCACGCCCAGGCAGTACTTGACCCCCAGGTACTTGGCGAACTCCCTCTCGAACTCCTCGACCTTCCTGAGTAAGTTGGGGCCGTAGTACCTGAACAGCGACTTGCTCCTGATGACCTCCACCACCGCCCTCTCCTCTCGCTCGTCTATGAACATCGCTCCTGGGTACATCGGCGGCAGGGGCTTGCTCCTGACCGGCTTGCCGCCGTAGAGGGCTAGCTCCTCCCTGCCCACTCTCCCCCCTCAGCTCACCTTAGCGCGACACATATAAAAGTACTAGCCGTGCCCCGAGAGGAGGGCCCTCAGGTAGCGTGCGCCTCTCCTGACCTCCTCGTCGACGTCCTCGAGCGTGACTAGCTCGTGGCCCACGTACCTCGGCGAGCATATCTCGTAGGATATGAAGCCATTGTACCCCACGTCAGCGAGAGCCTCAACGAACGGCTTGGCGATCCTGCCAAACAGCCCCTCGCCCAGGGGCACGCGCTCCAGCCTGGGCATCCTGGTCATGGCCATCGTGCCGTCCGGCGACCACACGAGCTGGCCTCGCCTGATCACGACGTCGCCGACGTGGACGTGGATCAGCAGGTCTCCGACCTCGCGGTATACCTCCCTCAGCCTGCGCCCCACATCTGGGTCTAGGGGGTCTACGTCCCCGGTCCAGATGAGGAGCTCTGGGTCCACCACCGCCTTGAGGCTCTCGCTGCCGACCTCCTCTATCATTGACAGGACGTCCCTGTAGGTCTCGATGATCGGGGGGTGGTTCTGCAGGCCCAGCACGACGCCGTGCTCCTCTGCGATCCTGGCGGCCTCCCTTAGGCCCTCCCTGCACAGCCTCCAGTGCTCCCAGTATGGTAGCTTGGGGTCGACGCCCTTCATGCCGGCCGCGAACACCCTCACCTTGTCTACCCCGAGGTCTCGGGCTAGCTCGATGACCCCGCGCAGGTACATCAGGTTCATCTCTCTCCTGAGCGGGTCGGGGCCCGAGAAGTCAGTGTACGCCGCTAGTATGGCGATCTCGACCTGGTAGGAGTCGGCAAGCTCCCTAAGCTCCCTCCTGCGCTTAGCGTCCAGGTCGAGGGGGCTTCCGTGCGGCCTCTTGGCCATTATCTCAAGTCCGTCGTAGCCGGCCTCCCTGACCCTGGCTATGACCTCCTCGAGGCTCAAGGCCCTGCCCCTGTAGAAGAAGCCAGAGTACGTCACCGAGTGTAGGGCTATCTTCATCTTCCCACGAGGCTTAGAGGGGGCCTTAAGGTTTTAAGTCTTAGTAGTCATGAACGCACGGGTGCGGCTCCCTTGGACTCCTCCAAGCCTAGGATCACCATCGTGGGCGCTGGTAGCCCCCTCACCCTGGGCTTGCTGGGCGACTTCTACAGGGTCGGCGACCTCTGGGGCAGCGAGCTAGTGCTATATGACATAGACGAGGAGAGGCTCAAGGCGATGTACGCGGCCGTGAGGCGCTACGTCGAGAGGACGAGGGCTGATCTCAAGGTGTCCATGGCGACGAGTAAGGTGGAGGCGCTGGAGAACTCCGACTTCGTTGTGGTGGCGATAAGGGCTGGCGGGCTGAGGGCCACGAGGGCCTACATAGAGATACCCTTCAAGTACGGTGCCATACCCATAGTGGGTGACACGACGGGGCCCAGCGGCATTCTCAAGGCCCTCGTAGAGATACCCGCTATACTCGACATCGCGCACACTCTCGAGGACGTCTCGCCCAAGGCGCTAATTCTGAACCACACGAACCCAGTCACCGCCGTCTGCACGGCCGTCCGCATGGCCTCAAAGATCCCCATCGTGGGCCTGTGCCACGGCTACCCGCTGACGAAGTTCGCGTCCGCCCTCCTCGACCTCGAGTACGAGGGGCTGAGGTCCGTTGTAGCTGGGATAAATCACCTCACGTGGGTCGTCGAGATGACTTACCGCGGCGAGGGCGTGCTCGAGGAGCTGAAGAGGGCTGTCGCTGAGGGGCGTAAGTGGGACGTGATAGCGCTGCACCCCTACCTGGCTGGGAGGCAGCTCCTCAAGACCTACGGCATGCTCGTCTCCTCCCCAGACAGACACAGCGCCGAGTTCTTCCACTACCTCCACGACTGGCTCAGGGACCCTGAGATAGGCAGGGTGCTCAGGAGCGTCAGCCGCGTGGTCGACTACGACAGGGGGACGCTGTCTAACGAGTTCATCAGCCGCAGGCGGGCGGCCTGGGAGAGGGTGCTCAGCGTCGCCAGGGGCGAGGAGGGGGTGAGCGCGTCGGGGCTCTTCTACCTCGACATAATCTCGTCCATTGCCAATGACGTCAGGAGGGAGCTGCGAGTGGCGAACGTGCCAAATCGCTCGTGCATTGAGGGAATTAAGGAGAGCGCGGTCGTGGAGGTGCCCTGCGTGGTCGACCGCAGCGGCGTGAGGGGCAAGAGGGTGGGTAGGCTGACGCGCCCAGTCACCGCCCTGCTGAACCTGCACTTGGAGAAGTTTGAGCTCCTAGCCAAGGGCGTGGTGGAGAGGGAGAAGAGCTTAGTGCTGGAGGCTATGGGGCTGGATCCCACGACTCCATCTCCTGAGAAGGCCGAAGCGATGCTGAACGAGTTCATGAGAGAGATGGGCGATGTGCTGGGCCCGTGGAGCTAATAAGTGCGTGGGGCTAATCATATTAGGACGCAGCTAGCGCGGGAGGGCTGAGCTGAAGTGCGCCCGTCAAGCAAAGCGGGAGAGGTCGCAGTGCCGGGCGAGCTGCTGGGCGTCATAGAGGAGTTCATCCCCCGCGACAACACATACGTGGTCGGCGGCTCGATAAGGTCGCTAGTGCTAGGAGTGCCCATCTACGACCTCAGGGAGCACGTCGTCTCGGTGAGACCACTGTGGGAGAACAAGCCGCTCCTGCCCAGGCTCGGCGACGTAGTGTACTCCCAGGTGGAGAGGGTGAGGGACTTCATAGCCGTCGCTTCCATATTTGAGGTGGAGGGGAGGGGCTCCCTCAAGATTCCCTTCACCGGCATACTGCACGTAGCTCAGGTGAGCACGTCCTACGTCAAGACGATATACGACGCGGTCCGCATAGGGGACGTCATCAGGGCTAAGGTCGTCTCTGAGAGGGGGCCGCCCTTCCTGCTGTCGACCAAGGGGAAGGGCCTGGGCGTCGTCTACGCCCTATGCCCGGAGTGCATGGTGCCCCTGAGGAGGAGGGGCGTCCACCTAGTGTGCCCCAGGTGCCGCAGGGTCTCTAGGAGGAAGGTCTCCGAGCTGTACGTGGTCAAGTGAGGGGGGTGGCCTCCACGTACCACAGGGTTTTCACGTTCACCTTCAGGAGCCCTGAGGAGGCCCTGAGGTTCGTGGAGCTGCTGAGCGAGCACCTGAGGGGGGCTAACATCATAGTCAACATGAGGGGCTCCTCAGTGAAGGTCAGGGTCTACGGCTCTCGGGACGAGATAGAGGATGTCGCGCTCAGGATGAGGGACGCGCTCACGGTCGTGCGGGGGAGTGGGAGGGCCGGCCTCAAGCGCTACCCCCTCAGGTACCTACTTGATAAGGCTGAGCTAAGGGCCTCGATCCCGATAGACCTGCTCAGGGACGTGCTGGAGCTCAAGGGCTTTAAGGCCAGCATCGAGAGGGGGTGCCTAGCGACCGACGCCAGCCTGAGTGACGTGCTGGCAGCCCTAGAGGGGCTCTCCGAGGCTTACCTCTCGCTGGTGAGGGTCAAGGCCTCCCCCAAGGCTAAGAGGCTCGCCGCCCTGCTCTCGTCCGTCAGGGGCGTCCCCGCTCCCGAGGCCCTCGAGGAGCTAGCGCGGAGCGGCGTCATCAGGCGAGTAGAGGGGGCTGGCACCTACGTCTCGGCCATGGAGTACGGAGAGGCACTTAGCGCGGTGAGAAAGCTATTAAGCGAGGGCGCCGATAGGTAAGGTGGTGCCACCTTGAGGCTGCGCGTCATAAAGAGGGACGACAGGGAGCTGGAGTTCGAGCTCGAGGGCGAGGAGCACACGTTCTGCACCCCGCTAGTCAAGCTGCTGCTGGAGGACGAGAACGTCGAGTTCGCCGCCTACAGAATAAGCCACCCCCTGGTGAGGATCCCCAGGGTCTACGTGAGGACGAACGGCAAGGAGAGGCCCGAGGAGGCTCTGATAAAGGCCGCTGACGCCCTGATAAGGATATACAGCGAGGTGAGGAGGGAGTTCGAGAGGGCGCTCAGCGAGGCCTAGCTCACTCCATGTAGACCCTGATCTCATATATGCGCGCTGACCTGTCCCCGTTAGTGGCTAGCACCTCCACTCTGAGGCGCTCTGAGGTTACGGGGTCGAACCTGTGAACCCTGCGCCTGTGGTAGTTGCCCCTCACGATGGCCGCAGGCCTCCAGAAGCCCCTCTCGTCCTCGTAGTAAACGACGTAGTCCCTCACGCACTCCGGCGCCCTGTAGAAGCGCGGGTAGCTCACCCTGCGATTGAGGTGGGTGTCGAACGTCAGGTAGATTGTGTTGAACGTGACGGGTTCGCCGAAGTCCAGCTCGATCCACTGGGGCAGCGGCGCCCTCGGGTCCGACACCCAGAGGTTGGGCCACCTCTCGGGCCTAGCGACGCCGCTCACAACGTTCTCCGGCCCATAGGGCCTCGACGGCGGGTCGATGGCTAGGGTGTAGGAGCCGCGCACCCACTGCCACGTCTTCTCGAAACAGGGCGGCTTCCACGCCGCCACGGTCCCGGTGGGCTCGCGGTCGCTGTGCATCCACGAGACTCCTGGGCAGGGCTCGAGCCAGACCCAGTACAGCCGCCTGGGCTCGACCTTAGCTGAGAGCTCGAACGTGACCCACGACCTAGACCTCGGGGGCACTCTGGCCTCGCTGACTGCTAGGTCCTCCTCAGACTCAAAGTCCCACACGTCCTCAGCGCTCCTCAGGTGGAGGACGACCGTCGCCTCGTCGTCGCGCCGCGACTCAAGCAGCAAGCTCACCCTATCGATCCTATCCTCAGACACTGGGAAGAGCTGGGCCCTCGGCGCGACGAGCTCGTGGGGCTCGTCGCCCCGCTCGAACTCCAGCACGGCGCTGCTGGAGGCCCTGACCCTAGCCCTCCGAGCTAGGTCGTTGGGGTCCTCGTTCTTGACGCCTATGATGTAGCAGTCCTGCTTCAGCAGGAGCTGCTGCAGCTCCCAGATGTGCTCCCTGTACACGTCGCGCGGCGAGCACCCGTACTTGGTGCACAGGTAGGCCGCCGTCCCGACGGCCTGCCCGATGACCGCGCACGTCGCCTGGAGCCTCGTCGTGCCGAGGGCCACGTGCGTGACGCTGATGTTCCTGCCAGCCATCATCAGGTTCCTTACGTTCTTAGAGTAGAGGCACCTGAACGGTATGCTGTAGGGCCTCACCAGCGCGTACTCCCTGTACCTAGGGTCGGCCGCTGATGGCTCGGGCGGCTTGTCCCTGGCCAGTATGCCGCCTACAGTGTGGACGTCTATGAACCAGCCCCCGTAGGCCACCCTGTCGGGGAACAGCCTCCTCTCCTTCACGTCTCGCTCAGTCAGGATGTAGTCGCCCACGACCCTCCTCGACTCCCTCTTGCCAGTGACCATGCCGATCCAGTACAGGGCGTAGGTCGCGGCGCCGTGGTCGCCGTAGTTCTTGATGTGGTCCCAGACGCCCAGCAGCTGCCTGAGGAGCTCGTCCCTTATCTTGTCGTCGTCCCTGATGGTGTCGTACGGGTAGCCCACCTCTATCCACCAGTACCCCGCCTCTATGTCGCTGTGGTCCCTGTAGGCGAGGTCGTCCTCCGTTGGGAACTTAGCCGCCCACGGCGGCGGCTTAAACTCAACTCTAGCACCGACGTCGACTGCGTTGAACACGAGGCTGCTGCCCATTGTTGCTCTGTCGGCCTCTTTGGGGGCCAGCAGCTCGCCGAACTCGTCCCTCGACTCGCGGCCGACCCTGTACTCAGCGCCAGCTAGGTGCGCTATCGTGGCGTCGCCCGTGCAGTCGACGAACACGCGCCCCTTGAGCCTGTACCACCTCTCAGTGCCTATCTGGTAGCATATGACGCCCTCTATCTCGTCGCCCCTCATCACCACGTCTAGGGCCACCGTGTTGAGGTACAGGTCGATGTTCTCCTCGGCCTTAACCTTCTCGTACAGCAAGAGGTCCCACAGGGAGCTCGTCCTGAAGTGCGGGGGGCCCACAGCTGGCCACGGATTCCTGGCCAGGTCCTCCGTTATCAGCTCGTGGATTATCCCAGTCTCGACGGCCCACGGGTTGTAACTGCCAGCTCCCCCGATGGGGACCTTTATCAGGCTGCTGGAGTTGCCGCCCAGCACGGGCCTCTGCTCTACCAGCGCCACCCTGCAGCCGAGCCTCGCTGCCGCTATGGCGGCGCAGACGCCAGCGAGCCCTCCTCCGACGACTACGACATCGTACTCGGCGTCGTAGTCGCTCCGAGAGAGGACGCGCTCCAGCTTACCGCTCGTCCTGCGCTCCGCCATGTAAGTTAGCTTCCCGAGGAGATAATTCTACGTTAGCTCGGAAAGACTTATATCGGCGCTAGGGGACTTAGTAGCCGAGCCGGGGTAGCTCAGCCCGGTAGAGCGCCCGGCTGTTAACCGGGCCGCCACGGCCGCGGGCAAAGACCGGGTGGTCGAGGGTTCGAATCCCTCCCCCGGCGCCACTCGCGTTCTACGCGAACACAGAGCACGAGCCTAGCGCGGGGATGCAGGGGGCGCGCCTCGAACCGCGTGCTAGGCCGTGGCATCACGCGAGCTGTGAGGACTGGGGCTCCATGCTCGCGGCACGCCATCCCTAGCGCTTAAAGTAGGCTCTCTAGCGTAAGCAGGACGCTTGATTTAGCTCGGGGCACAATCTCGGGGCGGCGCGACTTAAGCGAAATATTTAACAAATTGCTTAAAGACTACTTTAACGATGTATAAAAAAGGCAAAGCGCCTTGGTGCAAGGTGGGGCCTCAGCATGAGCGGGTCTCCCCCAGGTGAGTTCATACCCTATGAGGTTGGGCGGTTCGTCCACCTACCGGGCCATAGCCCGGTGGGCTTCTTGATAAAGCTAGCTCCTAAGGCGCTCAAGACCTACGGAATACTTGAGAAGATAGCTCACATTTTCGCGTCTAGGAACATCTCAATACTCCACCTCAAGATGTCTAGGCCCGTTCCGGGCAAGCCCCTCTACATGCTGCTATTCGCCGACATTAGGGGCAGCGACGCGCCAAGGGAGCTGAAGGGCGAGATAGAGCGTGTGGAGTACGTGGACGAGGTGGCAGTAATAGAGCCCCGCTTTAACGGGTTCGCGACTGACAAGTTCTTCTTCCCGCTAGCGATGGCTGGCAGCAGGGCCGTGATACTGCGGAGGCCGCTATACGAGGGGCTGGTAAAGGGGCTGAGGAGCGAGCTGGGCTCGGGTTACGAGGCCCTCCTCTACTACATGGGCGTTGAGATGGGTAGGAGGGCGCTGAGGGATCACCAGAGAATAGCTGGCTCTGACCCCGTCAGGCTCGCAGCAGTGATTGAAGAGTTCTTCAGGCTTGTGGGCTTTGGCATCCTCAAGATAGTCGCCCTGGAGGTGGGCAGCAGGTGCGTTGCCAGGGTGTACGAGTGCTTTGAGTGCGAGTTATTCAAGGGGAGCGGCGAGTGCACGAGTCACTTAGTCAGGGGCATGATCGCGGGTTGGTT
This sequence comes from uncultured Thermoproteales archaeon, assembly GCA_964497915.1. GTDB lineage: Archaea > Thermoproteota > Thermoprotei > Thermofilales > CAYSTQ01 > CAZCFI01. The sequence goes on from CAZCFI010000048.1 coordinate 12,596, forward strand.
CGCCGAGGTCTCAGGCATATCGAGCGTGGACGGGGTACGAGCCGTAGAGGTTAGCTGCATAGCGAGGGGCGACCCCTACTGCGAGATAGTCGTTATGGCGGCGTAGGTTCCTCTCTAGTCGACCTCGATCGCCTGAAGGGCGAGGGCCCCATCGCGGGTCAGGAGGTACTTGACAGCCCTGCCCCGAGCGCACCTCCTCAACAGGCCCATCCTCTCGAGGTCGGCTAGGTGCTTGTAGACGGCCGCCTTTGACAGGGACAGGCCGGAGCGTGACAGGATCCTCCACAGCTCGTATCCGTGCACCTCGCCTAGCGCCGCCACCACCCTTAGGATCTCGCGCTTAGTCCTGCCCAGGCCTCGCGACGGGGCTCCGCCGCTGAGCACGAAGCCCTTGAGTAGCCTCTTGGCCACCGCGCTGACCGCCTTTAGCCCAGAGCCCGTTACCACTAGCGCGACCACCTCGCTGGGGTCTACCTCGCCGCCCTCGACCAGCCTGGCTAGCCCGGAGACGGCCACGGCCGCTGATGGCTCGGCCAAGATGCCCTCGCTCCTCGCCAGGAGCTCCAAGCCGTACAGGATCTCGTGCTCCGAGACTGAGATGGCGCCGCCGCCCGACTCAGCGATGGCTCTCACTGCGTCCCTAGCCCTGGGCGGATCCCTGAACACCAGGTCTGAGGCTATGGCGTCGCTCGGGGGCTCGCCTGCGGGCCTTCCGCGCCCCCTCAGCGCCCTCACTATGGGATCCCAAGCCGCGCTCTGGACCCCGTACAGCCTGGGCACCTCCTCAAGCGCGCCTAACTCCTGAAGCTCTCTGGCTGCCTTCCACACCGAAGTCATCAGGGTGCCGCTGCCCACTGGCACGACTATGGCATTGACGCGCTCCTGCTGCAGGAGCTCTAACGCCATCGTCTTGTAGCCCTCTATCAGCGCTGGGTCCCCTGGCTCCACCTCGTAAGTGCCGCCGACTGGGGGAGGTTCCAGCAGCTTGCCCCCGTAGGCCACCACCTGGTACACCTTGACGATGTCATAGGGCCTGAGGCTGGTGACGTAGCACTCCACCCCGGCGGCTGACGCATACGCCGCCACTGAGGCAGCTAGGTTCCCACCCCTGGTCGCCACGATCGCTCGGTACCCCCTGTCCCTCACTAGCGACAGCAGGACTGTGCTCCCCCTGTCGATAAACGACCCAGTCGGGTTCCTGGTCTCGTCCTTTATCAGGAGGTTTCTGAGGCCCAGCTCGGCCCCCAGCCTGCGGGCCCTCCTGAGGGGGGTCCCGCCCTCACCCAAGCTGACCCTCGCGCTCACCGAGGGCAGGAGCGGCTCGAACTGCCACACGCCTCTGCTGTCCCGCTCAGCGCGATCCATGGCCTCCCTAACGGCGTCCAGGTCGTAGGCTATCAGCAGGAGCGAGCCGCACCTGGGGCACTTGAATAGGGGGAACTCAAAGGGCAGACGGAGGCCGCACTCGGGGCACTCATAGCGCTCCCAGGCCACGTCAGCCACCCTGCTAGTCATCTACTAGCATACTAGTAGATGCTCTCAGTTTAATATTGAGTGAGTCTCGCGGCTTAGCTGAGGGCTATCTCCCTCACCACGACGACCTTCTCCGCCGTCTGGGGCACCAGCGCCCTCCACGACTCCCCGACGGAGATGAGGGCAAACACCCCGACCACAACCCCCCCGGACTTCTCAGTCAGCGATGAGAGAGCCGACAGCGTCCTCCCAGAGTGGAGAAGGTCGTCGACTATCAGGACCCTGTCCCCCCTCCCGACGGCTCCCCTGGGTAGGTACAGCGACCTGAGGG
>CAZCFI010000049.1:0-14386 GCA_964497915.1 uncultured Thermoproteales archaeon
CGCCGACTGCCACCCCTGGGACCGCGGGCGGTATATCTATCTCCACCTGAGCCGGAGCGGGCATGCCATCACCCTACTCGCCCAGAACCCTATTATTTCTTCTCAGCGCGTAACTAATGGGAGAGCCTTCCCGGCGGGCTGGGATGAGGAGGCTGATCAGGCTCGACAAGAACGAGAGCCCCTACCCGCCGTCGCCCAGGGTGCTCAGAGCCCTGGCCGATGAGGTGGAGAGGGGGGAGCTCAACAGGTACCCAGCGGAGGAGCTCCAGCGGGAGGCCGAGGAGGCCGTGGCCGAGTACTGCGGCCTCAGCACCGACATGGTGCACATAAGCTGCGGGTCTGAGGGGGCCGTCTGCGCCCTGATCGACGCCCTGGCCAGGGCCGGGGACGTGGCCGTCGTCGTGAGGCCCAGCTACGCCCCGCTCGCCAGGTTCGCCAGGGCCAGGGGCCTCAGGGTCAGGGAGGTCCTGCTCAAGCGCGACTTCACCCTAAACGTGGAGGAGCTCGCGGAGGCCGCTAGGGGGGCTAGGCTCCTGTTCCTAGTGAACCCCAACAACCCGACGGGCAACCTCGTGGCTAGCGTGAGCGACGTTGAGGAGCTAGCGCGCAGGAGCCGAGGGCTCTACGTCGTGGTGGACGAGGCCTACTACGAGTTCTCGGGCGTCACCTCGGTGCGCTTGGTGGGGGAGCTCCCCAACGTGGTGGTCGTGAGGACCTTTAGCAAGGCCTTCGGGCTAGCCGGCATGAGGGTCGGCTACGTCGCCGCGCCAGCAGACGTGGTGCGAGCCCTGCGCGAGGTCGAGGGCGACATGCCCGTCTCAACTCTGGCCTACAGGGCGGTGGTCGAGGCCCTCTCCGACCTGGACTACGTTAGGGAAGTCGTGCGCAGGGTCAGCCGCGAGAGGGACAGGCTCCTCGACGGTCTCAGGTCTATCAGGGGCATTAGGGCGCACCCCTCGCTCACCAACTTCGTGCTCTTCGAGTGCTCAATCGAGGGGCTGAGGGAGAGGCTAGCGGCTCACGGCGTGATGATAAGGGACTTCACGAGGGAGTTCAGGGCGGCTGGCTTCAGTGAGGGGTGCTTCTACAGGGTGTCGGTGGGCCTCCCCGACGAGAACGACGCCTTCGTGGAGGCCCTCAGGGCTGAGGTCGAGCGAGCCTCACCATTATCTATGCGCTGAGGCACACTATACGCGTGGGCATGAGGGTCATCTGGTACAGCCAGGCTGACGCGCTCGTCAGCGATAGGGTCAGGAGGGTCGTGGAGGCCCAGGTGGCTAGGCTGCCGCGGGGCAGGCTCCTCAGGCTGCGCGAGTACGAGGTGACCGGCGACGCGCTAGTGCTGGACAGGCCCCGGCCAGAGGAGGGGCTCGTGGTCAAGGTCGTGAGGCGCAGGGGCAGGCTGGCGCTCGTGGCCGAGCTGCTGGAGCGCGGGTACTCGGAGGAGTACTACGTGGCCGAGCTCCGGCCCTGACCTAGCATTGAACTGATCGCGCCCTCCACCACGCCCCTCAAGTAGCTCCTCAGCGCCGACTTGAGCCCCCTGGCGCGCAGCGAGGCCTCGTAGATCACGGGCCTCTTGTGGTCGACGTACGCCAGGTACGCGTAGAGGACCGGCGCCGCCGAGCCGCAGCTAATGCTGGCGGCCGCAGGCGACAGCTCCGTGAGGGGCCTGCACTTGCCGCTGACCTCAACTAGGGGCGGCGCGCTCGAGCCGCCTGCCGCGCTCACGCGCAGAGCCTTGCATATCACCCTGACCCTGCTAGGATCCGCGCCACTGACGGCCTCACTCAGCCTGCGCGCCACCTCCTCCCTCACAGCCCTCGAGTTGAGCCGCGCCCTCAGCTCGCCCTCGATGCGCGTCAGCGCCTCCCTAATGGCGGCCTCGCCGGCCTGGCCTGCTGGCGCTAGGCGCTCCATCAGCGGCCCGAGGCTGGGCACCTCGCCCCTCCTCTTGACTATCGACATGGGGAGGAACCTGCGGTCCTCGAGGCACTTAGCGTAGTACCTTAGCTCCTCGCCCTCCCAGCCCGCGACCCTAGCTGCGACTGCCGCGAGCCGCCTCAGGAAGTCGTAGTCCGTCAGTAGCTGAACATCGCCGCTGGTCAGCGCCCTAGCTAGCTCGCTCACGTCCTTAGCCCCGCACAGGTCCGCGATGCGGCCTAGCCTGCCTATGACGGCCAGGGCCTCGCCGATGACGACGTCGTACGCCACGCTCTTGTGGTGGTGGTAGGCTAGCTCGTACATCTTGACCCTGGCCAGCACGAACGCCTCAAGCGCCGCTAGCGACTTGACGTCGTGCACGATGGCGACGCTGGCGCGGCCGCCGCGCTCCCCACCGACGCAGAGCGTGAAGCCCTCTACCAACCTGTCCACGTCCACGGATATCGGCACCCCGCTCATGTAGGCGTCGCGCGCCACGAAGTCGAGCCTGTCGGCGTCCACGTCGCCGGCTATCACCTCGTGCATCACGTTGATAGCTGCCTGCGACAGCTCGACGCTAGGGCTGACGACCTCCCCGAGGATCACCGACGCTACCGTCTCGGGCCTGGGGCTCAGGCCCAGCTGTGGCAGCTCGCCCACCCTCTCGATGGCCTCCCTGAGCCCCTCGCTCGTCACGACCACCTTGTACGCCATGTACTCATGGGGCTTGACCCCGCGCCTCTTGAGCCTCTCGAACTCCTCGGCGTCGCCGGGACTGGCCTCTATCAGCGCTTCCAGCAGGCCCTCCGTCGAGTGCCCGAAGGCCAGGTGGCCCACGTCGTGCAGGAGCGCGGCCAACCTCTCGTAGAGGACCACGTAGCTAAACAGCGCCTCCAACTCCGGCCTGGCGTCGTCAACGGCGGCGCACCGCTCAAGCCTGCTCCTCAGCCGCGCTGCCTCGGCGCACGCCTCACTGAGGAGCGACGCCGCTGCCCTCAGCGCCACCTCGCCCTGCCTTATGAGCTTGCGCAGCATTGTCTCCATTATTCTCCCAGCTATGTGCATGGCGCCGAGGCTGTGCTCGAACCTCGAGTGCTTCGCTGAGGGGAACACGTTGTACAGCATGCCCACCTGCTTGAGGTGGTGCAGCCTGTTGACCTCTGGCAGCTGGAGCACTTCGTACTCGTGCTCGTAGATGGGAATGGTGCCGAGGACGGGGTCCCTGATCGCGCACCTAATGCGGAGTCCTAGCTTCTCAAGCGAGCCCAAGACCGCTCCCCGCGACCCGACAAGGCGCGCTACCGAGTCTCGCCCCCCAGGCACGAGCTGTAAGACGCGCTTATGGCCTTGATCAAGCTGTGGGGCGTGCCCACGTCGAGCGCCCTAACCCCGTCGGCGCGCAGCGCGTAGACCTCCCTGGCGTCCTCTATCTCGCTCATGATCGCCGCCGTCAGCTCGTACTCTCCGCGAGGGCTGGGCCTGAGCGCCTCCAGGTACTTAAATATCTCGGGGTAGAAGACGTAGCACGACATGTTGGCCAGGTTGGAGACCGGCTCCTTAGGCTTCTCGACTATCCTGCGCACCCTCATAATGCTGTCCTCGACCTCCTCGCCGATGACGACCCCGAACCTCTCGGGCCTATCGACCGGCACGACCGTCATGAAGTCGCTCCCGTACTTGCCAAAGGCTTTCAGGAGGCTGCCGAACACGTCCCTGCCCAGGAATAGGCTGTCCCCCGCGCAGACTACAAAGGGCTCGCCGCTAGCGAAGTGCTTGGCCCTCAGGACGGCGTGCCCAGTGCCGAGCGGCGGCTGCTGGTGCACCCACACTATCGACGAGTTGTTGACCTTCTCGTAGAAGCTCTTAAGGCACCTAGCTGCCAGCTCCTTGCCCTTCCTCTCCAGGAGCTCGACGAACGACCAGTCGGGCGCGAAGTGCCTCATGAGGGCCTCCTTCCCCCGGCCGACCACGAAGCAGAACTCCCTTATGCCAGCCCTGTAGAGCCCCTCGAATATGACCTGCACGAGGGGCTTCACGACCAGCTGGCCGTCGAACGTGTCGTAGACTGGAACCATCTCCTTTGGCATCTCCTTAGTGAAGGGGAGCAGTCTCGTGCCAAGGCCCGCCGCTAGGATTACGGCCTTCCTGACCCCAATCACTCGCTCCCTCTGTAACGGCTTTGGAGGTTAAAGAGCCACTGGGTTTATAAGCTATGCGCCCCTTTATGCATTCGAAGGGTTGGCTCTGTTAGGCCGAACAAGGAAAAGCCGTGACTCGGTCAGCCCTTACGTGACTCGCCCTGTCTAGTATTTGGGACTCGAAGCAAGCGCACGGCCCCAGAGGCCGTGCTTGAACGTGGATGGTCGTCTCAGTTGAGCAGGAGATCAGTGAGCGACTAGCTCCTTAGGGGCTCCAACCCTGATCAACTTAGCTCTGGGGCCGAAGTAGCCAGTGGCCGCCGGGTAGACCAGCACCTCTCCCACTCTGCGAGGTAAGAGGAGCTTAATCTCCGAGCCCGGCGGCAGTAGGGCGGCCGCGGTCAGCGGCTCTAGCCAACGCTCGGGCTCAGATAGGCGCACCGTGAAGGGCACCTCAGCGACCGGGCGCTCTCCGAGGAACGTGCGCCCAGGGTCCAGGCGACCATCCACCCAGACCTCCACCACGGCCTCAGCTGAGGAGAGGGGGTCGACCTTGACCAGGACGTCGAGCCCCTTGACCGAAGCTGCGTCGAGGGGGTTGAGGTGGGACGATGTGGTGACGTCCCACTCGAGCGAGCCTCTGTAGTCGTCCGCCACTAGATCGCCGCCGTACTTCACGACTGCGAAGTTGACCGTGCTCACGGTGTAGTCCTCGAAGCCGCGCAGCCTGAGGGATCCCCTGAAGTTCGTCGGCTCCTCGCCCTTGAACCTCAGCCTCAGCATGACCGCGTCTATCAGCCGCTCAACCCACACGAACGCGCCGACGGGCTGGCGCCTCAGCGCGTCGGGCTCGCGCCGCTCAACCGCGCTGCGCCTCACCGCGGCGACCCTGACCCTCTTCAGGGGGCTCAGCCCCACGTTCCTCAGCACGAGCGCGCCGCCCTCGACCCTGGCCTCGAGCCTGCCCAGGTTCCTGTAGGTGAGCCACACCGGGCTGGACCACGCCCGAGCCCCGTCCCTCTGGACGGCCCGCACGTAGTAGTAGTTGTAGCCCCTCTCGACCTCGCCCTCGTCCACCCACTCGAACTTGACGAGCCTGCCCCCGCACAGCCTCCTGAAGACCACTCTGCCGTTCTTCACTAGCTCCACCCTGTCCAGCTCGCCCTCCCCCTCCACTGAGACCCTGACGGTCGGCCTGTGCTCAGGGTCGTCGACGACGACCTCCTCGCCCATGAGGTGCCCATCGACCTCCAGCTCCAGCCTGATCCTGGCCCCAGCTACGGCGTAGCACCTCCTGCTGCGCAGGGCCTCGAAGACGGCCTCCCTCGTGAGCTCCTCCGCGTACACGGCGGTGAGGTAAGGACTCAGGGGGTTGTTGAAGAAGTACCTAGTGAAGCCCCTGCTGAGCGAGTTGAGCCTGGCGCCCTCTCGCGCGTTCCTCACGATGACCGCGTAGGTCCTAGCCCCAGGCCTGCAGTCGTGGGAGTCGCTCCCGCCCACGAAGCCCAGCTTGTAGCCCCTCTCGAGCGCGTCCAGGGCGTGCCTCCTGGGCAGGACGTCTGACGTCACGCACTCGAATGGGTTGCCGTAGTACTCGAAGACGCCCCATAGGGAGACCACCTCCACGACCCTGTCGAACCGCGGGTCGTGGAAGCTCCAGTCCACCGAGAACTGGGTTATGGGCGGGTGGTGGGGCACCGTGATGGCTGGCGCGCCGTGCCTCTCCAGGGCGTCCCACAGCTCCCTCGGGGACCTGCCCCTCTCCTGCACCGGGCTCCTGCCGTAGTCGACGCACCTCAGCAGCGGGCCGTCGTCCGTCAGGAAGTAGACGTTCCTGTGGCCGTAGGCCGCGGACGTCCACTCGTAGGCGCTGAACGTCACGAACCTCCCCGGCGAGTACCACTCCGATGCCTTCCTCCTGATGAGGACCCACACCTCGTCGGCCATCGAGAAGTCGTGGTCCGTCACCGCGGCGAAGTCGAGCCCCGCCTCGTCCCTGGCGAACTCGTAGAGGCGGTCCACGGACTCAGCGGGGTCGGTCCCAGCGAGCTCGCGGTACTCGTCAATGAGGCTCGCGTGGACGTAGGCGTCGCGCTCGCTCAAGTCCCTGCCAGCGCACACCCCGCAGAGCGACAGGTTCGAGTGGCAGTGCAGGTCCCCGAAGTACAGGTTGTACCTGGAGTAGCCCAAGCTCGCCCCCCGTCTCAGGGCGGGGCAGGAGACTATAATCGGTTGCGAGGTGCGCCCCTCAACTAGCGACCACCACCCTAACTACCCTCGACGCTGTTGCGACGCGGCTGCGCCCGCTGCCCGGCGGGCCCGGAGGCCGACCTAGGCCACTCGAGAGCCGATTAGACAGCTAGTTGCAAGTGCAACTCGCATTCATGGCGCTCTCAGCTAAGCATTAATTACTGGTGCTGAGTAGTGGTGAACATGGCCTGGGTGGCTGAGGAGCTCTACAGAGAGGCTCGCAGACTGCTGGACGAGGGGCGCTACCTGCCCAGCCTGGTGCTGGCCCGCCAGTCGCTGGAGGCCCACCCGAGGAAGGGCGAGCCTGCCGCGAGCGCCGTGGCGGAGGAGCTCGACAGGGCCTACCTCAAGCTAGTGAGGACGGGAAGCGTGAGTGAGGAGGAGCTGAGGGCGCTGTTGAACAGGCTGGGCTCAGCGCTCGGGCTTGATGAAGGCGAGTACGCTGGGGTCATCATCAACGTGGACATCGTGGACGTGCTCATCGGGGCCGGGATCGTGGCGGTCGCTCTGTCGTTCTTGCTCAAGACGGAGGTCGTCTGGGCTGACGCCGTCAGGATACCCGCGCTCACGCTGCTGGTGCTAATGGCCGTCAAGAGGGCCCTGGCGGCTAGGGCTGAGCGGCGGAGGGGCTCAGTTGACCGGGAGGCTAATCTCCTGAGTCGCTAGCGGGTCTGGCGTCCCAGCCAGCTTAGCCCTGTACCACGTCTCCAGCTCGTAGAGGAGCTCCCTCGCCACGTCGGGGCTCTCGTCGACTAGGTTCTCCCCCTCCCCCCTCCGCAGGTCGTAAAGCTCGATGTGGCCGGCTGGCCTGCCGTAGATGTCGGGCCTCATCGTCTCGACGAGCTTCCAGCGGCTGGTCCTTATCGCCCTCTTGGTCATCCTCGTGTTCTCGACGCACACGACGAACTCCCTGACCGCGGCGCGACCCCCAGCCAGCCTGACCAGGGAGGCACCGTCGACGCCGGGAGGCGGCTCGGCCCCGACGGCCTCCAGGACGGTGGGCAGCACGTCCTCGTGGGTCACCAGCCCGCCGACCCTGGCGCCCCGCGGCAGCGCCCCGGGCAGCCTCATGATCAGGGGGACGTGGACGTCCCACTCGTAGAGGCCGTGGTGGTCGTAGAAGACCTGGTTCTCGCCCATGCCCTCGCCGTGGTCGGCCGTCACGATTACTAGCGTGCTGTCGTACTCCCCCATGTCCCTCAGGAGGTCTAGCAGCTCGCCAAGCATGGCGTCGGCGTACCTGACCTCGGCGTCGTAGGAGGCGTCGACGTAGTTCTTGTCGTCGCGCCCCCTCTTGATTAGGTCGCCCAGCCACCCCCTCAGGAGCAGCCTGCCCCACTTGGTCCGCTTCAGCATGGGCTCCAGCCTGGGGCCAGGGCCGTCGTAGAACTCCTCGATGAGGTCCTCTGGGGGGAGGTAGGGGGCGTGGGGGTCCCAGTAGTGCACGAATAGGAAGAAGGGCCTGTCCCCGTAGGCCCCATCGCGCCACTGCCTGAGGAACGTGGCGGCCTTCTCCGTCACCACCCTCCCCGTCACCTTGATGCCTCGCGATATCACCGTGATGCCCCCCGAGTGGATGTAGTGCTCGTACCCCCTCAGGAACCACGGGGCCCCGACCGCCAGGTTGTCGACTGCAGCCGTCACGTAGCCGAGGGCCCTCATGATCTCCGGCAGCGTCCTGATAGAGTCGCTGAGCGCCACCGACCCAGCGTGGCACACTATCTTGTGCCTCAGGGGGTGCACTCCCGTGAATATCGTGGTGTAGCCGGGGTGAGTAGGTATTCCCGGGGCTATGCAGGTCTCGAAGAGCACCCCATCCCCGGCCAGCTCGTCCAGGCGAGGCGTGGTTCTCTTCCGGTAGCCGTAACAGCTCACGTGGTCGGCTCTTAGCGTGTCTATGGCCACCAGCAGCACGTTGGGCCTGTCCGGCATAGTGGCACCAGTCCTGAGTAGCGGCTGAGGGTTATAAGCTGTGCCGTCAGAGTCGCGGCTGGGGGGCCTAGAGGCACCTCACTCGATGTTGGCGTGCCTGAGCCGTATCTCCTCCTCGGAGATCCCCAGCCTCTTCATGAGCTCCGTGACCACGCTGTCCAGCGTCACGAGGGCTGCCACCTCGAACAGGGTGCCCAGCGGCGTGAGGGGCTCGTGCTCGCCCACTATCTGCCTCACTATGTAGTCGTTCTCCCTGGCCAGCTTCGTCCTGCCCGGCACTACCAGGACGTGGTCGGCAACCCTAGCCAGTGGGGACTTGGGCCGGCTAGTGACGGCCACCACCGTCGCCCCGAGGCCCTTAGCGGTCTCGGCTATGACGACGGACGAGGTCGTGGCTCCCGAGCCAGATATCACTATGACCAAGTCGCCGCTCCCCACGGCTGGCACTATCGTGTCGCCGAAGACGTACACCTCGAAGCCCATGTGCATGAGCCTGAGGGCGAAGGCCCTGCCCACCAAGCCGGACCTCCCAGCGCCGCCCAGGAAGACCCTCTTGCCCTGCCTCCTGGCCTCTAGTAGGCGCCTCACTAGCCCCTCGACCTGCTCCTCCTCCACGAGGTCGGGGAGCTTGCTCAAGAAGTCCACGATCTCCCTCATGGCCTCCCTGTAGACGGCACGCCGCTCGGCGCGAGTCGCTGGTCGGGCCCTCTCAGGGGGCAATCGCGTCACCGTGGACTAGTAACGTCGTGAAATTTAAGAGTTGCGCGGAGGCGCGCTAAGAGCCTCGCAACGCTTAATTGGCCGCTGGGGCACGTGACACCCATGAGCCTGCGGGTCAACCTGAAGCCCGTCTTCGTCTCGTACGAGAGGGCCTTCTTCAGGGAGCTCCCGAGCGAGGAGGAGGTCAGGAGGAGGGCCGAAGAGATACTGAGCGAGCTCTCCAGCAAGCTGAGCGGCGACGCCAGGCTCCTAGAGCCCTACTTCCTGACGGGGCCTGAGGGGCTCGAGGGGCTGAGGGGCGAGCTCAGCGGCGACGTGGACGCGGTCATAGTCTACAGGGTCGGGGGCATGGCGCACCGCCTGATAGCAGCCGTCGGCATGCTCGGCCCGCCCCTCATAATGGTCGGGCCTGGGGTCCTAAACCACGACATAGTCGCCTACCTAAGGCACCGCGGGCGGGAGGCTTACGCGCCAGCGGACTACGACGAGCTGAACAGGCTGGTGAGGCACCTCAAGGTCAGGAAGGCCCTGAGGCTCTCCCGCGTGCTCGTGGTGACCTCCAGCGGCCTCCCGTCGCCCTCCGTGATAAGCAGCGCCTACGACCTGGAGGCCCTGAAGGCCAAGTTCGGGCTGGACAGCGTGGTCGTCCCGACCGAGGAGCTCTTGCGGCGCTTTGAGTCCGTGCCCCCCGACAGGGAGGACGTGAGGAGGCTGGTCGACGAGCTCACGAGCGGGGCCCACAGGGTGGAGGTGAGTAAGGACAACCTGGAGAGGTGCGTAAGGCTGTACGTGGCGCTGAAGGAGCTGATGCGCGAGCACTCGGCGAGCGCCGTCACGGTGAGCTGCGCTGAGCCTGCGTTCTACGAGCACCGCGTCACCCCGTGCCTAGCGTTCTCGCTCCTAAACGACGAGGGCACGCCAGCCGCCTGCGAGGCCGACCTCAGCGCCCTCCTAGCGATGATGCTGCTCTCGCTCCTGGCGGAGAGGCCAGCGATGATGGGCAACCTGTGGCTCCACGACGCCCGGGAGAACGTGGTGAGGATATCGCACGACGTGCCCCCGACTAGGCCGAGGGGGTTCGGCGAGCCCAGGGAGCGCTACGAGCTCCACGACTTCCACGGGCGCGGGTACGGGGCGACGCTCTACGTCCACTCCTGGGTCGGCGAGACGGTGACGTTCGCCAGGGTCCACGCGGACCTGAGCAGGGTGCTGGCGGGCGTCGGGGAGGTGCTAGCCTCCCACGAGGGCATCAGCTGCAGGCAGACGCTGGACATCAGGGTTGAGGACGCTAGGAGGCTCATCAAGAGGGTCTCCGAGTACGGGCACCACTTCGCGCTGGTCCTGGGCGACTACGCCGAGGAGCTCGCGGAGCTGGGCGACGTGCTGGGGCTCGAGGTGGAGGTCGCCTCCTGAGAGCCCAGGGGGTTAATAGCGGCGCCACTACCTGAGGCTAGGTGGCGGCCTTGAGGCGCAGGTACTACGAGGAGGCCCTGGAGCTGCACAGGGAGAGCGTAGTGGTGCTGTCCCACTGCGACACGGCGCTGCACCTGACGCCGGGGCCCGGGGTTCCCAGGGACAGGGTCAGGAAGCTGAGGGTCAGGGGCGACTGGGGGCACGTGGACCTCCCCAGGCTGCTTGAGGCCCACGTGAACTGCGTGCTCTTCGCGGTGTACGTGCACCCCGAGTACAAGCCGTACAGGGCGCTCTCGAGGGCCCTGGAGCTCACGGAGCGCCTGCTGGAGGAGGTCGAGGAGTGCGGCGAGCGTATGGCGCTGGTCAGGTCAGTCAGTGAGCTCGAGAGGGGCTTAGCTGAGGGGAGGGTCTGCGCCGTCCTGGCGCTAGAGGGCGCCGAGCCCGTGCAGGACAGCATCTCCCTCCTCAGGCTCTTCTGGAGGCTGGGCTTCAGGTCCATGTCCCTGACGTGGAGCCAGAGGAACATGCTCGCCGATGGCTGCTGGGAGCAGAGGACGCGCGGCGGGCTCAGCAGGCTGGGGGTGGAGTACGTCAAGGAGGCGGAGCGCCTCGGGCTGATACTCGACGTCTCCCACCTCAGCGACGCTGGCTTCTGGGACCTGGTGGAGCTGGCGAGGAAGCCGATCATAGCGTCGCACTCAAACTGCAGGGCGCTGTGCGACAGCCCGAGGAACCTGACCGACGAGCAGATAGAGGCGATAGCTGAGAGGGGCGGCGTCGTCGGGGTGAACTTCGCCCCCGGGCTCCTGACGGGCTCTCAGAGGGCGACTGTGGACGACGTCGTAAGGCACGTGGAGCACATAGTCGAGGTGGCTGGCGCCGAGCACGCCGGCATTGGAGCGGACTACGACGGGATAAGCTCCACCCCCGAGGGCCTGGAGGACGTGAGCAAGCTGCCCAACCTGACGGCCAGGCTGCTGGAGGATGGGCTCTCGGACAGGGAGGTCAGGATGATACTGGGGGGCAGCTTCCTGAGGGTGTTCAGGGCCTGGTGGGGGTGACTAGCCTCAGTCCTCAGAGCACCTAGCTAGGGCCACCCTGTAGGCCCGCAGTATGTCCGACTTGGTGATTATGCCGACGACGCGGCCCTCGTCCCTCCTGTCCACCACGGGCAGCCTGCCGACCCCCTCCTCGTACATCCTCTCCAGCGCGGCCTCGACGGACTCGTCGGGGTACGCCACCACGGGCCTCCTCTTGATGATGTCCTTGACCCTGAGCCTCCCCCTCAGCTCGGGCGGCACCTTGGCTAGGTCCCTGAAGGCCACCATCCCGACGAGCCTGCCGTTCTCGACCACCGGGAAGCCGTGGTGGCAGGTCTCCTCCATCAGCTCCTCTAGCTCGGCCAGCGTCATGTTAGCGCTGACCGTGACCACCCTCCTGCTCATGACCTCCTCGACCTTCACGTGCTCGAGGACAATCTCCTGCCCGACCCTTATCTGAACCCCCCTACGCTCCAACTTGAGCGTGTAGATCGAGGAGCCCCTCAGCAGGAGGCGGGCCACTATGAAGCTCGAGATCGACGACACCATGAGGGGCGGTATCAGCGAGTAGTCGTTCGACATCTCCGGGATCATGACTATGACGTTGAGCGGCGCCTGAGCGGCGCCGGCGAAGAGGGCCGCCATCCCGGCTAGCGAGTACGTGAAGGGCTTTTGGACTAAGCTCGGGAACATCTGGCGGAAGACCAGGCCAACGGCGCCCCCGAGCATCGCCCCTATGTACAGGCTGGGCGCGAAGATGCCGCCGCTGCCCCCAGAGCCGACGGTGAAGGCCGTCGCCACCATCTTAGCGACGCCGAGGGTCACCAGCATGTCCAGCGCCAGCTCGCCTGCCAGCGCGCGGTTGATGCCCTCGTAGCCTACGCCCATGATGCCGTAGAGCGGGAAGAGAGCCCCGAGCAGCCCGGCCACGGACGCGCCTACGGCCGGCTTGACCTGGTCCGGGATGCTGAGCCTGTCGAAGAGGTCCTCCACGGCATAGAACAGCCTGACCCAGGCGACCGATATCAGGCCGAAGAGCAGGCCGAAGGCTAGGTAGAGGACGAGCTCAGCTGGGTTTGTGAAGGTCAGCCCAGAGGCCTCGAAGGCCGGGGCCGTCCCCAGGTACGCCGAGGCCACGGCCGCCCCTATGACCGACGCGAAGATCACGGGGACAGCGTTGAGGACCCCCACCCTCCGGTAGAGCACCTCCATGCCGAAGAGGGCGCCGCCTAGCGGGGCGTTGAACGTCCCAGCTATCCCAGCTGAGAGGCCGCAGACGACGAGGAGCCTCCTCTCCTCCCTGGTGAGCTTGAAGAGGTCGCCCAGCAGAGAGCCTATCGAGGCCCCTATCTGGGCTATCGGCCCCTCCCTTCCGGCGCTCCCGCCAGACCCTATGGTGACCGACGAGACCAGTACCTTGACGAAGGCCACGCGCTTCCTGATCTTGCCTCCCCTCAGGGCGACCGCCTCCATGACCTCCGGAACTCCGTGCCCCTTCGTCTCAGGCGCCACTGCCGTGACCACGGGGCCCACTATCAGGCCGCCTATGACCGGGAGCAGCACGAGCCCCAAGTGCAGGGGGCCAGAGTTGAGGGGGATGGCTGGCAGGAGCACCTGGTAGAAGAGCCACTGGTTCAGGCCTATCATCAGCCTGAACACTATCGCCCCCAAGCCGCCAGCGACTCCCGCTATTGCAGCGAGCATGTCGAGTAGCAGCCACTCCCTGTAGCGCCTGGGGAGGCTCGCGGACGGCTTTAGGCGCATTGACTGCTCACCGGGCCCCAGAGGCCCAGGTGATGGTAGCGCGACTTGGATAAATTCGTATCGAATTGCGTTGGTGTGCGCGTAGAGGGATGTTATTCACATTCAGCGTGTGCCTTTGTAGAGCCACAATTACTGAGGTATAGCTTCATGCTGTCCTTTATAAACGGTTGAGCGGACGGCTGCGGCAGGCTTACGGGCGGCGCCCGCGCCGCGGGGCTCGGGCTGGGTCCTGCGATGGCCAGGCTTCGCCGCGCCTACGTGCCGGTAGCAGCGGGCTTGAGAGCGGTGCCGTGGGGCCGTGCTGCTGGCCCTGGCGGCGCCCCGGAGCACCGCGCAGCGGTCGCGGCAGCAGTGGCAGCCTCCTCGCAGCTCCGGGATCCCACGCCTGCTGGGTCACTAGGTACCGCAGGTCGATAGGGTGCAGGGTCGAGGAGGGCGAGGTGGTCGCCGTGGGAGTCTGGCGGGCGAGGGGGCAGCCGCCGCTAGAGCGGGTCGGCACCTCACGGAGATGCGCTGATGAGCTGGCGCTGGAGGAGCCCAGGCGATAATGAGGATCCCGAGGGGGTAGCGTCGGCGGGGCATAGGCTTATCTAAGTCACGAGACCTCACCACTCGGTGGCTGCCGTGGGCTGGTCTCTCGAGTACAGGGGCTACGCGGTCAAGGCGAGGAGGGGGCGCTCAGCGTCCGTGGCCATCCGCTTGGTGCCAGACGGCTCCTCTGACGTGGTCAGGGCCCGCGCGGAGAGCGTGGTGGGCGACCTCGAGGTCTCAGTTGAGCCGAGGGAGCTCAGGCTGAGCGAGGCCAACTACGTGGTGGTCCGCGTAGCGGTCCCGGGCGGGGCGAGGCTGGAGCCGCTCTGGCTGGTCAGGGTGGGGCTGGAGGGCTCTGAGAACGCCGAGGAGGCCTACGTCGGGGTGCTGCCGGTCGACGAGGGGTCCCCCAAGGCGCTCGTCAGGAGGGCTAGGGGCGACGGCCCGAGCTACGCAGTGGGGGCTGCTGGCTCAGCCGAGGTTCAGGGCAGGTGCTACCTCACGCTGAGGTGGCGCAACGGGGACGCGGCGAGGGGGGAGGCGCTCGAGGTGGCGGTCAGCGGGGACGCGCTGAGCTACGAGGCCGCCTTCACGTTCCACAAGGGCGACTACGGCTACGAGAGCTTCGAGGCGTCGAGCCTGGTCGCCTGGGGCGGCGGGGTGGCCCTGCTGTAC
>CAZCFI010000050.1:0-14279 GCA_964497915.1 uncultured Thermoproteales archaeon
AACTTAGTCCACGTAAGCGATGTCTGGCTCAGGGAGCTCCCAGTCTGGGCCGCCTGTCTCGTGGAGCACCGCCATCGGTGCTCCACACATCATTAGTAATACGGAATAAAATTATTTAAATTCTTCCCTCGGTGCTTGCCGTGAGCCCGCGGACAAAGCTTTTATGCGCAGCTATCATAATTATGCGAGGTGGTCGCTTGGCTGAGCCGAGGGAGCCGTCCCCTCCGCGCATGAGGGCCGTCAGGAGGAGGTACAGGGAGATAAGCGTCGGCAAGCTGGTGAAGAGCCCCCTGAACACCAGGCTCTACCCCCACCGCTACGAGAGGACCATAAGGGTCCTCGAGAGCTCGATCAGGGAGGTCGGAGTCCTGGAGCCGCTGATAGTGAGGCCAGCCCCGGAGAGGGGGAAGTACGAGGTCATCTGCGGCTGGCTTAGGAGGCTGGCAGCCGAGAGGGCAGGGCTCGAGAAGGTGCCCTGCATAGTGATGGAGGGCCTGAGCGACAGAGACGCCCTCGTCCTCTCGCTCCAGGAGAACGTGCAGAGGGGCTCGCTCAGCGAGGAGGAGATACAGGAGAACGTCAGGAGGCTCCACGAGGACTACAAGATGGACCCAGCCGAGATCTCGAGGCTCGTGGGCTTCGAGCTCGACTACGTCCACAGGCTCCTGAGCCTCTCCAAGATGCTGGAGGAGCTGGAGCTTGTCAAGAGGCCTGGGCGCTGGAGGCAGGAGATAGGGGCTGGCGAGGAGAGGTTAGTGCCCGTCACGATAGCGATAAGCGCGGGCAAGGTGGTCAGCACGATAGAGAGGGTCGTGGCCCTGCCGCCCCAGAGGAGGGATGAGCTGGCCAAGAGGATAGCTGAGGAGATGAAGGACCTGAGGCAGAGGGCAGCCCAGAGGGTCGTGCGCGAGGTTAGGAGGGCCGTCAGGGGCGTGAGGAGCGCCGACGAGGCTGAGAGGGTGGTCCTGCAGACGATAGAGAGGGTGAAGAGGATGGCCGAGAGGAGGAGGCAGGTCACCCTCATGATGCTCGACGAGCTCCTGCTGGAGGCCAGGGAGCTGGCGAGGAAGCTCGACGTCAGCGAGGACGAGGTGGTGGAGGCGTCCGTGGAGTTCTCCCTGAGGGAGAGGCGCGACGAGTTCCTGGAGTTCCTAGCGGCCAGGCGAGCTCGCGAGGAGTGATCTCGATTGCCCAGGAGGCCAAAGGTGCACTCGGAGATCCCGGGGGCAGCCAGGTACGAGGAGGCCCTGCGCGATTTCTTCATGAGGCCGGACTGCCTCTACGTGCTAGACGTCCTCCTGCTGCTGAGGTCCGTCAAGTACGCCGTCGCGGAGAAGCTCTACGCCGAGTCGAGGCTCTACAGGAGCGCCGTCGACTACCTGAGGGGCAGGGGGCTCGTCGCGGTGCACCCCGGCGACAGGGCTAGCGTGCTCTACCTCACCCAGCTTGGGAGGGAGGCCGCCGACTCCCTAGCAAGGCTGCTGGAACTGATCGCCGGGGGTGAGGTCCGTGCCGCGGGCCAGCCTGGCTGAGGAGCTCGGAAGGCTGACGAGGGTCGAGATGAGGGTCCTCGTGTTCCTGCGGTACAGCGGCCCCTGCTTCACCATCAAGCTTAGGAGGCATGGGTTCTCGCCTGGCACTCTGTCTAAGCTCCTGGCGAGGTTGGAGAGGAGGGGGCTCGTTGAGGTCGTTAGAAATCCCCTGACTGGGAAGTGGGTCGTGGTGGCTCTGACGGACAGGGGGAGGCGGCTGGCAGAGCTGCTGCTGTACCTCAGCGAGAGGGTGAAAGTTTCATGAAACTGTCGCTAGTCGACACTTCTACGGTCGAAGTTTCGACATATCAAATTTTTCGAGGGCTCTGGGGTGCGTTGCTGGCAACTAAAAATTAATAATTATTGCCTCCGCAATGACTAACATGGAGGGCTGTAGGGTCAAGCTGCCCTCCATCAGGATACTCTTCGCCCTCTACACCGCTAACGGGGACGTGGCAATCTCGCGCGTGGTGAAGGCATGCGGCGTCAACAAGGCGAGCTACGTCAACGAGCTGAGGAGCCTGGGCCTAGTCAAGGTCTACCACAGGGTCAGCCCCGACGGCAGGGTGACGATTCGCGTGATGATATCCAAGGAGGGGGCCGACTTCATGACTAGGGTGCTAGACCTGGTGACCAAGCACGGCCTGTGGGGCTACGTCGACGCCCTCGTGCGCGACGGGCTGCTCGTGCTGGACGGCAAGTCCACCAGGCTGATTCACGCTCTGTCTCAGTTCGTGCAATAAGATTATAATAATTTAGAGATGATTTGTATGGAAGTGGCAGTTGCACTCATCCTGCTCGCGTCCTCCTTAGCTGCCCAGCTCAGCAGGGCGCTGGGCGCGGCTGCAGTCCGCCTTAGTGGCGAGCGGAGGGCTGCAGCTGTTCCCAGACAGCTCGCGGTCAGCCGCTGGGTCGACCCAGTGGCCTTGGTCAGGTCGGGCTACGCGAGGGTGATCCTCGTGCGGAGGGGCGGCAGGCTCCGCATCCTGGCCCACGCGCAGCCCCCCGCCGAGCGACACGCGGGTGACGCCTCTGGCTGGCCCGCGCCCCGCGAGGTCCCAGTGACGCCCTGGTCGTGCCTGAGGGCTGCTGGCAGCGGCTACGCGCTAGTCGTGGAGGGCCCAGTCAGGAGAGGCACTGTGTCAGCGTCTCTCTACCAGGTCAGGTCGATGGTAGCCGCTCGCAGGCTGAGAGCACACGGAAGAGCGCCCACTCGCCTCGTTAGGGCCCTAGCTAGCCTGATGGCAGCGCGCGGCACCCCTGGGCCGAGGGTCTACGTGGGGCGCTCCGCCTGGGGCGAGCGCGTCCTGGCCGCGCTCAGCCCGCACGTCGGCGTGTTCGGGGCGACGGGGACCGGCAAGAGCACCCTGCTAGCCATCTTGGCGAGCGAGCTGCGCAAGCTCGGCTACTGCGTGCTGCTGACGTCGGTCTCTGGGCCGGTGCCGGACCTCGAGGGCTTTGAGCGCCTAGTGGCTGGTGCTAACTTCGGCGTGGACCCGATAGCGGCCCTGCCGCCCTCGAGGGCCATCGAAGTGCTCGAGGAGAGCTCACTGGCCGTGCACGGCGAGGCCGGGCGATTCTCGCCCATGGTCAGGGCCCTCCTGGAGGAGGCGCTCGAGTCACTGGGCAGCGGGGGCGCTAGTCAGTTGCTAGAGTCGCTGAGGTCCAGGGCCCTCTCAGAGCCGAGGGAGGACGTCAGGCGCGGGCTCGAGGCGCTGGTGAGGCGCCTCTCCCACTTGCGCCACCCAGCCTTCAGGGGGCGCGGGGACGTCTGCGAGCTGCTCCTGGAGCGCAGGGCCGTCGCGCTATCGCTGAGCGCCGTCAGCTCAGCGGTCGGCAGGTGCGCCCTAGCCCTCACCGTGCTCCACCAGGTCTTCGAGGGCTGGCGCAGCTCCCTGCCCAAGCTGTTCGTCATCGTCGACGAGGCGCACAGGCTAGCCCCCCACTGGGCCCCCAGGGAGCCCGTCTTGGAGGAGCTGATGAGGGAGGGCAGGAGCAGGGGGGTGACCGTAGTGCTCTCCACCCAGTCCATCGGCGACGTCCACAGGGCGGTTAGGGCCAACCTGTCCACGCTCTTCGTCTTCAGGCTCCCCGATCCCTCGGACTCCAGGCTGGCCGCCTCTATGCTCGCCCTAGGCCCCGAGGAGGAGGTCGAGCTCGCTGCGGCGATCCGGCGCTTGCCCCCCGCCACGTGCCTGTACTGGCACGACGGGAGCTGGGAGCTAGTGCGCGTCAGGAGGTTCATGGTGCGCTGGCTGGCCCGCGACCTGGGGCTCGCAGCCAGCAGGCACGGCGTGAGCCGGGCGGAGCTAGGCGCGCTCGCAGAGCGGATAGGCGGCGAGGAGCTCGCAGAGGCCGTGAGGGAGATGAGGACGGGCGAGCTGGTCAGGCTAGGGGTTTTGAGGGTGAGCGAGGAGGGTAGGGTCGAGCTCACCAGGCTAGGCAGGGCGGCCCTCGACTACTACGGGGTCGGCGAGGACGCGCTGGCGCACTACCGGGCCCTAAACCGCGTACTAGAGGCGTGCGAGACCTACGGCGTGTCCGTCGAGCGCCTCACCAAGGCCCTCGAGAGGTTGGCCGCCGTGGCTGGGGACCGCACCCTGAGGGCGGCCCTGGAGGGCGTCGTGAGGGGCCCTGAGGCCGCGCGCTTCAAGCTCGTCGACGCGGTGGGCAGGCTGACTAAGCTGGGCAGGGCCCTCCTTGACCTGGCCGGGTTGGGGGAGAAAGGCTTATTGACCTGACAGCCAATGGCTGAGGCGTGGCGCTGAGGGCTTACGTGCTAGGCAAGTCGGGCCTGCCCGAGGCGCTGTGCAGCGCGCTCGACGCCTGCGGCGTCCCGCGGGAGCTCAGGCTAGTCTTAGTCAAGCCCAACGTCTGCGGCTTCTACCCGCCCGACCCAGCGGTGCTGAGGGTCCTCCTGGACTACTTAGTCGAGCGAGCTGAGATGGTAGTCGTCGGCGAGACTGAGAGCGCCATGCACAAGCCTGCGGACAGGTTCAGGGCGCTGGGCCTCCATGACCTTGCGAGCGCCTACGGCGGGAGGGTGAGGCTGGAGGATCTCACTGGGGGCCCGAAGGTCAAGGTGGGGGTGCCGAGGGGCAGGGCCGTTAGCTCGCTACCCCTCCCGAGGCTGCTGCTGGAGGCGGACTACCTGGTCAACCTAGCGAGGATAGGGAGCCACCCCTCCACGACGATCACAGCGGCCCTCAAGAACTTGTTCGGCCTCGTGGCGGCCAGGCACAAGTACGTGAGGTACCACCCGAAGGGCATGGACGGGGTGGTGGCGGACGTGGCCAAGGTCGTTAAGCCGGGCGTGAGCGTGGTCGAGGTGGGCGCGGAGGTCGTGGTCGCCAGCGACCCCCTCGTGGCGGACGTCGTGGCCTCCAAGAGGTTCGGCGTCGATCCCCTCTCGGTGAGGCACCTGCGCATGGTGGCTGAGGACAGAGGGCTCGACCTAAAGGCGCTAGTCGAGGCGATCGAGGTCGTCGGGCTGTAGGCTGGGCCTCAGCTACCCCAGAACATCTCACCAGTCGACAGGCATGACTCTCATCACGGGCTCACTCTCGTGTTCGGCTAGCGGGGATATATGCCTTCCCCTAGCTTAGGGTCAAGTGAAAATATGGCGCGTAGAGACCACCCTGCGCTCGCACAACGACGAGGCTCAGGCTGGCGCTGCTACCGTGCTGGCAGCATGCGCTGTAGCAGCCATCGCGCTGGTGCCGGCTAGGATGGCGGGCGCGATCTGCAGCCTAGCTGGAGATGGGCTTAGGGCCCTAGCTGAAGTGCTGGCGATCCACGGCCTGCTGGTGGGCGTGGCGGCATTGCTGTCTCGGCCTTAGTGGCACACCAGCTGGTCGAGGGGGTCATGGCGTTCAACGTCGCCCGGGTCGACGGGGGGCTGGCCGACGTAAGGACGATCATGAAGATCGTCAAGGCAGTGATCGCCGCAGTGGCGCTGCTGCTCTAGTCGATAGGTTCTACAGGATTGAGGCCCTGCTGGTGGCTCTCGGCGCCCTCACGAGCCCCCTCCTCGGCTGGGCCCTCCGGCAGCCCATAACTGGCATCGCGGCCTGAATGTTTATAAATGTAAAGAGATTCTTTAGGATAGGCAACATAATCGCGTCGGAGCATTCCACACGGTGCTGAACCAGGTGGGAGGCGCGGCGGGCTCAGATGAGGCCAGCGGGAGGATGATCCTAGTGCCCAACTCCCTCTCCTTCTCAACCGCCATAATCGACCACACGTACGCGGCGAGCGAGGAAGAGGCCATACATACTGGACGAGGCAGTCGTCAGGCAGTCCTTCGACTCCGACTGGGACGTGGCTGAGCGGATCTCGGTGAGGGCAGCTGAGGAGGTCACGAGTGACATCATAGGGGAGACGGGCGTGGGGCAGTACGTCAGGGCGGAGCTGTGGGACTACGGCATCATAATGAGGCTGAGGTACTACACCAGGGTCAAGGACAGGGTCGTGACGGCACACGAGATAACCAAGAGGATAGTCAAGGAGTTCCAGGGGGACGACCGTGTCGACTTCGCGATACCCCTCATCTACTCCTTCAGGCTCGGCGAGGCCATGAAGAGGGTTGGGGGTCCCCCGGCCCCTCGCGCTCGAGCGTGAATGCGAGGGTGAGCGGCGGCCCGCGGCGACCTAGCAGCTTATAGCCCAGTGCGCCCACTCCCTCAATTGATGAGGCCAGCTCAGGTGGCCGCGCTAGCGCTGCTGGCTGCTCTGGCAGCCCCCACCCAGCTAGCTGCCGAGCCCATGTACTCGTACTGGCTGAGCAGCCAGTACAAGCTCGCGGTCGCGTACGGCAGCGAGGCCATCATCAACGGGACGTACTCCTTCACGGTGGACTTCACGGCTCTGGTCGCCATGAGGGTCGACGAGCTGAGGGTGCAGCTGTGGCTCGTGAGGGGCACGTCGTACCGCTCGCTGCTCAGCGCCACCCTGGCGAGGAACGTGACAGTGGGGGCTGGGTGGGCTCTCAGCAGGACGTTCAGCGTGACGGTGCGGGGCGACCCCAGAGCCGATCCGATCCTCCTCCTCAGGGTGACGGTGGGCGTGACCGTGAACGGGACTAACCTCGCGTCGACCCACGAGCTGGCGCTGGCCCCGGTCAGGCCTAGGAGCTACGATAGCCTAGCGGAGCGGGTCAGTCGGCTAGAGTCCGAGGTGAGCGAGCTTGAGGGCGAGCTGAAGGGAGCGCGGGCCAGCTACTACGAGCTGCTCGGGAACTACAGCGAGCTCAGCTCCTCGCACGAGGAGCTGAGGGAGAGGTACGAGGCGCTATCGAGGGAGTACGAGGCCAGGCTAGCCGAGCTCGAGGCCCTGAGATCCAGGCTGGAGCTGGCACTAGCTAACTGCAGCAGGCTCTCCCGCCGGCTGGAGGAGCTGAGGTCTGAGCTCGAGAGGGTTCAGGGCCTCTACCTCGAGTTCAAGTCCAAGTACGAGGAGCTCTCCGACAGGTACGAGCAGCTGCTAGTGGCTAAGGAGGAGCTTTCGAACCGCCTCTCCATGGTCAGCAGCGCCGCGACGGCGCTGGGCCTGGTCCTGGCCGCCACGGCCTCAGCGCTGGTCTACTTACTGAGGGAGCGGATCAGGCAGCCAAGAGCGGAGGGCGCGAGCGAGCAGGAGCGGCCCTCGCCACCCAAAGTGTTACCCGGGGAGGGCCCTAGGTGACACCGCTAGCTCAGCGCGGACACAGCTAAGTCGGCTGGTGGAAGTAGCAGACGAGGGCGGATGAGGCTCAAGCGAGCTCTAGTACTGCTAGCCCTGGGAGCGCCGGCGCTAGCGTCAACGTTCCTCGCCCTTGAGGTCCTCGAGCTGAGGGGGGCTTCCGAGGCTAACCCCCTCTACCACGCGCTCAAGCGCGCGGGCCTAAGGCACCTATTTTACCCGCTTAGCGCGGGAATCGTGCTTGCCTACGGGGTGGCGCTGGAGCTCCTGAGCCTAGCGGTGGCCCGCCTGCCGAGGTGGGCGAGGCCAGTAGCGCTGGGAGCGGTGACGTCGCTCTACAACTCGCTGGCTGTGCTGCTGGTCCTAGACTCAGTGCACGACTTGGTGGCCGTGGCCTGGCTCGCCCTCGGTGCTCCTCAGCTAGCGGTGTGCCTCAGGGCGCTCAGCCGCGTCGTGCTCGGGGGGCTGCCGAGCGTGATGCCCGCTATGCTGGCGGTGGGCTTCGTGGCGGCCGCCCGCACTTACTCAGCGTGGGCCAAGCTCAGGGCGAGCGAGTTGCCAAGCGCCCTGCGCGGGGCTAAGGGGAACAGGGGCGTCAGCGTTCAACGCCTTCGTCACAGATCGCCAACACACCGCCCTCATCATCCGGGTGCATAGTGACGTGAGGGCTAAATTAGAGTTGCCCCTAGCAGCCGGGAGCCACGTGTGAGGCCCTAGACCGCATGTGGGCTCTGGCCCTGTGGGGAGAGCGGGGGCTGGCGTTGAGGGCGCACCTCCTGGGGCGAGGGCGTGCTCGCGGGGCGATCGTCGATGGCCCCCCGGGCTGCGGCGGAGCGGCAATTGCCGAACGGCAGCTAGCTACTAGCGCCAGCGGAGGACTCTAGCGAGGGCTCCTGCTGGCTCGCGCTCCCAGCAAGCTTAATAGCCGCGCGAGCAGAGTTAGAGGTGATGAGCGAGGCCGAGAGGCTCAGGCTCGTCCGCGAGTCCAAGAGAGCGCTGAGGCGGAAGAGGGTAGTCAAGTTCATCGGCTACATGAGGAGGACTGGGAAGAGGGCTAGGTACCTGAGGGTCGAGTGATGGGGATCAGAGTTAGGGTCAGGATCGTCGCAGGCGGGTCCTCTGTGGAGACCGCGGCTCTCATCAACTCCGGGTTCGAGAGCGACAGGCCAGACGTGTGCGTCCCGGTGGCGCTAGCGAGGAGGCTGGGCCTGTGGCCCCCTCCAGGCGCGGTTGAGAGTGAGGAGGCCGTGACGGCTGGGGGAGAGGTCACATTATACTTGGTCTGCAGGGAGGCGAGGCTGCAGCTGGTCGCTGGTGGCCAGGTGAAGAGCGACGTCGCATGCACGCTGGTAGTTAACCCGCACGTCGACGAGGTCCTGCTGAGCGACTACGCCACCGACGAGCTTGGGATCGTCGCCATCAGCTTCAGGAGGGGGCTGTGGAGGCACGTGAGCGACCCTCCCTCAGTCATTAGGGAGAGCGAGGAGCCTGAGTACTGGTGAAAAAGAAATGGCGGTCAGAACGTGTCCGGCTTGCAGATCACTCTCCTGACCTTCAGCTTGAGGAAGTTAGAGGTGCTAGCCGACTTTATGTGAAGGGCCGTGTCAGCGCCCCTGCCAGTGCCAGCCACGGCCACCACGTCCTCGCCCTCGGGGATGAGGCCAGCGTCGACCGCCATCATTGTTACCTCGATGGCCACCTTAACGCCCTCGCAGAAGACCCTCCTCAGCACTATGGCCACCAGCTCGACGGGCAGCCACAGCCCGAACTCCCTCCTGAACGCCCTCTCGACGCCAGCGAGCGCGTGCGTGCAAGTCAGCACCTTGGCCCCCCTGGCCTCTATCTCCCTCCTCACGTCCTCGGGCATCTCCTGGAAGTTCGGCTTGACGAAGCCCGTGGAGTGAGTCACGACGACGAGGTTGAGCCCCTTGAATGCCTCAGCCGCCTTTAGCCCGGTCTTACCAGTGGTGGAGGCGACCACCACGTGCCTTATGCCGTGCCTGTCTGCATACTCCCTGGCCAGCCTCAGGGTGGCGTCCGTGTTGGCCTCGCCGGGCTCGCTGAAGTAAACTACCTTCTCCTCTACCTGCATGCTCCCACGCCACCCCTAGTCGCGCGCTCAACGTATAACTTTAGCGGCTCGGCCATGTCAGCGAGCGCTCTTGCCGCCCCCCTGAGGAGCTCGAGCCCCCTCTCGACGCTAATGCCCTCCCTGGGGGGCATGTGCTGCAGTGGGTGGGTGTACCTGAAGCCGACCACTCCTCCCAGGCGCCAGATGTCCTCAAGGCCTGGGGCCTCGATCGGTGGGGGCTCTGCGCGCTTCAACTTGTTAGTGTCTGGCACTAGGTGCCCCTTGCCGAGGACGGTTAGGGAGGCGTAGGCCAGGCAGGCCTCGAGCCACGCTGGGTCGGCCTCGCCAGCCAGCCTCCTAATTACTTTATAAGGATTAAAGTACACGGCTGCCACGCCGTCGTACTCGTAAAGCTCCCTCACCGCCAGCGTCAGGGGCGCGTCGTTGGGGCCGTGGATGCTGACGACGAAGAGCCTCCTAAAGCCCTGCCCCCACAGGCTCTTAAGTATCGCCTTCACGAACTCGGCCTCCAGCCTCATCGGCACGCTCACGGCGCCCTTGAATGCGCTAGTCGCTCCAGTGAAGCTGTAGGCCAGCGGCGGGAGCACCAGGCCGCCCGTGTCCCTAGCGGCTAGCACGCACACAGCGGTGGCGACGTACAGGTCAGTTCCGAGGGGCAGGTGCGGGCCGTGGCACTCGACGGTCCCGACCGGCAGGTAGGCTATGTCAGTCGCCCTTAGCCTCTCCTCAAGCTCGGGCCACGTCAGCTCGTCGATGAACACCCTCACTGGCGCCCCCCTAACTACGCTAGGCTAGCGCCTTAATCAGCTTTAGCGAGCTGCGACGCGTAGTACTTGCACTCGCCCCTCAGCGGGCACTCGCCGCACCTCGGCCTCCTAGCCCTGCATATCGTCCTCCCGAACTTTATGAGGAGGAGGTGGGCCTTGAGCGGGTCCTCACGCTCTAGCTCGGCCTGCAGGGCTCGCTGGACGGCTAGGTAGCCGCCTGACGCGGGGGCTAGGCCCAGCCTCCTCGCGACCCTGGCGATGTGCGTGTCCACGGCCAGCACTGGCCTCCCCAAGTTCATCAGCACCACGTCGACCGTCTTGTACCCGATCCCCGAGACCCTCATCAGCCTCTCCCTGACCTCCTCCACCGTGCCCTCCAGGGCCCTGGAGAAGTCCCCACCGTACTCCCTCATGACGAGCTCGGCGACGCCCCTTATGGCCCTAGCCTTAGCCTCCTGCAGGCCCGCTGGCCTTATGGCCTCAGCTATCGCCTCCACGGGCACCCTGGCGAGCGCCTCGGGCGATACCTCGCAGAGCTCGGAGAGCCTCCTCAGGGCCTTGGCCGTGCTGGCCTCCGTCGTGTTCTGGGAGATTATCGTGGCGACTAGGGCCTTAAAAGGGTCTCGGGTGCGCATGTAAACCATGCGCGCGACGAATTCCTCGTCCACCAGCCTCAGCTCCCTCTCGAGAATGCGGACCACGTCGTCGAGCCTCCCCACGCTCACACCCCAGCCCTCAGCACTTCAACCCTCTCGACCAACCTCCTGACCCTCTCAGGATCCACGGGAGCCGCGGTCCTGCCGCCTCTCTTGAAGTACGTGCCGACTATGAAGCCGTCGCACACCTCGAAGTACTGGTCGACATTGTAGCAGTCGACCCCGCTCCCCACGAGCACCGGCACCTCAGGGGCGGCGCCCTTGACGAGCTCGACGGCGTCCCTCCTCGGGGGCTCCCCCGTCCTCCTCCCAGTGACCACCAAGGCGTCAGCTAGCCCCCTGCTAACCACGTCTCGAGCGGACTCAGCAGGGCTCCTCCTCATCAGGGGGTAGGCGTGCTTGACGTGGACGTCGGCCAGCACGGCGACGTCGCTCGAGAGGTACCTCCTCAGCCTCATGAGCTCGTGAGCGCAGCCCTCAACTATGCCCTGGTCGGTCACCGCAGCCTCCGTCAGCACGTTAACCCTGATGAACTTGGCCCCGACGGCGTGGGCTATCGAGAGGGCTGCCACCCCGTCGTTCCTGAGCACGTTGACCCCGACCGGCACCCCCACCCTCTCGACGACCTTCGAGACAACGTAGGCCATCGAGGCCACAGTTATGGGCGGCACCCTGCTCGGGTAGTAGGGCACGTCCCCATAGTTCTCCACTATGATGGCGTCAACGCCGCCAGACTCTAGAGCCTCAGCGTCTGCCACAGCCCTCCTGACGACCTCCTCCATGTCGCCGCCGTGGAGGGGGCTCCCCGGCAGCGGCAGGAGGTGCACGACCCCTATGACTGGCCTGCGCCTCCCCAGCAGCTTAGCGAAGCTCGGGAAGCCCAAGGACCCCTCCCCGTCACCATGCCCTGGCTGGTCTATTACCACCGGCCCTTATATCGGGAGCGCGCCACTGATATTAGTCTAGGGCCTCAGCTTACTAGCGGTGGTGGCGTGGGCTCGCTTAAGGCTGGCTACTTTAGGGCGTGCATCACGCCGCCCGTGGGCACGCCGATGTCTGGC
This sequence comes from uncultured Thermoproteales archaeon, assembly GCA_964497915.1. Classification (GTDB taxonomy): domain Archaea; phylum Thermoproteota; class Thermoprotei; order Thermofilales; family CAYSTQ01; genus CAZCFI01. The sequence goes on from CAZCFI010000050.1 coordinate 11,788, forward strand.
TACGCCCTCAGAGAGGGCCCGTCGATAGGCGTCCACGACGACCTGTACGTGAGGGCTGTGTACCTGGAGTGCGGGAGCGAGGCCTTCGCGATCGCCGCGGCCGACCTGCTGGGCGTCGACCGTGACCTCTTTGAGAGCGTGGCTAGGGCTGTCGAGCGGGAGGTGGGCCTCGAGCCGGACAGGCTAACCGTGCTTGGGACGCACACCCACTCAGGACCGGCTCTGCAGGCACACTGGTCGGGCGAGGGGGTTCGAGCCCTCAGGGAGGTCGTGGCCAGGGCGATAGCTGGGGCTGTGGCTGCGGCAGCTAGGGAGCTGGCCGACGTTAGGGTAGCGAGCGGCGTGAGCGAGGTAAGGGGGGTGTCCGTGAACAGGAGGGACCCGCGAGCTGGCCCAATCGACCCGCGCGTGCACGTGGTGGCGCTGTGCGGCGCGGGGGGCATCGACATCATCATCTCCAGCTTCTCCTGCCACGCGGTGGTGCTCGGCCACAACAACAGGCTGATAAGCGCTGACTACCCAGGGGCGCTCAACCGCACGGTGGAGGAGGTGACGGGCGCTAAGTCAGCCTTCCTCAACGGGACTTGCGGCGACATAAACCCGCTGACCCCGGGAACCTCGCTTGAGAGGGTGTACGACAGGAGCGTGGGGACGTTCGAGGACGTTGAGTGGATGGGGCGGATACTGGGGTGCGAGGCCTCCAAGGTAGCGCTGCTGTCTAAGCCTAGGGCTCGGGACGCTGACCTGAGGTGCTCCTCCGCTAGGGTGGAGCTGAGGGCCCAGCGGCCCTGCTCCGTGAGCGAGGCCAGGCGGATGGTCGAGGAGGCCGAGGCGAGGCTAGCCAAGGCCGAGGGCGCGCCCCGCCAGGAGAGGCTCAGGGCGATGCTGGAGCTGTACAGGGCCAGGGCCGTCCTCCACTACGCGGAGAGGTACGGCGAGCGCGGGGCGGTCGAGGTCGACCTGCGGGCCCTAGCGCTGGGAGACGAGGTGGCGCTAGTATTCCTCCCAAGCGAGGTCTTAGTCGAGCTGGGGGCGAGTGTCAAGGAGGCCTCTCCCTTCCCGAACACTATAGTGGCCTCCTACGCTAACCACTACTTCGGCTACATAGCGCCCGCTCACGAGTACCCGAAGGGCGGCTACGAGGTGACGTACCCAACGACCGTCCTCGAGCCCGGTGAGGGCGAGAGGCTGGCTGAGGCAGCCATCGAGCTGCTCGGCAAGCTCACGGGCTAGCGAAGCATTCAGCAATAATAACGTTAAAATATCGGGGCGGCGAGGGGCAAGTTGGGGGCACCATGAAGGTGGCCCTTGTCGGGTGCGGCGGCGCTGGCCACGCGCACGCCAACGACCTCAAGAAGCTGATCGAGTCAGGAGCCGACGTCGAGGTGGCGTGTCTCGTTGACGTCGTCAGGGAAAAGGCCCTCAGCGTGAAGCGCGACCTCGGCTTCTCAAGCGCTGAGGTGCTAGACGACTACAGGAGGGCCATATCCCTCGTGGACGCAGCGGTGATATGCACGCCACACACCCTGCACTACCAGCAGGTCATGGACTTTCTCAGGGCCGGCAAGCACGTGCTCGTGGAGAAGCCGATGGCGTGCAAGCTGGGCGAGGCTTACCGGATGATGGTGGAGGCCGAGAGGCGGGACGTGGTGCTCGAAGTTGCTTACCAGAGGCACTTCATGCCGAAGTACGTGGCAGCTAGGGAGTTCGTGAGGGGCGGGGGGCTGGGAGAGGTCAAGCTGATATCCCTGCTCCTGGCTCAGAACTGGTATAAGATCGCCAAGGGCACGTGGAGGGGGACCCTCAAGCTCGGCGGGGGCGGCGAGCTCATAGACTCGGGCAGCCACATACTGGACATAGCCTTCTGGGTCAGCGGGCTGAAGCCGCTCGAGGCCTTCGCTTACCTAGACCCGTACGACATAGAGGTCGACGTGAACGCGTGCCTCTCCGCCAAGCTGACGAGAGGGGCCCTGCTCAGCTTCGCCGTGGCTGGCGACTCTCCAGCGTGGGCCGAGGCTGAGATGTTCTGGGGCGAGAGGGGCAGGCTCGTCATAGGCGAGGAGGCCCCCGTGTTCACGCCGAGGGGCGGAGAGCCGAGGCCAGTGGATACCTCAGGATTTAAGCCGTCACGCCCAGTCTTCAACTTTGTAGACGCCGTTGCCGGGAGGGACGAGAACAAGAGCCCAGCGCTCTGCGGGCTGTACGTCGCGGCTCTCTCCGAGGCTGCCTACGAGTCTACTAAGAGGGGCAGACCCGTGAGCGTCAAGGAGCTCTGCGAGAGGAGCGGCGTCGACTACTCCCTCTTCGCTGAGTGAGAGTGGACACCGCAAGGTAGGCAGCGGCGCCGAGGGCCACGCCCACCAAGTTATTTGCCAGGTCCAGCACGGTAGCGTTCCTCCACGGCAGTGGGAGCTGTATCACCTCAGTTAGGGGCACAGTGGCAAGAGGGGGCAGGAGGGCCTCCCACCTAGCGCCGAGGCTGTGGATCCACA
>CAZCFI010000051.1:0-14206 GCA_964497915.1 uncultured Thermoproteales archaeon
GGCTCCGAGGGCTGGCTCAAGAGCCTTATAAAGACCTATTTATACTAAATTTTGTTAACTATATTAGTTTTTCTGCATATTGACGATTTGGCGCCGTGGGCACGTACTCTGTGCATGAAATGGAGCTCAGGTATGCAGATTAACCGTGCTCATTCCATGATGATGCAGCATAATAAACTGAAAATCAGTGATCTAAGTGACGTGGGCCACTGTAGAATGCTCGGGCCAGGCGCTCAACGTCCCTGGCGAGCTCCAGCGGCCTGTCGACGGCCAGCCTCACCGAGGCCCCGCCCCTAAGCTCCACCACGACCTCTCCCCCCTCCACCCTGACGCCAGCCACGTCGGCCGCGTCGATGACGTACAGCTGGGAGCACGGGAGGGGGGCTCCCTCGAGGCCAGCGGCGAGTATCTCCACGACTATCGAGCGCTCGAGTACGTACACTGCCACCTCGCTCGACCTGTAGGCCCTCACGGTGCAGCTTTATACCCCGGACCCCAATAAGGTTAGCCGTGATAGCCAAGCTCGTGCTGGAGAGCGGGTGGGAGCTGCCGCTGGCAGTGGAGGACGGAGTGGGCGAGAGGCTGCTGAGCGATGGCCCCTCAGTCGTCAGGGTGTCCAAGTGGAAGGAGGAGGTGTACTTTGACGTGGGCGTCGACCTGTGGGGAGGGCGGCTGACCCCCAGGGTCGCGAGGGGCGACGTCGCCTACTGGCCCCCCGGCAGGGCCCTCTGCGTGTTCTACGGGCTCAGCCAGCCCTACACGCCGGTGAGGGTCGTCGGGAGGGCTCTGGGGTGCCTGTACCCCCTGCGCGACGTCGAAGACGGCAGCGTCGCTAGGCTGGAGGAGTACGCGGAGCCCGAGGCCCTCAAGCCAGCGTGCGAGCTGCTCAGGGCTCGGGGGTTGCCCGCAGCTGCGCGGAGGGACGAGGAGGGGGTCTGGAGCGTGGCCTTTGCCATCGAGAGGGGGGGCCTGAGGCTGGGCTTCGACCTATTCGTCGAGGACTACGGGCTCTACGTGGAGAGCGACGCCATATCGGGCTGCCCCCAGGGCCTCTGCGACCTGTGGCGCATCTGCCAGGTCAGGAGCCTCCTGGAGAGCCGCTACGAGCTCGTTAGGGTGGACCTCAACGAGGACGGCATGCTGTGCTTGACGGCCTGCTGCGAGCCCGGCGGGTTGGCCGCCGTCGTTGAGGAGCTTGAGGGGGCCCTGAGCGACCTGGGGGAGTACCTGAGGGCCTATGGGCGCGCTCCGTAGGATAGTTACTGGCACATAGTGAGCAGTAAACTATATAGGTTGATGGCGGCTAAGCAGAGACATGCGCAAGCCAGCGCTGCCCTTCAGGAGGGCTAGGGAGCTGAGGGTCCTGGACCTGCTGAAGAGGCACGCGGAGCTCTGCGCGCTCACGGTGGAGCAGCTCAGGGAGGCGTTCAACGCGCTCCGGCGCGGCGACGTGGCCGAGTCCAGGTCAGCGCTCGAGGAGCTATTCAAGACCGAGGAGGAGGCCGACGGGGTCAGGAGGGAGATAGCGGGCGAGCTGGCCAGGGAGGTCCTGCCGCCGCTGTACAGGGAGGACATGATGCAGCTGATAGAGAGGGTGGACCTCGTGGCCGACTGGGCCAAGGACGTCGGCCGAATCCTGACGATCCTGCTGGAGCGCGAGGAGGCGGGCAGGCTGCTGTGCGAGGCCTGCCGCCCGTGCGGCCCGATGGTCGAGAAGCTCGCTGAGTGCGTCAGGGCCCTGAGGCGGTGCCTGGAGGCCCTCCTGTACGACGTGGAGAAGGCCATCGAGCTGTGCTACGAGGTCGAGAGGGTGGAGGAGGAGATAGACTCGCTCTACGTCAGGGCGCTGGGCCTGCTGTACGCGTCAGGGCTGCCGGCCAACGAGGTCCTACTGCTGTACGACCTAGTGAAGTCGATAGAGGAGACGGCGGACCTGTGCGAGGACGCGAGCGACGTAGTCAAGGTCATTGCCATCAGGAGCGTTAAGTGACGGCAGAGGCCAGTAGCGAGAGAGCGGCAGCAGTCACCATTGTCGCTGGGAACGTCAGTGCCCACATCAGGAATATCCTCCTCACGCTGCCGACGTCTACCCAGACCCCCCTGGCCAGCCCGACCCCGATTATCGAGCCCACCAGTATGTGAGTGCCTGAGAGCGGCAGCTTGGCTAGCGTCCCGACGAGCATGGTGAGGGCGACGCTCATCTGCACGACGAGGGCGGCGAAGGGGTCCAGGCTGGAGAGCGAGAAGCCCACTGACCTGATGACCCTCCTGCCTATGGTCACGAGGCCCAGCGCCATCCCGAGCCCGCAGACGGCCCTCACGAGCGCTGGGTTGCTGTGGACCACCGCCAGGAAGGCCGTGGCGTTCGCTATGTCGTTAGCCCCCCTGGAGAACGCTGAGAGGCACGACCAGGCGAGTAGGAGGTAAGCGGAGATGTAGGTGACCCTGACCCTGCGCACGAGCCCCCTCGCGTACCTGTTGACGACTGAGCTGAGGCCCTTGAGCACGACGACCGTCGACGCGAGGCCCGCGAGCGGTGACAGCGCCCAGGCGACTGCTATCTTGCCGAGGGTCCACCAGTTGACTCCGAGGAGGCCGCTCTTGACCACCCCCACCCCTATGCAGGCCCCGACGACCGAGTGCGTGGTCGATATCGGCCAGCCGTACCAGGAGGCAGCTGTGAGCCAGACGGCCACTGAGAGCACCACCACGAACGCGTCGACCTCGGTCACAGGGCTCCTTAGGAGCTCGTGGCCGAGCGTCTCCTCGACCTTGTGGCCGAGGAGCACCGCGCCCAGGAAGTCCATCACGGCTCCTAATAGGACTGCCGCCGTCACGCTGACGAACCTGCTGCCAGCCAGGTTCGCCATGGTCTCGTCGTTGGCGCCTATGCTCCAGGCTATGTAGAGGGCCGTCAGCGTGCTGAGCAGCAGCAGGCCCTCGGGCATACGAGTTCTTGCGCCAACATACAATATAAAGCTTTCTATATTCTATAAAGGCCCTCGCCGCCCCACGGCCTGGGGTCCGTTAGCGCTTCAAGGAATTTCGCGAACTCCAACCTCCAGTCCTCGCGCAGCCGGGTGCCCCGCGCGTAAGGAGCAGACGCGGTTAGGTGCCTCTCAGCACCTCAGCCGTGGCCGGGACCCCCCACCTGGCTTTGAGGTGCCTACTTCACTCTTATCATCGGTGCATACATCCTCTTACGCTCTTTGAATCTCCTTTTGCTCAGCAAATGGATATTTACCCTGTGGTCGCTGGTCAGCGCCTTGACCACGTTGCAGTACCACTCGAAGTCCAGCCTGTCTGGGATTCTATCAGATACGATCAGCACGTCGAGGTCGGAGGATAGCGTGTGGGTCCCCCTGGCGAAGCTCCCCACGACGTACGCCTCGCAGTCCCCGAGCAGCCTCTCGGCCCTCTTAGCCATCCGCCTCGCTACCTCAAGCGCCCGCTCGAAGAACTCCTCGTTTTCGTCAAGCTTTCTGAAGTATTCCTTCACAAGATACTCCTTCATAGGAACTTCCTCCTAAAGTCCCTGGCTAATGCCAATGCCTCCTCTGCCACCCTTCGACTGTACTCCACGTCCATGTACCTCGCAGCTATGTAAGATAGCTCTATCTCCCTTAGGAGATCCAAATTTCTCCTGTAGTAGTCTGCTAAATCAGAGCTCCTCGTCAACTCGAAGAGCAGTTTGAGGCTGTGGGTCTTAGGGAACTCACCGTACCTTTTGTAGAGTATGTACTTGAGGGAGAGCCGGAAGAACTGCTCTACGAAGAGCATGGTGAAGCCGTAGTCCCCCTTGCTGAACGCCTCCTCAGCCTCCTCGAGGAACTTCAGGGCATTCCTCCTGAGAAATTCCATCTGAGCACCTCTGCGTGAGGACCTCAGTTCAAATAGTGACGCTACATTAAATTAAGCTATTAGCCAAGCGGTGCCCCCGGCGAGGGTGCCCATGCAAGGCTGATGGAGTAGAGGGAGTCCTAGAGCGGCCCTCACTCGGCTTAGGCCCCCTGGGATCGCCCGAGGCTCCTGCTCTCCTCGCGCTCGGCGTAGTCTTCTGGCGTGTAATAGAAGACCAGCACGCCGCTGTACCAGTCCCTGATGATAATTCTGGCTGCCTCCTCCAAGTTAAGCCTCCCCCCCTTGAGCAGCAGGCCCCGCCTCCTCGCCAGCTCCTCTATGACGCTCATAGGCTCCCTCGACTTGACGCCGTACGTCCTGAGGAACACCCTGGGGTCCTTCCTGAGCGCCTCCTCGACGAACTTGAGGGTGTAGTGGATCGGGTCGTCCAGCGCCTCTGGCCTCACGACGCCCTTTATTATGGCGTCGACCTCGCTGACCTCCTCCGCGACTGGGACCACGCCGGGCGTGTCCACGACCCTAAGCCAGGTCGCGGCCTTGACGAGCCTCGTGTCCCTGGTGAAGCCGGGGACGGGCGACGTGCCAGCGGAGCGCCTCCCCCTCAGGTAGTTGATCACCGTCGACTTCCCCACGTTGGGGTAGCCGACGACGGCCACCGTCAGCGGCCTCTTGTCGGACGCCGACCTTATGGCAGCCCACAGCATCCTCGTCCCCAGCCTCTCCCTGGCGCTTATGTACACCGTCGGGTGCTCCCTGCTGAGGACCCGGCGCCACCTCTCCACGACGTCGCGCGGCACCAGGTCAGCCTTGTTGATGACCAGCACGACCCTCTTGCCCAGCCTCTCGGCTAGCCTCTCGACCTCCGGGCACCGCGTCCTCATCGGGTCCCTGGCGTCGAGCACCTCCAGCACCACGTCGGCGGACGCGATGACCCTGCGAACCTTGGCCCACTCCCTACTCATGGCGCTCGTGATGTGAGCGGAGGGGCCACACATAAGCCTTCCCTCCGGGGCGCGCAAGGCGGCTTCCGCCTCAGGCGGGGCCATGGAAGCATTTTTTACCAGACTGCCCCCCTATACTAAACACCCCCCACTTGGCGGCGCAGGTGGACGTGTTGCCGGAGACCAGGAGGATACTGGAGATTAGCGGCACCTATTACGTCTCCCTCCCCAAGTCGTGGGTCAGGTTCCACAAGCTGAAGCGGGGGGACACGGTGTTCGTCAGGGTCTCGGAGGAGGGGACGCTCGAGATCTCCCCGAGGGAGGAGCGCGAGGAGGAGGGAGTCAAGGCCATCGAGGTGCAGCTGGACGACTACGTGGACAGGAGGATACTGGCGGCCTACCTCAAGGGGTACGACATAATAGAGGCCGTCACGACCGGCAGGGTGTCGAGGAAGCACATGGCCATGATAGAGAGCATATCGAGCAGGCTGATAGGGCTCGAGATAGTCGACGAGACCCAGAACAGGGTGACGCTGCAGAGCTTCAGCAGGGGGCCGGTCGAGGTCTGGTCGATAATAAAGAGGATGAGCGACATAGCCAAGTCCATGTACGGCGACTCCGTCCTGGCCCTGGCCAAGGGTGACAGCGAGCTAGCGAGGTCGGTCATCAAGCGCGACGACAACGTGGACAGGCTGTACTTCTTCACCGTCAGGATAATAAGGTCGAGCCTCTCGTCGCTCAGGAGGCTGCTGAGGAGGGGCGAGCTCAGCGCGCTCGAGCTCCTCGACTACAGGCTGCTGGCCAAGGCCATAGAGCAGATAGCCGACCACGGCGAGGCGCTGGCCAAGGCGGTGCTGAGGGTGCTCGAGAGGGGCATCGTGCTCTCAGGCGACATGATGAGCTCCCTGCTCGAGACGTCAGAGGGCCTCAAGAGGGCTCAGGACAAGGTGCTCAGGGCGTACAGGGCCAAGAGGCTGGAGGAGGCCGTCGAGGTCGTCAAGGACGTGACGCTGATATACGAGAGGCTCGGGGAGGTGGAGAGGGGCCTGAGGGGGCGCGCCGACCAGCGGCGCCTGCTGGCCAGCGTGGTCGGGGAGCTCAGGGGGATCGCGAAGGTTATAGAGGACATAGGGGACCTAGTGTTTTAGGAAGGCGGCTGATGAGTGGAGGACCCCTCGCTGAGGGGTGACGACTCCTCCTAGAGCTGACACCCCCTCATGAGGAGCCCACACACCTGAACCCTGCACGTGCGCACGCGCCTCGCGGGGCCATTGAGCGCCGCGGGGCTGGAGCGAGCCCGCCAAGCCCCTCGCCTCCTCTACTCTGCAAGGCCCAGCTTAGCCAACCGACGGAGCTCAGGGCAGCCTCGACGCTGGAGGCCCTGAGGCCCTTCCTGTTCGCCTCCCAGGCCGCCCTCACGGGCGCGTCGGCGATTTATCTAGAAGCCATCCGAATCGCCGTCTTCGCTCAATTAAGTGATAGGCCTATTCCCCAGAGGTGACCTCAGAGCACCCGCGGCCGAGGAAGGGCAGCGCATTACGCTCTCTGGCAGTGCGTCGAGAAGGTCGGCTCATCGGGTAGGAGCGGAGGGCTGGTTGCCAGCACATAGGATCAGGCTAGGACGGGGTTTCGGGAGCAGGGGCAGATGTGAGGAGAAGGTGAAGTTGCCTGAGCTGCGGAATGAGGTTGGGGACTTGGCCTCAGCTGCACCTCTTAGCCTCCCGGGCCCCAACGCCCTCTGGACGCGTGACTGTCAACAGCCTCAAGCGGCGGAGGTGAGGAGTGAGCGCTAACCGTCGAGTTGCCCCCACACGGGCACAAGCCCAGGGGAAGCTAGCCCGATCTCGCTGAGCTCGGCTATACGAGCGCGCCTGCTGCCCTCAGCACCCGCCCTGCGGTACTCGGCAGGCACTCTAGGTCTCACTCCTAAGACTGGAGCCGCTCTAAGCTCACACTAGGTGGTTGCGCTCTCAGGCCATCAGTCCGGGGCGAGAGCTTGAGAATCGCCACGGCCAGCATGGAGGACAGGGCCGACTAGCAGGAACTTACTGGAAGAAAACTAATTTGCTCAACATCTTTATCTTTAACGTTACCAGGGTCAATGGGCTAGCGGGGGTTAGGAGTGCCGGTACTAGTCATAGTCTCGTGCGGCAAGAGGAAGGTCTGGGACCGCCACCCGACCGTTGGCCCCGTGCGAGCTAAGGACGCGTACATCGGCGCTCCCTTCAAGGTCAACAGGAGGTACGCTGAGAAGTTCGCAGACCGCTGGGTAATACTGTCCGCGAAGTACGGCTTCATCGACCCGGACTTCGTCATCCCGGGAAACTACAGCGTGACCTTCAGGGATCCGAGGACGAATCCCATTAGCGTCGAGAGCCTCGTCGAGCAGATCAGGAGGAAGGGACTCGACAAGTTCGACAAGGTCGTCGTCCTAGGAGGTAGGGACTACGTCAACGTGGTTCGCGAGGCCTTCAAGGGCTTCGACGTGAGGGTCGCGGCGCCGACCCTGGGCCTGCCACTGGGCGAGGCCATGAGGAGGGTTAAGAGAGCGATAGAGGGCAACTCGCCCTTCGACTGCTGACCCAGGTGAGGGGAGTGCGCGCTGGCAGGCCCACCATCAACCTCGAGCGGGTCAGGGTAATCTCCGACCTGTTCTGCGACCTAGGACTTGACGGCATAATCAAGTTTGACAAGTTGGAGCCAGAGTACCGAGCGCTAAGGGCCCTACGCGAGATGGGGGTTAGCCCGCCCTTCCTAGGCCTGATAGCCGTCTGCACGGGCATTATCGACTTCCAGCTGGGGCGCGGTGGTGCCGAGAGGCTCTGGTCGACCCTAGCTGAGGTAGCGCGCGACTTCGGTGACCTGAACGACTTGAGGCAGGTTGAGCTCCTGATGAAAGTCTTCCTCAACGAGCCCATAAACGCGCGCATGCTACAGCTGAAGGTGGCTAGGATAAGGAGGATCTTTAACTCTGGATTCGCGAGGTGGCTTGTCGAGAACTACGACAGGCTAAGGGAGGAGGCCATGCTGCTCTGGAGGAGGCTCTCAGAGACCCTCAGGAGCGGGATGGAGAGGAAGACCATCGTCTTCGCCATGAAGGCGTTCGACATATCCCACTTAGTCTGCTTCGGCGACTACGCCAAGTTCCCCTGGGACATACCCATCCCCGTGGACTTCCACGTCAGGCAGGTCACCATTAGCACTGGGCTGCTGGAGGGCTACGGGGACGACAGCGCGTTCAGGAGGGCCTGGGCGCTCGTCCTAAAGAGAGTGAGGGAGAGGATCGGGGGCAACGTGTCCCTGCTTAGGATCGACAGCCTGGTGTGGCAGGTGGGGAGGATAATGTACGAGTCCGGTTACGACAGGAGCCTGAGCGCTGAGCGAATTCAGCGCTACATGGTCGAGAGGGTGGGTATGAGCGCGGACCTCGCCGCTAGGTTTGCGACAGAGATGACGAGGTTCATCAATAGAGTGGTCGTTGACTGAAGCGGCTTGCACTTGCATAGTGAGGTGGGGGAGTCCTAGCTGCTCAGGGCTCGCAGGCATGTGAGAGGGCGTCTCTAGCGGCTGCTGAGTGGAGCGGCGAGCGCAGAGGGGGACAACTCACTCCACCAAGTGCACCCTCACGCCCAGCTCGGCGGCCACCCCGGCCTGCCCCCGGTCGCTCGTGAGGAGCTCGCCGTACCTACGCGCCTGCGCTATGTACAGCGAGTCGTAGAGCGTCACCCCGCGCTCCAGGGCTATCCGCAGCGCTGGCTCCACGTAGTCAGCCCTGCCCGCCCCAGGGGGCTCGATCGCGAGTCTCACGGTAGGCCCTGGCCCCTAGCGGCTCTCTGACGTCCTGGTAGGCTCATCTTGTTCACCAGCAGTCGCAGCAGCCTGTCGAAGCATATTATGTATTAGCTCTGCATTGGCGAGCTCCCCCTCCACCTCGTCGCGACGTCCCTGGCGAATACAGGCGATTTCTCCGAGGGCTGGCGCGTGGCTGCGGAGCCTCAGAGCCCGGATCGCGCGGCTTCGGCGGGCTTCGGCTGCTGAGGGGGGTTGGGGAGCTTGAGGGTGGTCCTGCGCCCATAGCCTCAGGCCCTAAGCGCAGAGCCCCCGTACTACGCGAGAGCTGCCAAGGCCGGAGGCGCCCAGCGGAGTAAGGGGCTAACCCATGAACTCCGTTAGCTTGCGCTGCCCGGTCAGGAACCTGAGGAGGTGGGACTTGGAGACCACTACGCTCACCGGGGTCTCGATGATCCTACTCACGGCTCGCAGCGCCTCCTCCACTGAGGCGAACTTCAGGGGCTCGCTAGCAAGTGCCCGCCTCACGCTCTCCCTTATCTGCCACGAGCCCACGGGGGCGTAGTAGTCCGGCGTGACCTCCCTCACGGCCACGACTACGGCCTGCCTGCGCCTCCTGTAGAGGGCCTCCAGCACCGGGAACCTGATGGCGTGGTAGCCGCCGTCGACGCCTGGCAGCCTCCACCTCCCGTCGTGCAGCTCGTAGTTCACAGTTACATAGGGCTCCCTCCCCCTGACCCACACGCTCCTGGGCAGCCATATCTCGATCATCTCGAACGACCAGGCGCCGGGGGCCACTAGCATCGCGTACCTGTTGCCCAGGTAGTCAGCCCTGTACAGCTCGACGTCGCTCACGGGCTCGAACTCGCGCACCTTCTCCAGCAGGCGGTCCCCCAGGATGCTGTCAACGGCCGTTATCGCCCACCTGGTGGGGACCAGCCTGCGCTGCCTCTTGAGGCCGAGCATCCCGAGGCTGAATATCCTGACTATGTGGTAGTAGCTCACCCCCCAGTCGTAGAGCTCGAAGGCAGCCTCGCGAGCCGCGGCGTCGTAGTCGTCGACTAAGCTGTCGACCTTCCTCGGGACGGCTGGGTTCTGAGCGAGCCTGAGGTCTCTCAGCTCAGCCCCCGGGCCTATGGGGCTAAGCACGCCGTCGAACCTGACCCTCGGGACTGGCGGCTTCCTGAACACGTACTCGGCGTCGACCGGCCTCGCGGACAGCGCCAGCTCCCTCGTGAGGTCGAGGAGCCGCGAGCTAGGCCTCCTGGCGTCCGCGACCCTCGCCCTGAACCGCGAGAAGACCATGGAGGCCCTCAGCCCTATGATGTCCTCCAAGCTCATGCGGCCCCACCAGGCCTCGGGGTCGTCGTAGAGCGCCGCCCCCTCACCGCTCACGGGCGCGACGCTCGGGCCCAGCCAAACGTGGGGGTACCCCCTCTCGCCCACGAGCACCGACGGCGGCGTCGCCGCGAACAGCTCCCTCCTCCTGATGACAGAGCTGACCTTGACGCTGCTCTCTATGCGCTTGAGTATGGGGCACACGGGCCTGCCGCACAGCCTCCTCGACCCCTTGCACTTAGCGCAGAGGGCTGGGTCGATCCTCTTGACCATGCTCCTCTGCTACCCTCGGGGCGCCCCCTTAAGTAGGTAACGGTCCCAGCCATCGACAGCTCGACCGCGGGCTTTTAAGCGGGCACCCCACATGTAGCTCGGGGGTTCCCGTTGGGGGTCGCGGCGAGGGCGGCTGAGGTGTACAAGGAGCTCAGGGAGGTGGTCAGCGAGGCCAGGAGGTCTGGGCTCGAGGGCACTGAGTCCTACAGGAGGTTGGTGAGCGCGCTCGACGAGCTAGCTGCGGCGCTCCACAGGATGCTCTACGTCGACGCTAAGCTCGACCCCGAGACCGAGAGGGTCGTGGCTGAGGCGCTGGAGCCCCCCCTGCGGAGCCTAAGGAGCGCTAAGGAGGCAAGTTGCTCCTCGTAGCTGAAGCTACCGGAAAGGTTTATACTTTCGAGTGGGGCTTAGGAGTCAGGGGCCCGTGGTCCAGCGGTCAGGATGCCCGCCTTACGAGCGGGAGAGGGAGCTCAGGGCTGCCCCCGAGGTCGGGGGTTCGAGTCCCCCCGGGCCCACCAGTTCTGCGAGCTGATAGGAGCGCTGACTGATACGCTTATGCCCTCCCCCGTCACCAGTTAAACGGTGCGGAGCGTGGCTGGGCCTAGCGGCCTGGTCCTGGTGGGGACGTGCGGGTGGTCGGTGAGGGGCGGCAAGAGGGCCTACTTCAGCGTGTTTAGGGTCGTGGAGCTCCAGGAGACGTTCTACAAGCTCCCCCGCGTCGAGACCGCCAGGAGGTGGAGGGAGATGGCGCCCCCGGACTTCGAGTACGCCGTGAAGGCGTGGCAAGTCATCACGCACCCCCCGACCTCCCCCACCTGGAGGAGGGCTGGCATCAGCGTCCCCTCGGAGCTGAGGGACAGGTACGGCTACCTCAGGCCGACTGAGGAGAACCTGAGGGCCTGGGAGGAGGTGCTGAGCGTGTGCAGGGCCCTCAGGGCGGCGGTGTGCGTCCTCCAGACGCCTCCGTCCTTCGGCTACTCCCCGGAGGCCGAGGCGAGCGTCGAGGCCTTCTTCTCCACCGTGAGGAGGGACGGCGTCAGGCTGGCGTGGGAGCCGCGGGGCACGTGGCACGAGCACCCCGAGGCCGTCAGGAGGATATGCAGCTCGCTCGACGTGGTGCACGTGGTCGACGTGCTCAGGAGGAGGCCAGCGTTCGTCGGCGACCTGTGCTACTTCAGGCTGCACGGGCTAGGCGGGCGCGAGGTCAACTACAGGTACAAGTACACCGACGAGGACCTGGCCAGGTTGGCGTCGGTGGTGGGCGAGTACGCCAAGCTGGGGTGCAGGGTCTACGTCCTCTTCAACAACGTTTTTATGAGGGACGACGCCGTCAGGTTCAGGGAGATCGCCAGGGGGGCTGGGCTAGAGGTGGTCTGATGGCGGCGATCCTCGACGACGCTGAGGCCATCTCTAGGGTCGACAGGGGCGGCATGCTGAGGATGGTGAGGGGGCTGCCGGAGGACCTGGAGAGGGCCCTGGAGCTCTGCCGGGGCATCGAGCTCCCCAAGGCGGTGTCGGTGGGGGCTAGGGTTATCGAGTACTCGCGGCCCAAGGCCGTGGTGGTCGCTGGGATGGGCGGGTCGGCGATAGGCGGCGACGTAGTGTCGGACCTGCTGAGGGACTCGCTGGACGCCCCAGTAGTGGTGTCGCGCCAGTACTCCCTGCCCGGGTTCGCCGGCCCCGGGACGCTCGTGGTGGCCGTCAGCTACTCCGGGAACACAGAGGAGACTATTAGCAGCTTGGCGCACGCGCTGGAGAGGGGCTGCATGGTAGCCTGCATAGCCTCCGACGGCGTCCTGCTCAAGATCTGCGAGAGGGCGGGGCTCCCGGCGGTCGCGGTGCCCCGGGGCTACCAGCCCAGGGCCGCCATCGCCTACCTGACCGTGCCGATACTGGCCGTCCTCAGGGAGGCTGGCCTCAACGTCGGGGACCTGGACTCGTGGGTGAGGGACGCCACCAAGACCCTCAGGGAGCTGAGGGAGGTGCTCGACGTCGACGTGCCACTCGACGAGAACCCAGCTAAGCAGCTGGCCCTCAGGCTGCGCGGGAGGCTGCCCGTGATATACTCCTACTGGCCGTACTCTAGCGCGGGGCTCAGGTTCAAGACGCAGCTCAATGAGAACAGCAAGGTCCTAGCCCACTTCGACGTGGTGCCCGAGATGAACCACAACGAGGTTGAGGGCTGGGAGGGGGTTAGCAGGGGCGAGGCCGAGCGGTACCACGCAGTCCTCATGCGGGGGAGCGAGGAGCCGCCTGAGGTAGCGGCCAGGGTCGAGTTCCTGGTCGGCATGCTCGGGGAGAGGGGGGTCGGCGTGACTGAGCTGCGCTCCAGGGGCGGCTGCAGGTTCGCTGAGATCATGTCGCTCATATTTCAGGGCGACTACGCCTCCTGCTACCTGGCAGCGCTGAGGGGAGTCGACCCGACCCCCGTCGCCACGATATCCAGGCTCAAGTCGTACCTAGCCGCTAGGGTGGACAAGGTGGGGCGGGTGCTCCAAGAGCTCAGCTCCCTGCTAGGGCCCTCTTGAGGTGGCTCGCGAGCTCGCCGATCTTCACCACCCTCTGCTCGCCGCTCCTCATGTCCTTGACCGTGACGGCCCCAGCGCTCAGCTCCCTAGCCCCCACTATCACCACGTAAGCGGCCCTCAGCCTGTTGGCGTGCTCCATTATGGCGCGCAGCCTCCTGCGCATCACGTCGCACTGAGCTGAGATGCCGCTGCCCCTGAGGAGCTCTGCCACCCTAACAGCCTCCCGGTACAGCTCGCGGGACGCTGGAGCCACGATGACCACCCGCCCCCAATCGCTGCGCGCCTCACCGGGCTCCGAGAGCGCCTCGACGACCCGCTCCACCCCTATCGCCATCCCAGTGGCCGGGAGCTCAGGGCCCCCGACGAGCCTTACCAGGTTGTCGTACCTGCCCCCGCCAGCCACGCTGCCTATGTCGGTGCGCTCGGGGACCACGGCCTCGTAGACTAAGCTCGTGTAGTACGCCAGCCCCCTCACTATGCTGAAGTCCACCTCGAGCGACTCCTCGGGCACGCCGTAGCCGTCGACGAGGAGCTCGATGAGCTCCCGCACCCGCTCGACCGCAGCC
The DNA here is from genome assembly GCA_964497915.1 of uncultured Thermoproteales archaeon. GTDB lineage: Archaea > Thermoproteota > Thermoprotei > Thermofilales > CAYSTQ01 > CAZCFI01. The sequence continues at coordinate 13,297 of CAZCFI010000051.1, forward strand.
AGCGCCGCCCCACTCCTCAGCTCCCTGCTAGCCTCTTCCAGCTTCTCCTCGTTGCTCCCGCTCATCGCGACGAAGGACAGGACTAGCTCGCCCTGCTCCCTCGTCAGGCCTAGCCCCGCCAGCAGCTCCAGCACGCCCTCCTCGCCGACCTTGCTGAGCTTGTCTATGGCCCTGAAGAAGTCGTCCCTCCTGCTGGGCTCGACGCCCACCCGGTCCGCCAGCCCCTCAGCTATCCCCCTGTCGCTCAGCCTGATGACGACGCTCCCGAGCCCAGCCTCTCTGAGGGCCCTGTACATGACGGCTACAACCTCGGCGTCTGCGTCAACGTACCTCGACCCTATCAGCTCAACCCCCGCGTGCCAGAACTCCCTCAGCCTGCCGCGCTGGGGCTCCTCGTACCTCCACACGGGAGCGATGTAGTAGAACCTTATCGGCTTCGGCAGCTCCGGCCTGCTCGCCACCACCCTGGCTATGGGCGTCGTGAGCTCGAACCTCAGGCCTAGCCTCCTGCCGCCCTTGTCCACGAACCAGTATATCTGCTCCCTGACCTCCGGGCCAGCCTTTGCCTCGAGGAGCTCCAGGTGCTCGAAGGCCGGGGTGAGGACCTCGCCGTAGCCGTATAGCTCGAAGACCCTCCTGAAGGCCTCAGTGACCCGGCGCCTGACCCTCATGTCCTCGGGCAGGTAGTCCCTAGTGCCCCTAGGCCTCTGGAAGCTCGTCGCCACCCCCTCCGGCTCGTCCTCATGTGACCTAGGGCGTATTTAAGCCTCCTCCACCCTAGCGCCCTCCCTCGTGACGTCGAGCACCAAGACCCTGGCGCTTATGGGCTCGAGCGCGGACGCCACATCGCGCGCCCTCTCGTCGCTGGCGAGGGCCACTATGTAGCCTCCGCCCCCAGCCCCCGTTATCT
>CAZCFI010000052.1:0-13915 GCA_964497915.1 uncultured Thermoproteales archaeon
TCCCCGCCCTGACCGCCAGCCCCTGAGGCGCCACTACGACGGCGTAGTCCGCCAGCTTGGCTGCCACCTCTTCGGCAGCGCCCGACACGGCCCTCGACTCCATCGGGATCACGAGTGCATCGACCTCGCCCAGCTCCCTGCCGAGCCTCTGCATGTTGGCCTCCAGGACGTGCGGCAGGGGGCCTGTGCCGAACAGCACCGTGGAGCCGCCGACCTCCACTAGGAGCGAGAGGCCGTGGCAGGGCTTCAGGCCCGCCCTGGCTGCCACCACGTCTACGAGCACCGTGACCTTGACCCTGCCGCGAGCTGGCCGCATGGCGACGTAGCCTTATTATCGCTGGAGATAAAAGTAATGTTCGGGGTCGCCTTGAGCGGGAGCGGCTTCACCTTCATAAAGAACTGGGCCGAGTTAGCCGCCGACCCCCACGCCGTGGCGGTGCTTAGGCTGCTGGAGGCTGGCCTGAGGGCAGCTGACCCTGAGGCGGCTGTGAGGAGGTGCGTGAGGCTTGCGGATAGCAGGTTGCGCGTGTGTGACGCCGAGTTCGACCTGAGGGAGTACGAGGAGGTCGTCGTGGTGGGCGCTGGGAAGGCCTCGGGGGCCATGGCGAAGGCGCTGGAGGGGGTGCTGGGCGATGCGATAAGCTGCGGCCTTGTCATAGTGCCCAGGGACGTTGCGGCCCGCCTCAGGCTCAAGAGGATCGAGCTGTGGGGCGCCGACCACCCCCTGCCCTCAGAGAGGGGCGTGGAGGGCGCCACCAGGATAGCAGAGCTCCTGGAGGGCGGCCACGAGCGCCGCTTAGTCATAGCCCTCTTCTCGGGGGGCGGCTCGGCCCTCATGCCCCTGCCAGCTGAGGGCATAACCCTGGAGGAGAAGAGGAGGGCCACTGAGCTGCTGCTGAGGTGCGGGGCGAGCATAGACGAGGTCAATGCCGTGAGGAAGCACATCTCTAGGCTCAAGGGGGGGCAGCTGGCCAAGCTAGCATATCCGGCGACAGTCATCGCGCTGATGATATCGGACGTGGTGGGCGACAGACTGGATGTCATAGCGTCGGGCCCCACGGCCCCCGACACGTCGACATATGCTGACGCCCTCAGAGTCCTCAAGAAGTATAGGATATGCGACTCCGTCCCCGAGAGCGTGCTGCGGCACCTAGAGAGGGGCGTCAGGGGGGAGCTCCCCGAGACCCCGAAGCCCGGGGACAGGATTTTTGAGAGGGTTCATAACTTCATAATAGCCAGCAATAGGGCGTCGCTCAGGGCCATGGCCGATGAGGCTCACTCCATGGGGCTGAACCCGCTCATACTGACGTCAATGCTTGAGGGCGAGGCGAGGCACGTGGGGAGGGTCGTGGCTGCAGTGTGTAAGGAGGTGAGGCTCAGCGGCGAGCCGGTGAGGAGGCCGGCTGCGATCCTAGCTGGCGGCGAGACCACGGTGACCGTGGTTGGGCGGGGGAGGGGGGGCAGGAACCAGGAGCTAGCCCTCTCAGCAGCCATTGCGATTAAGGGCCTAGAGGGCGTGCGGATCGCCTCCATGGGGAGCGACGGGATAGACGGGGTGACGGACGCGGCTGGGGCGCTGGTGAGCGGCGAGACATGCGTGCGAGCGGAGAGCATGGGCCTTGACCCAGAGGAGTTCCTGGCGGAGAACAACTCCTACGAGTTCTTCAAGGAGGTCGGGGGCCACATATACACGGGATACACAGGGACAAATGTGAACGACTTCGTGGTGTGCCTAGTGGTCTAGCTAGCTTCAACGCCTAGCCTCTTCTCGTAGTACTCCCTTAGCTTCTTCTTGAGCTGCTCGGGCACCTCCCGCTTAAACGGGAACTCCTCTGAGTTTGCCACCCTCCTCACGAACGTCTCCACGATGATGCCCATGTTCTCGAGGGCCTCTGGGGCGATGTACTCTAGCGAGTCGAGCGGCGTGTGGGCGAAGTAGCTGGAGCCGCCGCCTCTGTAGAAGGAGACCGCGGGCACCCCCTTGTAGGCGAACGGCGTCGAGTCAGAGCTCATTATGTCCATCGTGACGCTAAGCTGAATCCCTAGCTCCCTGCCTATGAACTGCACGTAGTGCTTGATCTCGTCGGCCCCGGTCACGATGCATGAGAACGTCCCCAAGGCCTGCCCGTGGACATCGAGGTTCACCATGAGCTTAACGCTGTCTAGCTCGCTTGCGTGGGTCTCGACGTAGTGCCTCGACCCAAGTAGCCCGAGCTCCTCAGCGCCGAAGAACGCAAACTTGAGCGTCCTCTTCGCTTCCTCGCGCGAGAACACCCTAGCTAGCTCGAGCAGCATCGCAGTGCCTCCCAGGTTATCGCAGGCCCCCACCGTCTCCCTCTCGCTGTCGTAGTGCGCCCCAATCAATATAACCTCGTCGGGGTACGCCGAGCCCCTCTTCGTCGCGACCACGTTTCTAGACTTCGACTTGAGCACTTCCTGCCTCAGGACTAGCCTCACCCTCTTGGGCCTGGCTCTGAGGAGGTAGAGGGCGTCCTCATACCTGATCCTGACCATGGGCAGGTTGCCGTGCCTCAGCCACCCCTCAGGGAGGTCGGTCCTGGAGGGCTCGCGCCCGGGACTGCCCTCCACCCTGATCACGCCCTTAACCCCCAGCTTGACTAACTTCTTGAAGGCCTCCAGGTCGAGCCCGCCGTAGTAGACTAGTATCTTGCCCTTAGCCTCCCTCAGGAACCTCGCGCTGTAGCCCTCAGTGAAGACCAGCTCGCCCTCCACCCCCTCCTCCCCCGTGTCAGCTGAGAGCCCGACGCCTGAGCACGGGATCTCCCTGCCGTCCACGACCAGCCTCGCCTCCCTTATCCTGTAGGTCGTGACGTCGAACTCCTCCACCTCCGCCTCGAGCCCGAAGGACCTGAGGTACTCCGCTATCCTCTCAGCTGCCACCCGCTCGCCCTCGGTGCCAGCGAACCTCTCGAAGGCAAGGGACTGGAGGTACTCCATGGCCCTCCTGCCGGAGAACTCAGCCACCGCCACCACCCCTGAGCTTGCTGAGCCTGTCCCCTATCCTCTTGACGACCTCGTCTATTACCCTCCTGTCGCGCTGCGCCACGCCAGCCTTCCTCACGAGGGCCGCCCCCTTCTCCGACACCCTGTACACGTAGGAGTACAGCTCCTCGTAGCTGCGGCCCGTGACCACGAACCTCTTGACGTAGCCCGCCTCGGAGAGCCTCTCCAGCCTCTCGGCGAGCTCGTGGGAGAAGACGGAGCCGTCCGAGCTCGCCACCTCGAACTCGAAGCCTATCTTAGCCCCCTTCCTCTGAACCCTGTAGACGAGCCTGTGCAGCGCGTCCTCCCTCACGTCAAGCCCCAGCTCTGCGAGCTTGGTGAGGAGATATATGACCTTCCTGTCCTTCGAGTCGGGCCTATAAGTCATCCTGCGACACCTATCATAAACGAAGCGAGTAACTCAATCCGAAAAGCGTAATTAAATCTTTCTATCACCCCCGACATACTGCACGCGTGGGCAGGTGCGAGATCTGCGGCGTCGCCGCTAGCGACCTGAGGAGGTGCCAGCTCTGCGGGCGCTTAGTGTGCCGCGCCCACTACGACGAGGCGTCACGCCTGTGCGAGGTGTGCAGGTCGACGATGTGCGAGATATGCCGGGCCGCGCTGGCCGCTGGCGTATGCTCCAGGTGCGGCCGGCTCGTCTGCGAGGACTGCTCGGTCATGAGGCGAGCCGCTTTTATATGCCTGGAGTGCCTTAGAGGTAAGAGGGCTCGAGAGGGTTGAGGATGCCCCGCGCTCTAGTCGCGGCCACGCTCTGCGCCTTGGCGCTGCTCACCGCCACGAGCCCTCGGCTCAGGGTTGGAGGCGGCACCGGCGCCATACTCGTCCCCTCGCTGACCGACTACCTCATCGCCGCCCCCCTAGCGGTTAAGCTTCGCTGCCCGATACTCATCGAGGGGGACGTCTCAGAGCTCACATTCCTGAGGTACTACAGCGGCCCCCCTGCTGTGAGGCTGAGCCCAGCTAGCGTCGAGAGCTACGTGAGGGCCGCCGCCGAGTGGGCACCCTACGACGCCTGCGTCTTGGTGAACGCCAGCGATGTCGAGGTGCTCACGCTAGCGAGCGCCTATGCGTCCCTGAGGCGAGCCCTGCTCATCCTAGCGCGGAGCCCTGAGGACCTGCGAGTGGTAGCCAGCGCCTCGCTAGCCGACACGTACGTCTCAGTTGGGGTCAGTGAGCGACTGCTGAGGGAGCTAGGCCTTAGCTACGAGAGCCTCAGCCCAGCTGAGCTGGCAAGCGCCGTAAATCGGGAGGCCAGCGAGCGTGAGGTGATGGTCGTCGCCGTCAGGGGCGACGAGCTGCTGCCCCTGGCAGCGTACTACTGCGGTCTCAGGAGGTGCCTGCTCGAGGTCATGGATATCAGCGAGCTACTGCGCGGGAGGGCCCTCGCTGAGGCGATAAGGGAGAACCGCGTGAGAAAGCTAGTCCTCATAGCCTCGCTCAGCAGCCTCAGGAGGAGCCCGGGGGAGGGCAACTTAGTAAACGCGGTCTACAGGGCAGCCATAGAGGCCTACGGGGACCGCTACTTGAAGGTCAGCATCGGGGTCATAACGGGGGTGGGGGCTGAGGACGCGCTAGCTCTCATAATGAGGGGGGCCTTCTACGACAGGTTGACCGGCTCGTGGAGGGGCAGGCTGGCGGCGGTGTACATGAGCGAGGGCATGGCCCTAGCCAAGAAGATATTCAGGATAGCGGAGGGCGCTGGTCTCGCGGTCGAGCACGCGTCAGTCGAGGGGGCTAGCGCCGACGACTACAGGCGGGTTACAGAGGTGCTGTCGAGGGGCGGGCTGGTCACATACCTAAACCTCCACGGCAACCCCCTGGGGATGGCGCCGACGATGGTAGGCCCCTTCTTGCTCAGCGGCCTGGAGCTCGGGCGAGGCCCCCCCTATGTCCCCCCGACCATAGTCCTAACCTTCTCGTGCGCTACCGCTAGGTTCCACACCCCGTACCTCAAGGAGCCCGGCCAGAGCATAGCCCTGGCGTTCGTGGCTAGGGGAGCGGCCGCCTACGTGGGAGCGATAACCCTGGAGTTCTCCTCTGGGATCGAGGTCGACACTGCCCACACTGAGCTCATACTGACGCTACTGCTGCAGGGCAGGGAGCTCGGCGACATCGTCAGGATAGTGAACAACCTGCACATCGCCAGCAACAAGGACATTAAGCCGCACTTAGCGGCCTACACAGTGCTAATCGGAGACCCGCTGATCAGGCTCGAGCCCGTGATGCCAGCTAAGCTGTGCTCTGTGGAGGTCGTGGAGCCGAATAGGCGGTACGTCATCAAGGTGCTCAAGAGGACGCCAGTCATATACGTCGAGATACCGGTGGCCGTAAAGCCAGACGACATCAAGAAGGTGGAGGTCATGGACAGGAACCTGGCGTGCTGGAGGTACGTCGAGCGCACTGATGAGGGGAGCGTGGTCTGCATATTCGCCACCAGAGAGCTCTCGCTGGAGGTCGGCGACTTCGAGCCGGGCGACGTGATAAAGGTCAGGGTGGTCGTCAAGGAGGCTGAGTGGGTGGTGTACGCCGTGGCAGCGGTAATCGTGGGCGTGGGAGCCGCGATATACCTCGCGGAGAGGAGGAGGTCAAGGCCTTAGCCTGACGACGTACCGAGCCCTCAGCCTGCCGGGCTTCTTTACCACCTCAACGCCCCTGTAGTCCGGCAGGTACAGGCTGATTTTGACCTTGCCGAGGTCGAGCTTGCTCCTCCTAGCCTCCCTCCTTATCTCGTCCATGAGGAACTCGACGGTCCTCTTCAGAGGCTCCCCCTTGGCCAGCAGCTCGTCCATCCTCTCCTCGTAGATGCTCAGCACCTTCTCGTCGCTGTACCACCTGGCGAGGTAAGACGCGTAGAACGTCGCTATCAGCGCCAGCAGCGTCGCGTAGTAGACGAACGAGTCCACCCTTAGCACCGCGATTAGGAGCAGGCTCGCCATGGAGACGGCGACGCCGCCCATCGAGAGGGCGGAGGACAGCCTGCTGAGCCTCCTCACCGTGGAGTAGCCCGGGTGCCTGCGGGGGATCTCGGCGATTGCTTCGACCGCGCGGCGGAGGTCCTTGACCTTGAAGGGGAGCCCCGAGAGCCTCAGGGATCTGACGCTCTTCTCGAACCTCGAGAACTCGCCGAGCCTGCCGACCCGGCAGGCGTCCAGGGCCTCGATCAGCCGGACTAGCGCCTTAACCCTCTCAGCGCCCCTAACGGACAAGCGCGCCCCACCTCACAGGAAGTCCTCTAGGGTCACCCTCCTCCCGCTGAGCGCTGCTTCGACCTCCCTCCCCACGACCTCGGCGAAGTCCCTCTCCAAGACCTCCCTGACCTTGGGGTTGTATAGGGCAGCGGCTGGATGGTATGTTGGGACGACTCTAACGGCGAGGCCGTTGAGCTCCAGGGAGAACACCCGGCCGCGCACCTGGCTTATGCCGCGCACCCTGAGGCCGCCTCTCTCCAGCACGTACTTAGTGCTGTGCCTCCCGAGCGTGACTATGACCCTCGGCCTTATCAGCTCGACCTGGCGGTCGAGGTAGGGGGAGCAGGCCTCGACCTCGTCTGGGAGGGGGTCCCTGTTCCTCGGGGGCCTGCACTTGAGGAGGTTGGTGATGTACACGTCACTCCTCCTCAGCCCTATCATCTCCAGCAGTTCGGTCAGGAGCTTGCCGGCGGCGCCCACGAAGGGGCGGCCCTGGGCGTCCTCATGCCTGCCTGGGGCCTCCCCTATCAGCATAATCTTAGCGTCTATGGGTCCCTCCCCGGGGACGGCGTTCGTCCTAGTCTCACAGAGCCTGCACCTCCTGCAGTGGAGAATCTCCTCGACGAGGGCCCTATACTCCTCGTCCTTACTCATAGCTCGACTACCACTAAGGCCTTCCTGCCTCTGGCTATAACTCTAACGCTCGACCCGCTCCTGACCGTCGCGAGCAGCCTCTGCGGGAACATGTCGACGAGCGGTACGGACGCCAGGACGCAGCCGACGACGATTATCGGCTCACTCCTGACGTTCACCACAGCGGCGGGGGCTAGCCCCCTCTTCCACAGCCTGTAGATCACGTAGGACCCGACCGTGCTGCCCTTGCCGTGGGGGAAGAATAGCACCCTGCCAGCGACGCACTCGCCCTCGAGGGGGTGCCCCCTCTCCACCACCACGCCCGTCTCGGGGTCCACGCCGCCGTAAAAGGAGATGGGCTCCGTCGAGACCAGGGCCTCTCCATCAGCCTCCCCCTCGACCAGGGTCCTGCACTCGACCCTGAGCACGCTCACGCTAGCGCCCTCCTCAGGGCCCCCTCAGTCGATGTTAGCTCGACCTCGTAGCCCTGAGCCGTCAGGTAGTACGCCGCCTTGGCCGAGTCCACCACCAACCGCTCAATTCCCATGGCCCTCAGGTCGCAGACGACCATGCACGTGTCGTTGTACACCTCCACGTTGTACTTGCGGAGCCTGACGAGCTCAGAGCTGTCGGCCAGGCGTCTCGGCGCGAATAGCAGGATCCTGGTCTTGGCCCGCCCCCTAGACGTAGCGCGCTCTACAAACCACTCCAGCTCAGCCCTCGACAGATGCGGGCATCCGAGCGCTATCGCGTCAGGGTCGTTGACGCCCACTGAGATTCTGTCGTAGGAGTCAGCGAGCTCCGCGCCGTCGATGCTCAGCTTCTCGAGACCATCCGCGCTGCAGCGCTCGGCCTCCGGCGACACTCCCTCGATCAGCACCATCCCTATCCCGCTGGCCGTCCCGACCCCCGCTAGGAACAGCCTCAGGTCGTAGTCTGTGGGGAGGAGCGGCGCGACGCCCCTGACTAGGGGGACCCCCTGGCCGACCGCCCTGCCCAGGTGGAAGCCCAGGAGCCCCGGCGTCAGGGGGCACGGCGCCCCGCCCCGCACGTCGAACTCCACCACCACGGTGGGCCTCCTCCCCTCGTCGGTTCTGAGGTCGACGTACGGCGCCCTGCCAGCTATGGCCTCGAAGAGCGCTAGCGGCCCACCCTCCCTGTTGGTCCTGGCCCCGAGCACGCTATTGGCGTAGAGGACGGCGTTGCTCTCGCCCCAGGCGAGCTGCTCCCCCCTCCCAACATGCCTAAGCAGGTACGGGACGCAGCTCAGCGTGGGGTCAGCGCCCATCGAGGTCAGGACCTTCACTACCCTGAGCTGCCCGCGCGCGTACTCCTCAGGCAGCCCCATGAGCCTCCAGAGCCTGACGTCCATCCCAGCCGGGTTGAGCGATGTGTAGACTGAGAACTTGCCCCCCTCCCTGGCAAGCTCCTCCATGAGCTCCAGCCCAGCTCGACCTATGTTCTTGTAGGATACCCCCGAGACGTGGGCGCTGGAGACCCTGACCAGCCTCTCAGCCCCCAGGGCCTCGCCTACCTTGACCACTACCTCGAGGGCCCTCTGCTTAGCGGACCCCTCAGAGCCCTCCAGTATCCTCTCCTCCTCTCTGGTAAGGAACAAGGGGCGGCTAACCCCTGCTCCCACCCTTAGTGCCCGTCACTGGGAGCGGGTATACGACCGGGGTCTGGAAGCCCTGGCCGCCGCCTATGAGCAGTATGACGCTGACTCCCTCCTTCTCGACGATGGACTTCAGTGTCTCGAAGTACAGGTAGCTCACCAGCGCGTCGGTGTTATTAGCGCCGAGTATCCCCGCGACCATCCTGAGTGACTCGCTGGTGGCATTAGCCCTCAGCAGTATGGCCATCGCCTCAGCCCTAGCTCTTATCAGGGTGGCCGTCGCCTCAGCCTCAGCCGCTATCTTCTTCTCCATGGCGCTGGCGTTAGCCAGTATGAGCATCTTCCTCTTGCTGTACTCAGCGGCCTTGGCCTCTTGCTCGGCGGCGAGCTTCTTGTTGATGGCGGCCACGACCTCGGCGGGCGGCTCGATGTTCCTGACGGCCACGTCTATTATCTCTATGCAGTTCTTGAGCGTCGGGTCGCTCGTCAACCTCTTCGTGGCCGCCTCGACTATGAGCACGCTGATCTCTGACCTCTTCTCTATGACCTCCGTGAGGGTGAAGTTGGCGATGATGTTCCTCACGACCTCCCTTATGGTCGGCACTATAGTTATGCTCTTATAGTTCAGCTGGGGGTAGTTCTCCACCAGTTCCCTGACAGCGGCCACGCTCTCTATCACCTTGAACCTCACGGTGATGTCGACCTCGACCTTAGCGCCATCCTTCGTGAGCGCAGAGACGGCTGGGTAGTCGTGGGGTGCCTCCTTCCTCATCGTTATCGCGTCCACCGCCATGTAGACCTTCATGACGTACTGCCAGGGCAGCTTGATGAAGATCTGAGGGCCGAACTTCACGTCAACTATTCGCCTCTGCACAGGGTCGATTATCACTGCGGCCTCACCTACGTCGACGGAGGATATTCCGAACGCCGATATGAGGCCCACCACTATCACTGCCACTATGAGGACGGCCACCACCGCCCTGAGCTTGCGCAGAGCCGGCCTCTCCAGAGCGACACCCGCCATGCCCGACACCAGCTCGCGCGGTCAGTCGGGTCTGAGATTACTTAACGGAAATAAATATATTCCGCGCCAGCCCCTAGTCATACCGGGTAGTGATGTCTAAGTCTAGAGCGCCTCGGAGGAGGGTCTCGGAGCAGGAGGACGAGTTTGAGGAGGAGCTCATCCGCAAGCTCAGCAGCGAGGAGTGCCCTGCCTCTCAGTTCGACCTTGAGGATATAGAGGGCGTCGGCCGCATCACCGCTGAGAAGCTCAGGAAGTCGGGGTACGTCACGCTCAAGGACGTGGCGTTCGCTTCAGTGCGCGAGTTGGCGGAGGTCATAGGGTCTGAGGAGAGGGCCAAGAACATAATACTCAGCGCCCAGAAGCTCCTAGGCGGCGGCAGGCACTTCATCACGGCCAAGGAGTACTACGAGCAGAGGAGGGGCATATCGTACATCAGCACGGGCTGCAGGGCCCTCGACGAGCTGCTGGAGGGAGGGGTGGAGACCAAGGCCGTCACGGAGTTCATAGGCGAGTTTGGCGCGGGCAAGACCCAGCTCTGCCACCAGCTCTGCGTCATGGTGCAGCTGCCTCCGGAGAAGGGCGGGCTGTCGGCTGGCGCGATATATATCGACACCGAGGGCACCTTCAGGCCCGAGAGGGTAATCCAGATGGCCAGGCACAGGGGGCTGGACCCTGAGGAGGCCCTACAGAACGTGATCTACGCCAGGGCCTACAATAGCGACCACCAGATGCTGCTGGTGGACGAGGCGAAGAAGATCATCGAGGAGAGGCCGATCAGGCTGGTCGTCGTCGACAGCCTCGTCAGCCACTTCAGGGCGGAGTACCCGGGCAGGGAGCTCCTGGCCGCGAGGCAGCAGAAGCTCAACAGGCACGTGCACCAGCTGCTTAGCCTCGCCGACATATACGACGTGGCCGTGGTCGTTACGAACCAGGTCGTGGCGAGCCCGGACGTCTTCTGGGGCAACCCGCTCAGGCCGGCTGGCGGCAACATAGTGGCGCACGGCTGCACGTACAGGGTGTGGCTTAAGAAGAGCAAGGAGGGCAAGAGGATCGCAAGGATCATAGACTCGCCTAAGCACGCGGAGAGGGAGGTGGCCTTCAGGATCACTGAGAATGGGATAGAGGACCTGTAGCGCGTATGAGGCTGAGCGCTGACCTCAAGCGCGAGGTTCTCAGGAAGGCACTCCACGTAGCCTTCTCAAGCGCTCTCCTCCTGCCATTCAACGAGCAGTTCGCCAGCCTGCTCAAGGCCACTTGGGGCCTGGGGCCCACGGAGTACTACGCCATCATCGCCGTGTCTCTGGCCGCGGTGAACGCCGCGCAGGTGAGGAGGCCCCTCATCAGGGAGGAGATACTGAGGGTGATGAGGGCGGGCAGGAGGAAGGCGATGGACGAGATAAAGGAGCTGTTCCTCAGCAGGACGGCACCTGGCGTCAGGCTTGCCTCGGTGCTTGACAGGCTGGACGAGGCGCTGACCAACCTTGAGACCACGTTCTCGAGTCAGATCAATATGCTTGAGAGGAGCTACGAGCGAGTGAGCGGCTACATCGGCATCACCTTCGGCGTTGTCAGCGTGCTGGCGTCGTACGTGCTCTTCAGGGGGAGCGCCCTCTACGGCGTGCTCGCGCTGATGGTCGTGGACCCGGTGGCCGCCCTGGCGACCAGAGCGCTCCCGTCCAGGCCGATGCCCGCGTCCAGGACTAGCGTCGCTGGCGCGGCCCTGTCAGCTCTCGCCTACGCCCTGGCCCTCACAGCCCTCGGCCTCGACCCAGCGCGTGCAGCGATCCTCGCGCTGGTGGCCTCCATGGCCGAGGCTTACGGAGTAGAGGACAACATATCGATCCCCATGCTGACGTCGCTGTCCGCGTTCCTGCTGGGGGCCTAGCATGGCATCCGACGCGTTCGCAGGCGTGGACTTGGCCGGCGTGGAGACCAGGCCCACGGGCTTAGCAGTCATCCGCTGCGGCAAAGCGACGCTTAGCGTGGTGAGGCTGGACAGCGAGCTGATCGAGCCGCTGTCAGCTCTAAGGCCGCGCGTGGTGGCCATCGACGCGCCGCTAACCAGGCCCCCCGCCGGGCGAGCGGTGAGGGAGCTGGACAGGGTCATCGTGCTCCTGGGCTTTAAGCTGCTGCCGCCGGGCTTCCCTGGGATGGCTAAGCTCACTGAGCGTGGCGTTAGGGTCCGGCTGGCCCTCGAGGCGCTGGGCGTGCCGGTGATCGAGGTGCACCCTCTCTCCATCATTAGGGCCCTGGGCCTTAGGGGCAGGGGGGACTTCCTGGACTTCATCAGCGGCGCCTTAGAGGTCGAGGGCCCCCTCAACAGGCACACCGTCGACTCTCTCGCAGCTGCTTACGCGGCTAGGCTCCACGACGCGGGGCTCACCACCGTAGTGAGGGCTGCGGACGGCGAGATGGTGCTCCCTCTAATCTCCGCGCGCGGAAGGCATTTTAGGCGGGTGGCTCAGTTGAGGGCTGTGAGCGGCAGATGGCCCAGGCTAGCCGTCGACGTAGTGACCCTAGTGGACGGCAAGGTTGTGCTCATAGAGAGGCTGAACGAGCCCTACAAGGGGTGCTGGGCGCTGCCCGGGGGCTTCGTGGAGTACGGTGAGACCGTGGAGCAGGCGGCCATCAGGGAGGCTAGGGAGGAGACGGGGCTCGACGTCGAGCTAGTGGCGCTCGTCGGCGTCTACTCCGACCCGAGGAGGGACCCAAGGGGCCACGTGGTGTCGGTGGCCTTCCTCGCCAGGGCGAGAGGCGGCGAGCTGAGGGCGGCGAGCGACGCGAGGGAGGTCAGGGCCTTCCCAGTCGACCGGCTGCCCGAGAGGTTGGCCTTCGACCACTCAACGATCCTGAGGGACGCCCTCAGGGTGGCGAGGGGGATGGGACTGGTCAAGTGACCTCACGGGCTCCAGTTGCTGAGGCTCCTGGCGTCGAGCTTGACGCTCTTGACCTCAGTCAGCAGCACGAAGTGCCACTTCCTGCCCACCCTAGCGGCGACCACCGCGTCAGCTCTCTCCCCAGACCTCCTGAGCCCGTCCCTAACGGCCATGGCCCGCCTAACCACCCCCCTGCTCACGAAGGCGCGCCGCCGCCCCTCCACCGGTACGAAGACCACGACGTAGCCCCTCCGATCGACTATGAGGAGCCTGCTCAACCTCCTCCTGAGCCTCCACCCCCTCTTCCCGAGCAGCTTCATGAGCCTGTCCTCAACCCTCATGCTCCCGCGTGCCACGTAGCCCCCGAGCGATATAAGCGTGAGCGAGGCCCCAGCTCAACGTTAATTAGCCAACGGCACAGTCTTGGACTGTCGGTGCTAAGGTTGAGGGTCAGCGTGGTCGTGCCAGTCAAGGACTGCGCTGAGCTGCTCTCCAGGCTGCTGGAGAGCCTCAGGAGGCAGACCCTGCAACCGCATGAAGTGATAGTCGTCGACGACGGCTCGACGGACGGGAGCCCAGCCGTAGCTGAGCGCTACGGGGCCAAGGTCCTGAGCACTGGAGGGGGGCGGGGCCCGAACTTCGCGAGGTCGATCGGCGTAAGGGCGGCGAGCGGCGACGTCATAGCCCTGACAGACTCCGACTGCCTGCCCTCGGAGGACTGGCTCGAGTCCCTAATTAGGGAACTAGAGGAGAACCCAGGCGTCGGCATAGTGGCCGGCACGACCATCGCTGCTAACCCCGAGTGCTTCATGGCCAGGTTCCTAGACAGCTCGCTCCTGACCCCGACGCCCAAGTACGGCAGGCGGGTGGTGATGGAGCGCGACTTCAGGCCCGGCATCGTCGTGGCTACGTGCAACATGGCCGTCGTCAAACGGGTCTTCGAGAGGGTGGGGCTCTTCGACCCAGACTACAGGTACTACGGGAGCGACGACATGGACTTCGTGTACAGGGCGCTGAGGGGGGGCTTCCGAGTCCTCTGCAGCCCAAGGCCGCTCGTGAGGCACTACCACAGGACGACGCTCACCAGGGCCCTAAAGAGGTACTTCCAGTACGGCGAGGGCTTCGCCATATTTAGGGCCAAGCACCCCGAGAGCGCCTTCTCGAGGACTGTAACGCCAGCCATCTGCTCGCTCGTTGCCGCGCTAGCGCTAGCGGTAGCTGCGGCCTTTCTCTGCCCCCCGGCCTCCGCCGCTCTCCTGGCCCTAGTCCTGCTGCCGTTCATCATCCACCACGCTAGAGTGGCAGTGAGGCAGCGAAGGCTGGAGGCCCTGGCCTACCCAGTTCTAGACCTGCTGGTGGCCCTGGCATCAGCCGCTGGCTTCTTGTACATGCTGCTGAAGGTGGCCCTGGGGAGGGCGAGGCTAAGCTTATATAAGAGGCTGGCTTCTGCTAACCATCAGGCAGCTGGTGCGGCGAATGGGAGGCGCTAGGTACGTCCGCTGCCCCTTCTGCGGGGCGAGGAATTTCCCCGACGCCATATACTGCTCTACCT
>CAZCFI010000053.1:0-13734 GCA_964497915.1 uncultured Thermoproteales archaeon
GCTGCTGTAGGTTAGCGCTGGGTGATGAGGCTCGTAAGGGCGGACGGGTGAAGAGCGCTGGAACAGCTGATTTCTCCTTGTTTTTACGAAGAGCATATCTATTTAAACCCTGCATAGACGTATTTATTCCTAACAAAACTATTAAGCCCATGATATCGCACTAATTAGCTCCTCAAGTTTTTAGCTAACTCGACACTATGCCCAGTAGCTACTACCCTATACTTGCGTGAGAAGCTACAATCCCTTCTCAACCCCTTCTCCTCATGTAGACTTCAATTCTCGCAACGTCGTAAGTTGCAGGTTTAAAATACAATATTGGTCTAGCATAGCATATCCTTACATTCTTGACATTCTCGTTCATACTGCCACTACCCCCATCACCAGGCTTAATGGATTTCTTGATAAAAGTGTGGCTACTACCGTACTCTGGAGTTGACTATATGGTAGCCTTTTGAAACTCTAACATAAAAATTTAAATATAGCCAGCCAGCAATAACGGGGGAGGAGGTCGTGAATAGAGGTAGGCTAGGACTAATTTTACTAGTAGTCGTGATAGTATCACTACTCTTAGGGGCTCATTACCTCCTTCAAGTACGTCAAGCTGAAGGGCTGCCCCAAATACCTCGAAGAGCAGTCATAGATGTACAAGTAGTGGACGAGATTGGTAGACCCTTGAGTAACGTCAGAGTGTATGTGTTCGCAGTGTACGATGATAAGCCTACTAAAATCGTCGGCGCAGGCCTAACAGATAGGAGTGGCCACGCCTCCATAGAATTCTACTTCGATGATGACCTGTATAAGCGAGTCCTCCGCGAGAGATTTTTAAACCTGTTCATACATTGCTATCAACCCAACAAGTTTGTTGAAGTTAAGGCAATATCGCTGCCTCCCCCATACCAAGCTAGCTTAACGATAACTCATAAACTTGGACGTCAAAATTCTGATGGAGCATTGACTCTGGGGAGGGAAGCGCTAGGGCTACTAGACTATGAAGAGGGGTTAGGTTCACCTAGCGCCTACGGGATGCTAGCTTCAGAGACGGAAGCACCAGAACTAGTAGACTATGAAGAAAAGCCCAGGCAGCTTACATGGATAACTGAAATACACTCAGTCCAAGGAGTTAAGCAGACAATTGAGATTTATAAGAATAGCTACATAAAGGTCGATGCACTATTCAGGACTGGCACTAGCGGCCCATTCTCCACAGGAGGAAGTCTCTCAATAACCTTCTATGAATACGCATACCAGTATGTTGAGAACGGAGATGCTTACAATGTTAAAGGGTACTACACTTACGTGTGGGAGCGTTGGTTATATCCTGATGGAACGATCGTTGAGCATGCATACTGCGATCATTGGGAGGGGCTCTTGCTTAAATCAGGAGCTGTAGGCGGAGACGGAGTACTACCACCCTACCTATCAAACTGGCACTGGTATATGCAGACAGGAGGAGGGGGCTTTGGACATGGCGTTAAGGTAAGCTATAGTGTAAGTGTAGGGGCCAAAGTGCACTTTGAAAAAATTGACATGACTCTAGAGTTCGGTGTAACAGCTGAGTATTCATCAGGGTTCTGGCGTAGAGTAGACTTCTCTGGAAGTGCCTCCGACATCTACTACATATACGATAGGGGGCTCGGCACAAAAGATGAACCGGAGTACTGGCCATTCATATACGTAGCGAGAGAGGGCTAGTGCTCCTCCCGCTTATAGAGCGGGATAGCTGAGGTTTACTGCGTCGAGGAGGCGTCCACAATCGAGGGCCTTCCTGCTTAGAAATGCCGTCACGCTGGAGTTGCTCGGCGAGGAGGGAGGCGTGCTTTCAAGCGTTGAGGCGGACCTAGTGGTACAGGAGGGCTTAGCAGAGCCGATGATAACCGACATCACGATAGACGAGCTTGGAATACAGGTTGTGAGCTTCAGCCGCGGCCTATGGAGGCATAAGGAGGACAGGCCCGGAGCCATCAGACGCAGCCCAGCCAAGCCGTAGCGCGCCTCCGGCAACCCTGACGCCCCACCTACCAGCGATGATCCCTCAGAGCCCTCCCCCAAGGACTCCAGAAACCGCTGCTCTCAGGCCGCGTAGTGAGGGAAGTCGCCACGAGGACCGTCAAGAGAGCCGAGCGTGGCCCAGCTGAGCGCGACCCTTTTGAGCCCCCTCTCCACTAGACCTCTGGGGCGTCGGGCTTGGGGGGAGCCGTCAGCAGGTTCCAGGTCATGGCCCTCCTGCAGGCGGCCAGGTACTACGTGCTCACGGGCGACCTGGAGAGGGCCAAGTCGTTCGGGCTCAACAGGGCCATATTCTACGCGTGGGCCAAGCGCTACGGCAGGGGGTACCAGCCCCGCTACCCGCTGAGGCGTCCTGTCAGCACGAGGTTGGCCGAGACGCTGGGGGAGAGGACCCCGGTCTCCGAGAGGGGCTGGTTCGCTATGGGGGGCGTCGAGCAGAGGCCCGAGGACTACGACAGGCAGGTGGCGAGCAGGATATCCGCCGTGGTCCCCTACGAGGAGGCCTGGAGGGCGGCGGTGGAGTACGTCAAGAGCTTCCCGAGGAGGGTGCTCGCCGACCCGCAGAGGTTCTACAAGGAGGTCTACGAGCCCGTGAGGGATGAGTTCGTGAAGAGGGTAGTGAGGGGCAGGAGGGCCAAGAGGGGGACGCTCCTCGACTTCCTGGGCTAAGCCTAGAGAGCGCCTCTGACGCTCAGGCAAGGCATAAAGCGCCTGAGGCGGTAGGGCTAGCGATGGCCGGCGCGCTCGTAGCGGCGGTCTTAGCCTACTCAGCCCTCCACCACTGCTGCTGCGTGAGGCTGAGGGACGCCTTGGCCAGGAGGCTCAGGCCCCTGCCCCCCAAGCTAGCCCACCTCCTGCTGTGCTGGCTCCTCAGGGTCGCGGCCCCCCTAGCGCTGGGCGTGGAGCTCGGCCTCACCCCCTCAGAGATGGGCTACCGCCTCCCCCTCGACTGGGCTGAGGCGGCGGCCCTGACATTGGCGCTGGCAGCGGCTAACGTCTCTGTGAGCTTCGCGCTAGTGTGGGTCGCCGTCGAAGTCCTCAGGGAGGAGGGGGCCGTTAAGAAGGTCAGCGGGTGGCCCAGCAGAGTTGGGCCGAGGGACATCTTGGAGGACGCGCTCTGGAGCTTCCCTGAGGAGGCGTTCTACAGGGGCTTCGTCTTCATGGGCCTGAGGCCCCTGGGCCTCGCCCCCGCGGCTGTCCTGTCGTCCCTCCTCTTCGCGCTCGCCCACGCCTACGCCGGTAGGGCGTGGGCGCTCATGGCCTTCCTCAACGGAGTCCTGTACTCCTACGCGATTCACCGGACGGGCACGGTGCTGGCGCCGCTAGCGCTGCACTGCGCCCTCAACGCGTCGGCGCCCCTGTGCCTGAGGCTGCTGCGCGCCCGCGTGGCCGCGTCACTGCGCTCCGAGGGCCTCCCTTATCCTCGCGGCTAGCCCCTCCAACTCCGCCAGGGCCTTGCGCTTGGCTGGCCAGTGGATGTAGATGCCGTCGCCGAGCCACCTGGGTATGACGTGAACGTGGACGTGGGGGACGTGCTGCCACGCCGCTGGCCCGTTGTTCTGCAGCAGGTTAACCCCGTCGGCCCCCAGCGCCACTAGCGCGGCCCTGGCCACCCTCGCCGCGAGAGAGAACAGGCGCCCCACGAGCTCCGGATCCATGTCGAGTATCGTCTCGTAGTGCTCCACTGGCGCCACTAAGGCGTGGCCAGCCGAGACGGGGTTCCTGTCCATGAACGCCATGAGCTCCCCGTCCTCGTATATCATGGCAGCTGGTTCCTCACGCGCCGCTATGCGGCAGAAGGGGCAGCCCGGGCTCGCCCGCCTAGCTGCCACGCTATCCCCCGCAGCTCCTGCCTCCAGGGGCTTAATAAGCGTGGTGAGGAAGCTGGGTGCCCAGCTAAGGTTGCCCTCCCTCACTACGCGGCTGCCTCCTGAAGAGCCTGAGGTCGTCGCGCAGCACTACGCCAGCTCTGACGGCCTCCACCACTATCGGGTTGCCCCTCTTAAGCCCCCTCACGAACTCCGGCTTGGTGAGGATCACTAGCTCGACTGGCAGCCCGGCCCTGACCAGCGCTGGGAGAGCCCTGTCGTACCTCCTCAAGGGGTTCGGGTCCCCCTCCTCGACCACCACCAGCAGGTCGATGTCGCTCCACGCGCCGAAGTCTCCTCTCGCGTACGAGCCGACCAGGACCACCGTGGCGGCGCCCCACAGCTCGGCTAGTGAGTCGGCTAGCGGCCTTAGCTCCTCGATGACCCTCCTCCTTAGCTCCTCTCTCTCCCGCGCAACCCCCTCCATACGCCCTCGACCCACGCCAGCACCCTCTCGGCGGCTGAGATAGCCCCCTCAGCCTCCCTCCTGGTGAAGTAGTCCTCCGGAGCGCCGGACTCCCACGCGTCTGGGTACCTGGTTATTGTGTAGTACTTGCTGAGGGCGTAGCAGTGCTCCCTGACGTCAGCCGGGACCTCCAGGCCGAGCCTCTCGACCTCTGCGGCGAGAGCCACCAGCGAGTGGCCGACCGCCGGCCTCCCAGCCCCCCAGAGCACAGCCTTGAGCGCCTTCTCCGCGGCCTGGTGTGCCTTGAAGCAGGCCCAATTGTAGAACCCTGATTCGAGGTCAGCCCTGGCGGACTCGAGGGTCGCTCTAGCGCTCCTCATCCACCTGGCGAACTCACCGTCGTTGAGGCAGGCCATCTCACCATACTATAATTCTTTCTCAAGGATATAAACAGCGCTCCGCTGGCCGAGCCCGGCCCTCGCTCACCAACTCCGCTCCCTCTGCGAGCTTGCTCGGCCTCCTGAGACTAGCTCAGCCTCGCGCCCAGACCTCAGTGCGTCCTCCTCTGAGGAGAGGGAGTCGGGCACTCCAGGAGTCGCGGCCTTGGGTCTCAGAGTCGACGCCTACCTGGGCTCTGCTCCCACCAGTGCGCGGTGCCGAGCCACGCGACTTTGGCGGTCTCGGTCAGCAGGGGGCCAGCTGCTCTCAGGAGCGAGGAGGGGCGTTGCGCGGATTGGCTAGGCATTTCGGCGAAGAGCGACCAGTCAGCACCCGTGAGCGGCGCGTCACTCCCCCTCGGGAGGTTCATAGGGACTCGGTACTACAGGCCGCCGCACCCAAGGAGGGAGGTCTGGAGCGAGGACATGGAGAGGATTAGGAGTTCGGGCCTGAAGCTAGTGAGGGCGTGGCTCTACTGGTCTAAGGTAAATCCCAAGCCCGGGCTTTGGACCTTCTCCGAGTACGACGAGTTCGTTGAGCTGGCCAGGAGGCACGGCCTCCACGTGCTGATCCAGCTGGCCCCTGAGAGCGCCCCTCAGTGGTTCATAGAGAGGCACGAGGACGCCTGCTACGTGGACGTCATGGGGGCCAAGGTCGCGCGCAGGCGCGCGGTATGGTGTCAATAGGGGGTACCCGGGCCCGTGCCCCGACGTCGCCGCGGTGAGGGAGGCCGTCAGGGAGTTCATAGTCCGATCCGTCCAGCACTTCTCGAAGCTAGGCGTCCGGCTGTACGACGTGTGGAACGAGATAGCGCCGTTCTACCCCATCCCCACCGCGCTGTTCCACCCAGCCGCTCAGGAGAGGTTCAGGGAGTGGCTGAGGGGGAAGTACAAAACGATCGAGAACCTGAGTAGGGCCTGGGGCGGCTTCTCCTTCACGGACTGGAGCCAGGTCAGGGTCCCCTCGGGCGACGACTACGCCGTGTGAGCCGACGTCCTACCGTTCCACAGAGACTGGATCCGCGAGCAGATCAAGTGAAGGGTTGGGCTGGTGAAGTCCGCTGACCCTAGCGCCGTCTGCGTCTCGCGCGTGGGCGGGGCCGTCTCTCAGGTCGCCAGAGCGCCGTTCGGCGCCTGGCAGATGGCGGGAGCCGTGGACGTCTGGGGGGCCTCTGACTACCAGGTGGACCTCTTCAAGTCCGCCCTCCTACGCAACGCGATGCTCTCCTCCAAGAAGTCCAGCCTCAAGACGTGGTGGCTGAGCGAGCAGGCTGGCGGCAGGACGTGGACGCTCTTCAGGGACAGGCACAGGACGCCGGAGTTCGTCGTCGGGAAGATGATCCTGGCGATGAGCTACGGGTGCAGCGGCAACGTCATCTGGCAGTGGAGGAACGAGAGCTTCGGCCTGGAGTCTCCAAACTTCGGGATAGTCTTCGAGGACGGCACCTCGACGGCGCGCCTCGCCCGCGTAGCGCAGCTAGCTAGGGCGCTTGAGAGGCACAGCGAGGTGTTCGAGGGCATGCGCCTCGACGAGCCCGATGTCGGCCTGGTCTCAGACTGGAGGCTGAGGGTGTTCGAATACGCCGCATTCAAGGAGGCGGGCAGGTTCAGCGAGCCCGAGGTGTTGGGCTGGCACAAGGCGCTGACGATTCTCAGCGCCAACGTCGAGATCCTCGGCCTGGAGGACGTGGTGTCCGGTGGTGTGCCGCCCCCAATCAAGCTCTTCATAATCCCGCTGCTCATCCAGGAGGTGCCTGGCCTCTACGAGAGGCTGCTCGACCTCGTGAGCGGAGGGGGCACCCTCGTCGTGGGGCCCTACTTCCTAGTGTACGACGAGGGGCGCTTCGCGAACTACGAGGTCCCCCCTCAGGAGTACCAGGGCCTCCTGGGCTTCAAGAGGAGGGAGATATACTACCCTGGGGAGGTCTCGATTAGCGTGATCACTGAGAGGGGCGCCCTAACCCTCAAGGGGCACCACTTAGTCGAGGAGTTTGAGCTGGTGGGCGGCGCGCCCATAGCTCACTTCAAGGACGTGGTCTGCGGTGCCAGGAGGGACTGCGGCAGCGGTAGGCCCTACTCCTTCGGGACACTCCTCGGAACCCCCAGCGTCGAGGACCCCAGGGGGCTAGCCGAGCTGCTGCCAGCGATGCTCGAGGCGGCGGGGTGCAGGAGGTTCCCGCCAGCCACCAGCGGCGCCGTCACTAGGCTAGCGCGCTCCCTGCGGCGACCTGCCCTTCGTCTTTAACCCTCGGGCGAGGAGGTGGTGGCGGTCGTCAAGGTGCCTGAGCGAGCGAGGCCGGTGGGCCTGCTCGAGGACGCGGAGCTGAGGCCCATGAGGGGCGGCGTGCTGCTCGTGAGGCTAAGCGGGCGCGGCGCCAAGATGATACTGCTGCGAGAGCGCGACTAAGCTACCCAGGTGGGGGGAGAGCAATCAGCCCTGACTCACCACGCCGTGCTCGCGGGCGACCTCGACAGCAGCAGCCGCGCCTCTGGCCCAGCAAGGTACGCGTACAGCTCGTTGAGGATCCCCCTCCCCAGCAGGGGCCTCCGGGCTAGCGGGTGGAGGTACACCCTCACGAGCCCGCTCCAGGCCCCGCAGACGTTCACTCGGGCCAGCGCTGGCGTCAGCCTCACCGGCAGGTACCCTCCGTGCAGCGCGTAGACGTCCTCGTCTAGCTCCACGAGCCCTAGCTCCAGCTCCTCCCACAGGTCGCTGGTCAGCAGCACTGTTCCGTCGAAGCCAGTGTCGAGGTAGAGCGCGGCTGAGACCCTGCGCCCGGTCACCGGGTTCTCCAGCTCTGCCCTCACCCTGGGGGCTGGCGGCCTCCTAGCCGCGTCGTAGCTCTCCGAGCAGCTCATCCACTCCTCCCCCGACCTCCAGGTACCTGACGGCCCTCCGGCCCAGGGGCCTGATCAGCGAGTTCCTCAGCTCCCCCCTGAGGTAGAGCTCCCTCAGCCACCTCACGGCCCCCTCCAAGTCGTCGAAGAGCGCGTGCAGCTCCCCGTCGTTTGCCACCACTAGCACCCCTCGCTCCCTGCCCTCGGCGAGCCTCTCAGCCGCCTCCACCAGCCTCCTGCTCCTGCCCCCGCCCTCGACCGCGTGGGAGGCGGGGGTCCTCAGCCACAGCTCTAGGGCCCTGTTGACAGCCTCGCTGACCGTTATCCCCAGGATGGCGGCCCTCGCCTTGACCTCGGCGTACAGCCTCTCGTCGATCCCCCTGAGGAACACCTTCCTCGGCACGACAACTGATAAGCATGATTATCCTGATAAGCATTGCGCAGAGCCGACTTGGAGCTGGGGAGCACGTAAGCTTATTAGCGTTCAGCTAAAGCCCTCCTCTGACGACTAGCTCGCGCTCGGGTGGTGGGCTTGAAGGTGAGGCCGGTGATATGCCAGCCCCACGGAGCCATGCTGGGGGAGGAGCCAGCGGAGGCTGGGTACTGGGGCTTCGTGAGGTGCCGCAGGGACTACGAGGCCGAGAAGGAGAGGGTGGTCAGCGAGCTCAAGGAGCTAGTGGGCGCCATGAGGGGAGAGGGGTACGACGTGGAGCTGCTCCCGCCGCTGGAGGTCCCGGGCGAGGACCACGGCGGGGTTTACAAGGCCAGCCGCGAGCTGCGCGAGGCCGACGTCAACGTGGTGCTCCCGTTCGGCTTCCCGAGGCCAGCCCTGGAGGTCGTGGTAGCCCTCTCCAAGTTCACCGTCGTATTCGACAAGTTCGAGCCCATATACGCTGGCACGCTCTTCGCGCCGCCGTTCGTCAAGGAGTACAGGGACGCAGGCTTCAGGGGCGTCCTCATAGTGGAGGGGGACTGGGGCAGGCTCAAGAGGGTCCTGAGGGCGATCTACGCGCTCACTAAGATCAGGGGCGCTAAGCTCGTGGTGGTGGGCCCTGTCAATAGCGCGTTTGGCGGGCTCAAGGCGTTCAAGAGGAGCCTAGAGCTCTTCGGCTTCGAGCCAGTGTTCTACACCTACGACGAGTTCGTCGAGCTCTTCAACGAGCTCTGGGGCGACGAGGAGGCGAGGAGGAGGGCTAAGGAGGTGGTGGACGAGTTCGTGAGGGGGGCCACCGCTGTCAAGGAGCCCACTGAGGAGAAACTCATGAGGGCGGCCGTGTACCACCTGGCGCTGGAGAGGCTGGTTGAGGAGAGCGGCGCTGACTGGGTTACGGTCAACTGCCTGAGCGAGCTGATACAGAGGACGGGGGCCACGCCCTGCCTCTCGTTCGCCATGCTCAACGACAGGGGCGTCGTGGCGACCTGCGAGGCTGACCCGGCGATGGTGGCCATGCACTACCTGCTGACGAGGCTGGCGAATAAGCCCGCAGTCTTCGTGGACCCGACGGTGAACGAGGCCAAGGGGACCCTGATACTGGCGCACTGCACCTCGCCCACCAGGGTGCTGGGCTACGGCAAGCCGGCGGTGCCCTACGAGGTAAGGACGCACCACGAGAGCAACACCAGCGCTACGCCCAAGCCGCTCTACCCCAAGGGCACGGTCACGATAGCTGGCCTCGACTTCAGCCTCAGGAAGATGCTGATAGTGAGGGGGGAGGTCGTGGGGTCGCCCGACCTGAGGGTGTGCAGGGCGCAGGTCGAGGTGAGGGTGAGCGACGCGCGCAGGGTCCTCGAGAGCTGGCAGGGCTTCCACTGGGTGTACGTCTACGGAGACTACGTGGAGGACCTGAGGATACTGGCGGACTTAGTGGGCCTCCAGGCGATAGTCGTGACCTAGGCCTACGGCGCCAGGCGACGGCGAGCTGGCGACCCGAGCTTCGCCCAGGCCTGAAGGAGCGCCCCCAGCTAAGGGACCAGTGGCGACTAGCGGGCAGAAGCTCTTACCTAGCGGCACTGCCCTATGCTAAGCGCGAGGTGCGGCATCGGCAGACGCCAGTCGCCTCAGGCGCAAGGCCCTACCGCTTGTGCGCTCGGCACCGTCCTGCCGCCCATAGGAACCTCAGCGCTCAAGTCGCTCCACCCGCTCGGTCTGCCTGGCGGTAGCCACGCTCCTGCTGTCTGACGCGATCTACGTCGCGAGACTCGCTCTGCTACCTCAGATGGCCTCCCTCTACGTGAGGAGCGGGCCCGCTTACCTCCTCGTCGAGTCCCTCGCGCTGAGCTCAGCCCTGAGCGTTGAGGCTCTCTCCTACAGCCTATTCGAGAGGCCTGGACTGAGCCGCTTAGATCCCGACTACTCCCTCGCCATCTTGCTTCCAGCCCTGTGAATCGAGAGGGAGGCCAGAGCCTTGGGGGACAGGCGTCGCACCTCTCGAGAGGAGGGCCGACCAGGTCCATGTGGCTGAGCACCCTGATGTCGTGCCGCACCTCTATGGAGCACCTCGCTAGCAGGATCTCTGCGTCTTCGGTGGCCAGGTCGTCCCTTAGCGTTACGGCAGTTGCCACGACTATGCGGTCTATGTAGCCATCTAAGAGGCCCTTCAGTGCGTGAGCCCTCCCACCACCTCGGCTCTGTAAGAGGGCACCACAGCGAAGGACTTGAAGATGACGTCAACGGCCCTCACGACGTCCCCGGCGGGACGTCTAGCTTCGAGGCCTTGGCTTGAAGCTCGAATATTGATATGAGGCTAATCCTCAGCTCGCCAAAGCGAACTCTCCTCCTAGTCCTCCCCTCAGCTATGGCTCTCAGGAGGTCGGCCCTGACGTCAACGCCTATCAGCGGCAGCAAGTACGTGGTGTCGATGATCACCTCGCCTCAAGCCCCCTGCTCAGCTCCCTCCTGAACCTCTCAAACTCCTCCTGACTCAAGCTGACCCTACCCTCAGAAGCAAATGAGCTCTTAGAGCTCGCGTCTCGCGCTCAGGCTCTCTCTCAGCAGCTCGTTCATGACCCTGGAGATAGCCTTCGCGGTGCCGTACCTCCTGACGCTCCCTAAGACCGCCTTCTCGCACACGCCATCCAAGCATTCTTAAATGCAGCCATAAGCCCTACGCCCAGCGCCCCCTCGACATCGTCCTCTGCAAACAAGGTCGACGCTAGCGCCGACACGAACGCCTCCCCTTACGCCCCATTGCCCGAGTGGGAGATTGTTGCGTCAGCTATGGCCGATTTAACTGACTGGTCAGGGAGCGAGGGGAACGCCATCCCCCACAGCTCCTCCTTATCCGGGCTCTGATCTACTCCTGAGTAGGAGTTCCTGAACACGGCTGAGAGGGGGGCATTAGGCCCTGCCTCAGGTTCTCCAGGGCCACCCTCTCAGCCGTGAAGGCCAGCGTCGGGTGCTCCAGCCGCTCCAAGGCTAGGTCCAGCGAGCTGAGGCAGCCCCGCGCCCTGAGGGCGTGGAGGTCGAGCACCAGGTACTCGGGGTCGTCGTCGGGGCCGAAGCCGTCTGGCACTGGGGGTAGTACTTGATCAGCCCATACTCCCTCTGAACCTCCTCGAAGCTCTTGCCCTCCGCGCACCTCCAGAGCTGATTGCCGATGAGCTTGCCGTACCAGCCCCCGGCTACCTTGTCAAACGTGCTGTTGCGCACAATCCCCCCTCCGGTCCCCACTCCCCTTTAGCGTCTTAGCCTTAAGTGCGCACCTCGCAGCCTGGGCGGTAGTGGGGTGGCGAGAGCCCTACAGTCAGTGCGCAGCCGCGTAGAGGAGAAGGCTCGTTGCAGCCTCGCAGGTGAGGCATCTCTAATGGGGCTCACTAGAACCTCAGCGGCCACAGTTCACTATCATGGTTGGTGGGCGTGAGGGCTCCTGCCTTAACTAGCCGCGCCCCGCGGGGTGAGACGTGAGCGCCCCTACCCCGTCCAGACCCTAGCCCGCCTGAGGACCTCGACGAACTCCTCCAGCCCCAGGCCGGAGGCCCTCTGCGCGCTCCTCAGGTCCCCCTCCTCGACGTAGGCCTCGACCGCGCGCCTCACCCTGGGTGGCAGCCCCCTTATGTACTCCCAGTCGGCGCTGCGCCGCCTGAGCTCCCTGAGCTCCTCGTCCACGGCCCTCCACTCATCCACTCGGGGCGAGGCCATCCCTAACTATGTGTTGGCGAGCCCCTATTAAAGGCCTCGCTGCGGGCCGCGCTCTCACGAACTAGGCGTTACCCTTCCTCAAGTCGCCGCCGATTCGGCTCTGCTCCACACATTCCCTCTCCAACCCCTAATGGGTGGCCCTCAGCTCAACAACTCGAACTGGGCCAATTCATCGCTGAATCACCCTTAGCGCTTTTAGCGTTGTCAGCGGTGATGTCAATGCCGATCTCGCGATCTCAATTTAGGGGCTCGGTGGCCGCCTGAGGTTAGGCAGCTAGCCCTTTCCAGGGCTAAGGTTGGCAGGTCAGAGGCTAGCGGCTTAACCGAGCTTTCCTCGTCCTAAGCTAGCTTTGAGGACTCCTTTACCGAGGGCCGATAACTATCTCCAATACCCTAGCTCCGAGCAGCGTTTAACTCTCTGTCCATCTCGTCTCACAAGCATCGCGGCCTATTGTACGGATCTAGGGTCGCCAGCTCGAGTTCGTGAGCTAACCTATTACTAATTACGACCTTGTCTTCTCTAAGCAGGGTTTTCGCTGCTAAACGGCCTTCGATGGTTCCGTTCCTGCTTAGTAAAGCCCTTGAATCTGATACGCTCCCACATTTATCTTCTTAACATAACAAAAACTTTCGCAAAAATGAGATATGGCAAGTAACCCAGGGCGAAACTAAATATGCCTTTCTTCCTTATACTCTGTAGCATGAAGCTGGCTAAGGCTGTAGCGTTAGTCGGCCTGGTTCTCATAGCTCTAGGCGTAGCCCTGGGCATCGCCCTGATAGGTCAGGAGGTTTGGGAGCAAAAATCCGAGATCCTAGCCAGTGGCAAAGTCAAGGTGTATGCATCGATAGGAGAGTGGACTGTGACGCTCACTTACCCGCTTCTAATGTCTCCTAAGAATTACAGGAACCTGGTGGTTCGTGGGTACGTCGAGGAGGTCTCAGGCAGACCCTTCGACTTGACTATAGAGCCCTACGTGATAGTTAGGGGCGTTTCGAGGTACGAGTTTAAGTTTTCACCTAAGCCCGACGAGGTCAGGAAGGGCCTCACGATGACAATCGCGAATAAAGCTAAAGAGAAGGCCACTGAAGACTTCGTGGTTGAGACCGTTGTAGTGTATGGACTCTCGAAGTCGCACTGGTGGTTCAAGGTGCCGCTCCTCAAGAGAGGGATCCTGGTTCGAGTGAACGGGACAGCGACCGAGACCAGCGGCCACCCATTTAACCTCTACTTTTTGGGCAAGGAGAACTTTGAGAGGTGGAGGGCAGGGCTGCCGTTTGACGCGTATTTTGCGGGCACCGGCAGATCCTCTTACATCTTCGGCTTCGCGATCCCTCCAGAGAAGTCTAACGAGGTCGTCTATTACGTGGTCGAGCGAGTCGGTGAGTCAGGACTAAAGGCTCCCGAGTTAAGGGTCTTCATAGACTCAGAGAAGACATACGAGAAGCCTGTGGACATAGAGGTCCGCTATCGTGTCGAGATGAGCTGGGAGGAGAGGAGCTACGCCCACGTGTTGGTAGGCCTGGTGCTCGGCGGAGGCCTCGCGTTTCTAGGTGCATTACTCTTGGTAGCGGCAGCGCTTCTGCGGTTCGTATTCAAGAAGTAAAGCCACCATCTTCATCTTCGCCTTATTCGGGAAAATAAATTACATAGCTCTGCTCAAGCTTCTGTCCATGGCCCTCTTAGCAACTCTTGTCTCCGACTACGCGAGGGTCGCTGCTATACATGCCCTACTATTACAGGGCAGTAGGCCTATTGCGGTGCGCCCATTAGCCAGCTCCGCAGACCACCTTCGATCAGGACGCGCCTACGGCCAGAGCCAGGAGGCGCGCCGCTAGCGAAGCTGAGCTACGTGGCGTAGTAGAGCGGACAGGAGCGTCGTCTGTCCAAATGGCGAATGTGGTCGGTAGAGTAAAGTGCCTCGGTCCTTTAAGGCCGCGCTCATGAGACATACCACCTGCATAACTTCGCGTCTACTACTGAGCATAGCTGCCCTCCGCCCTGCTGCTCGAGGAGCCCAGCTATGAGAGGATGGCGTCCGC
>CAZCFI010000054.1:0-12871 GCA_964497915.1 uncultured Thermoproteales archaeon
GGGTGGGGCGGTGGGAGGCCTGGCGGCGCCCCCTTGCCGAAGTAGGCCTTGACGTGCGGCCTGAACATGTACCATAGCACCAATGTCTATAACTAGCGCTACTATGCCAACGACGGACATGAAAGCGATGGCCACGATAGCGCCTATTGAAGACACTATGGCCACGCCCGCGATAGCCAGCATCACGGTCGTGAGCTGACCCACTAAGCCCGGCACCTGGTACCCCGTAGGGCCCCCATCAGCCTGCTTAAGTACGCGCCGAAGCAAGCGGAGGCCACTATGAGGTAGGCTCTCCCAGCGGGCTGAGAACACCGCCAATCATCGTTAGACGGCTATCACAGGGTCGCGTGCGACGTGCTTCCCCTGCGCGAATTTGAGCTCGTAACAAATAAAAGGGTTTAGTGCCTCAGCGCTCCAGCTTAATAAGGGCTGACAAGCGCCTCACAATCGCAAGGCGCGCGTTGGTCGGTACTGCCTACGTCGCTGACCGCCAATCTGAGACCCACACTCGCCCCAAGCATCACTGCCAGGGGGGCTGTGCTCGGGCCTAAAGACTATTAAGGTGCCTCTGCCTAACCACGGAGGGTGGTCCCAGTGGAGCCCCGCGACAGGGTCTACGCCCTCTTGAACCTGGAGGAGGCCGACAGGGTAGCCTACGTCGACTTCCCGTGGGGGGAGACTATCGACAGGTGGAGGAGAGAGGGCCTCCCCGAGAGGGCCATAATCAGCGAGTACTTCCAGATGGACATCAGGATGGTGGGCGTCGACGTCTCGCCGAAGTTCGACCAGATCGTGGTGGAGGAGGCGGAGGACTGGTACGTGATCAGGGACGCCTTCGGCGTTAAGGTCAAGTGCTGGCGGGGGCGCAGTGGCACCCCGTATCCCCTCGAGGCAGCCGTGGAGACGCTTGACGAGTTCAGGGAGCGCATCGAGCCCCTCCTGGACCCAGAGCTGCCGATGAGGGTGTCGAGCGGCAGGTACCCATTCAAGAGAGACCTCGAGAGGGCCATAGCCAAGCTCCAGGAGAGGTACTTCGTCTTCGTGTCCGTGCTAGGGCCCTTCGAGTACGCTAGGCACATACTGGGCGAGGGCGTGGACAGGATACTGGTCAAGATATACCGCGACCCGCACCTGGTGAGGTACGTATTCGACAAGCTAAGCCGCTTCCTCTCAGAGGTAGTCAAGGTGCACCTCGAGCTTGGGGTCGACGGCATCTGGATCTACGACGACATAGCCTATAGGAACGGGCCGTTCTTCTCGCCCAGGTTCTACAGAGAGGTCGTCGGGCCAGCTCACCGCAGGATAATCGAGCGCTTCAGGGCCAGGAACCTGCCCGCCGTGCTCCACACAGATGGGAACGTCAACCTGCTGATCCCCCAGTTCATAGAGGTCGGCTTCACCGCGCTCCAGCCGCTGGAGGCCAAGGCGGGGATGGACGTCAGGGAGCTGAAGGCCAAGTACGGAGACAAGCTGGCGTTCATAGGCAACATCGACGTCAGGGCCCTCTCCGCGGGGAGGGAGGCCATAAGGCGCGAGGTCCTGTCGAAGCTGCCAGTGGCGGCGGAGGGCGGCGGCTACGTGGTGTGCTCTGACCACTCAGTGCCGCCCACCGTCTCGCTGGAGGACTACAAGTACTTCCTGAGGCTGGTGAGGAGGTACGGCAGGTACCCGCTCAGGGGCTAGCCCTCAGAGCTCGGCGTGCTCAGCGATCCTCCTCATGACCTCCTCTGGCAGGGCCTCGTCCTCCACCCTCCTGGCGAGCGGGCGCTTGAGGGTCAGGCCCACCCCGTCCCTTATCTCTACCTCCCACGCCCTGAGGTCGTGGGGGGTCTGCCTCATCTTCTCGACTATCAGGTACCTGACGAGCCTGCCCCCGACGATCCTCCTCCTGAAGTGTATTATGCCGTCGGCGACGTGCTCTATCCCCCAGCCGAACGCACTGCCAGTGGTTATCGCGTACTGCGAGGTCGCGTATATCGTGAAGCGCCACTTGCTCAGCACCCTCTTAACGTAGTAGCTCTGCTCCCTGGCCCTCACGGGCGCCCTGAGCCAGAAGGCGCTCATCGAGTCTATCACCAGCCTCTTGACGCCCCGCCCCAGGCGCTTCTTGGCCGCTATCACTTTGTCGATCAGCTCCTCCACCGTCACCTCCCTGAGGCTCCACTCGTCCTCCCTCTCCCGCATCAGGGCGTCGACTATGAGCAGGCTGCCCTCGGCCACGGCCTCGCTGAAGTCCATGCCGAACTGCTCAGCCTGCCTCACGATGCTCTCCCTGCTCTCCTCGGTCGTCACGTAGATGCACTTCTCGCCGCACAGAATGCCAGCCCACGTGAAGTGCAGGCACGCTATGGTCTTGCCAGTGCCCGGCTGGCCCACCAGCGCCACTAAGAAGCCCTCGGGGATGCCGCCCGCTAGCAGCTCGTCTAACCTGGGGATGCCCGTGGACAGCCGCGGCACCGTGGCGCGCCCCATGCCGCTCACTCAGCTAGCCGCCTCCCCCGCCCTCCTCTCCTCCAGCTCCTTAAGGAGGTCTCGCTCGACCACCTCGCCGCCTGGCGTCAGCTCCGCGAATATCTGTGCCTGAAACCTGTAGACCCTCGTGCCCTCCTCGAGCCAGCAGTCAGGAGTCAGGCCAGCCTTCATGCAAGTCTCGCAGAGGAACTCCTCCTCGTCCCAGCCGTACTCGACCGGCACTTGGGGCAGGAGGAGCCCGCCGAAGATGCCAGCCTCGATCATCAGGCCGTGGATGCCGACCTTTATGGCCCTCGGGTACTCCCTGGGGCTGCGAACTCTCACCTCCTCCAAGGGCGAGAGCACTGAGACCTCGAACACGATCTCACTAAGCTCGCTCTTCGAGAGAGGGGGGAACCTGGGGTCCTCGAAGGCGGCGGCTAGCGCGGCCTCGACGACGGCTGCGGCCACGTTGCGGTACCCCCTCGGGAACCCTATGCAGCCCCTCAGCTCCCTCCTCCCGCCCCTGTACGTCTCTATTGTCGTGAACACGCCGTACGCGTCCTCGAGCAGGCGCTGCGGCGCGTCGCTGGGCACGCCCAACTTCCTGCCGCTGAGCAGCCTCTCCTCGACGGCCCTCCTGGCGAGCTTAACGAGAAACCTGCCCTCCTCGATGGTGTAAGGCCTGAACCTCTCCCACTCGACGCTCAACTCCCTCCAGCCTCCGAGCTGGGCCTCAGCATAACCTTGACGTCAACGGCCATGCAGCCCTGCCCCCTCTCGTAGACGAATAGCGGGTTGACGTCGACGTCAGTGACCTCTGGGAAGTCGAGCGCGAGCTTAGAGACCCTGAGTATGACGTCCCTCACGGCCTCGACATCGCACTCCGGCTCGCCCCTGAAGCCCTTGAGGAGCCTGTAAGCCTTGGTCTCCTCGATCATCTCCTGCGCCTCCTCCACGGAGACTGGGGCCACCCTGAACGAGACGTCCCTGATCAGCTCGACGAGCACTCCGCCGGAGCCGAACATTATCAGGGGGCCGAAGACGGGATCCCTGTGCATGCCTATTATGACCTCCTTGCCCTGCGGTATCATCCTCCTCACTATCACTCCCCTTATCGTCGCCTCAGGCGCGTGCCTCCTGACGCTCTCGAGCATCTCCCTGTAAGCCGCCCTGACCTCCTCAGGGCTCTTGAGGCCCACTTTTATGCCACCCACCTCGGTCTTGTGGATTATCTGGGGCGACTCCACCTCCAGCACTACGGGGTACCCGACCTCCTCAGCGGCCTTGACCGCCTCGTCCTCGCTCGTGACTATTGGCTTCTTGGGGACAGGTATCCCGTAGGCCACAGCGACATCGGCAGCCTCGGCCGGGGTCAGCGCCCTCCTGCCCTCAGCCAGGGCCTGAGAGATGACCGCCTTGGCCCTCTCGTAGTCCACCTCTACCTCGGGGTAAGTCCTCTCGGGCCTGCGCAGGTACCTCGCGTACCTGTAGATGGCTCCGAGCGCCGAGACCGCCTCCTCGGGCGAGGCGTAAGCCGGTATGCCAGCCTCGGTGAGCTTCTGGTAGGCCCTCTCGCACTCTATGCCGCCTATGAAGGCTGCCACCACTGGCTTCCTGGCCCTCGACGCCCTGTACGCCGATATGAGGCCGTCAGCCACGTCCTCTGGCGAGGTTATCGCCGTGTGGCAGTACAGGACCACGACCGCGTGCACCCTCGGATCCTCCAGGGCCGTCCTCAGGGCGCCCTCGTACCACTCCCTGGTCGCCATCCCCGTGAGGTCGACCGGGTTAAGGGTGCTGCCGAAGGGCGGCATGTACTTCCTCAGCCTCTCGGCCAGGTCGGCTGGGACGTCCATGAGCCTCAGGCCACACTCGCTGGCGGCGTCAGTCGCCATGACGCCAGCCCCGCCGCCATTGGTTATTATAAGCACGTTCTCGCCCTCGGGCAGGGGGGCCTTGGCCAGCGCGACTGCCCAGTTGAAGAGCTCTATGAAGTTCGAGGCCCTCAGGACGCCAGCCTGCTTGAATGCTGCGTCGTAAGCCACGTCTGAGCCCGCCAGCGAGCCGGTGTGCGACCTTATCGCGGCCACGGTCCTCTCGGTCTTGCCAGCCTTGAGGACGACCACGGGCTTGCGTCTCGTGACCCTCCTGGCGACCTCTAGGAACCTCCTGCCGTCGTTCGTGCCCTCGAGGTATATCGTTATGACTTTTGTGTGCGGATCCTCAGCGAAGAACTCCATGAGGTCGACCTCGTCGACGTCCGCCTTGTTTCCTATGCTCACGAGGTCTGAGAGGCCTATCTTCTTGAGGACGGTCCAGCCGACGAGGCCTATGGCGAGGGCCCCGCTCTGGGTTATGAAGGCTATCTCGCCCCTCAGCGGGAGCCCTTGGCAGAAGCTGGCGTTGACGCGCTCGACGGTGTCGCAGACGCCAACTATGTTAGGCCCCAGCAGCCTCATCCCAGCGCTCTTGGCTATCTTAACTAGCTCGAGCTCGGCCTCGACGTTCCCAACCTCCTTGAAGCCAGCTGAGATCACCGCCACGGCCTTGACCCCCTTCTCGGCGCAGTCCCTGAGGACCACGGGCACTATCTTGGCTGGCACGACTATGACCGCTAGGTCGACTGGGGCGGGCACGTCCTTAACGGACGGGTAGCACTTGAGGCCCAAGATCTCAGTTGCATTGGGGTTCACGGGG
Organism: uncultured Thermoproteales archaeon; assembly: GCA_964497915.1. Lineage (GTDB taxonomy): Archaea > Thermoproteota > Thermoprotei > Thermofilales > CAYSTQ01 > CAZCFI01. Next base: position 5,152 of record CAZCFI010000054.1, read on the forward strand.
AAGACCCGGTCCCTGGGGAAGCCGCCGTCTATGAGGTTCTTGAGCACCTGGTAGCCTATCTTCTCGGGGCTCCTCGAGGCGCCTATGACTGCAACTGTGGCTGGCCTCAGCAGGGGCCTCAGTTGTTCGTAGATGTCGGAGCTGCTCAAGCCGACACCCCCCAACCAAGACCTCTAACCGTGCGTCTATTAATATCCCTTTTCCTCGTCGCCCTCAAGCTCACCTGGGCAGCGTGACGCCCCTCTGCCCCTGGTACTTGCCCCTATACGGCTCAGTCCTGGAGAGCAGCTTCATGAAGACCACGTGGGCGAACCTCATCCCCCTGCGGAGGACAACGGGGAAGGCCCCGCCGTGGACCTCCAGGGTCAGCTGGCCCTCGAAGCCAGCGTCGACTATTGTGGGTGGTACGCTGAGCCCCAGCCTGGCGAACGTGCTCCTCAGCTCTACAAAGCCAGCCACGTCGTCGGGCATCCTGATGTACTCCATCGTGGACACCAGCACCTTCATGTATGGCTGCAGGACGAACGAGTCGTCGATCTTGACGACCTTGTAGTACTCGCTGAGGTCGCAGCCGCTCAGGTCATCAGGGTCTATGGGAGTTGGGTTGTTTAGGAGGACGGCGACCTCGTCCCCTATCCTCAGGTCGACTCCGTTCTCCCTCACCACCTCCTCGTCGAATGGCTCTATCACGATGTAGCCCTTGGCTATAGCCTCCAGCAGATCCCTCCTCGACAATATCATCGGAACTCCCTAGCCAGCAGGGCTGAAAAGGCGTGGCCAGCAGCCCTCACAGTGTCATCAGTGGGAGATCTAGGTAAAGTCGTTATGGGCTACCCCAGTTGCTAAGCGCTTCCAAGATCAACTGCTCGGCACTCGTTAGGGTGACATGCTCCCAGTCGTGCTAGTTGAGGGCAGGACGCTGCCGGAGGTCTGGGAGAGGTCAGTAGTTGAGGTGTGGAGGAGGGGCGTGGTGATCGACACTGAGTACGGCGAGAGGAGCAGGGACTGCGTCATGGTCATGGTCATCAGGGATCCCATGGCCGAGCCCAGGATACACGTGGGCGGGCTGGTCGTGGGGAGGCTTGAGGACCTCGACGAGTACGTGGGCGAGGTGCTGAGGGGCACGAGGGACCACTTAGTCAGGCTCGGCAAGGTCCCCTACACGTACCACGAGAGGCTGTTCCGGTACGAGGCGGACTCAGCGGTCATCGACCAGATCGAGTACATAGTCGACAAGCTCAGCAGGGCCCCCTACTCGAGGAGGGCCCAGGCCATCACGTGGAAGCCCTGGGTCGACACCGGGATCGACGACCCCCCGTGCCTCCAGCGCGTGCACTGCAGGGTGTACGGCGAGAGGCTGGTCATGCAGGCCATGTGGCGCAGCCGCGACGCGTTCAAGGCGGCCTTCATGAACATGTACGCCCTGACCCTCATGCAGGCCCTCATCGCTAGGAGGCTCAGCGAGAGGCTGGGGCGCAGGGTGGAGGTCGGTGAGTACGTTGACATCTCTAACTCCTACCACATCTACGAGAGCGACTGGCGGCGCGTCGAGGGCTTCGTCAGGAGGGCGCAGAGCGAGCCCTTGCGTAGGAGGGTGTGGACCACTGAGCAGTACGCCAAGTACAAGGGAGTACTGAACAGGCTGAGGGCTGGGGGCCGGTAGGTGGCACTGCGGTGAGCAAAAAAGCGGGTAGGAGCGACTGGGACTCGCTAGTAAGTTATCGCCACCTTCCTCCCCGTGTTGGCCGACTCGATTATGGCGTCTAGGATGACCGCGTTCTTGTAGCCGTCCTCTATCGTTGCCCCCCACGGGGCTATGTCCTTGTCGTTGATCACGGCGTCGAGGAAGTGGTAGAGCTCGTTGAGGAATGTGTGCTCCCACCCCAGCACGTGGCCGGGCGGCCAGTAGTACTTTATGTACGGGTGCCTTGCGTCGGTAACGAGGACGCAGTGCCAGCCCTCGATGTCCTTGACTGGCTCCTCCCTCCAGTACACGTAGAGCTCGTTCGGCCTCTCCAGGTTGAACTCAATGGAGCCCTTCTCTCCGTTGATCTCGAAGTTGTTGTAGTTCTTCCTGCCGGTCGCGAACCTGCTGGCCTCCAATGTCCCTATGGCGCCGTTCTCGAACTCCACGGTGGCGACGAAGGCGTCCTCGACGGTGACCTTGCCCTTCTTGGTTGGATCCTCGGGGAGCGGCCTCTCCTCGATGAACGTCTTCATGGCGCCGGTGACGCTCTTGGGCTCGCCCACTAAGAACCTTGCCAGGTCGACTATGTGGCTGCCCAGGTCGCCCAGGGGGCCGCTGCCAGCTATCTCCTTCCTGAGCCTCCACACCAGCGGGAAGTTGGGGTCGACTATCCAGTCCTGGAGGTACCTGGCCCTGAAGTGGTAGATCCTGCCCAGGAGGCCCTCGTCTATCAGCTTCTTGGCGAGGACGACGGCTGGGACGAATCGGTAGTTGAAGGCGACCATGGCCTTCACCTTGGCCTTCTTGTACGCCTCGTATATCTCCCCAGCCTCCCTGCTGTCCCTTGCCAGGGGCTTCTCGACTACGACGTGCTTGCCGGCCTCGAAGGCCTCGATGGTCGGGTCCTTGTGCATGTGGTTCGGTAGGCAGTTGTCGACTATCTCGACCTCAGGGTCCTTCACGACCTCCCTCCAGTCGGTCGTGTATCTCTTGTAGCCGAACCTGATCGAGGCCTCCCTCACCTTCTCCTCCGTCCTGCCGTAGATGACTATTAGCTCGGGCACGGCTGGGGGCGGCCAGAAGAAGATCGGTATGTCCTTCCACGCGTGCGAGTGAGCCTTGCCCATGAAGGCGTAGCCGAGCATCCCTATTCCAATGCTCCTGGGGCGCTCGCCCATGTCTTACCTAGACTCCCTGGCAATTATAAGCTTAAGCGCGAGAGCCGGAGCGGTGCTAGCTGCCCTCTGAGGTCCACCTGCTAGGCCTCCTCAAGGCCTCCTCAACCACTCTCCTGACGTCAGCCTGCACCTCGTCCACCGGCCTGTCCGTGCTCACTACCACGGCGCCGAACTCCTCGGCTATCTTGAGGAAGACCTCCCTGACCCTCCGCAGCCTGGCGTTCTCGAAGAGCTCGAAGCCAAACCTCGTCCTCCTGATCCTCCGCAGCGCCACCTCGACGGGAACGTCCAGCACGAATGTGACGTCTGGCACGGGGAACCTCGAGTTGATGAGCTTGAGCCACTCGTAGTCTCCGTAGCTCACCGTGCCGTAGGCTATGGACGAGAACATGTACCTGTCTGAGATCACTATCTTGCCCTGTCTCAGCGCTGGCAGTATGAGGTTGTTGACGTGGTGGCTCCTGTCGGCGACGAAGAGTAGCTGCAGCGTCAGCGGGTCGGTCCTCCACTCCCCCCTCAGGCACGCCCTTATGAGGCCTCCTATCAGGCCGTCGGTCGGCTCCTTCGTCAAGACCACGCTGTAGCCTCTCCCAAGCAGGTACTCGTACAGCAGGTGCGAGTGGGTGGAGAGCCCAGCTCCGTCTATGCCCTCGAAGACTACGAAGAGCATGGGGCTCGCACCCTAAGTGGCTCAAGCGTATATAATAGTAACACTCAGGCACAGCCGCGAGAGCGGCGCCTCTCAAACGTTTTATACTCTGAGCCCCAAGAGCATGCTGGGAGGTGCCGGAGTTGCTGTTAGGCTTCCTCACGGGCGGCCAGCTCGGGGACCTCAAGGCGACCCTCAAGTGGGCTGAGGACCACGGGTTCGACAGCATCTCCATAGCCACCCGTCCGGGCAGCAAGTTCTTCGAGGCTAGCGAGGTGCTGTCGAACGTGCAGAAGTACAGGGAGCTACTCAAGAGCTCTAGCGTCATCGTGTCAGCCATCGGCTTCTACGGCAACCCGATACACCCCGACGAGTCGGTGCGCAAACAGCACCAGGAGTACTTCATGAGGCTGATAGACGCGGCCCACAAGCTTGAGATAGGCGTCGTCACGGGCTGGATCGGGAAGATACCCGGTGCCAGCGACGAGGAGAACCTTAGCGCCTTCGCGAGGGAGTGGCCCAAGATAGTCGAGCTCGCTGAGGACAGGGGCGTCAAGATAGCCATAGAGAACTGCCCGGGCAACATGGCCTACCGCCCTGACATCTGGAGGAGGATGTTCGAGCTCATACCGTCGAGGGCCCTGGGCCTGGAGTTCGACCCGTCCCACCTGATATGCCAGATGATAGACCCAATAAGGGCTGCCGACGAGTTCGGCGACAGGATCTACCACACCCACTGCAAGGACGCCCAGGTGCTCTGGGACAGGGTCAGGGAGCTGGGGATAACGTCTAAGGGCTGGTGCCCCCACAGGCTGCCGGGCTTCGGCGACCTAGACTGGGCGGCGTTCATCTCAGTGCTAGCCAAGCACAAGTACGACTACGCCCTCAGCATAGAGCACGAGGACCCGTACTTCGGCTACGAGGAGGGGCTGCTCCTAGCCAAGAAGTTCCTCAGCAGGTTCGTGGTTCGAGTCTGAGGCCGCACCCTAGTCAATTTTTACCCTCTCGACCCTAAAGCCGCTCTCTGCAACCCTAGTGATGTAGGCCCTGCCCCCAGCCCTCTCTATCGCCCTGGCCACCCGCTCTTCGTCGCCGGGCTCGCAGAGGGCTACCATGCACCCCCCACCCCCCGAGCCGCTCAGCTTGGCGCCGAGAGCCCCCGCGTTGAGGGCCGCCTCGATGAGGTCGTCGAGCCTGTTGGGGGAGATGGGGCAGTCGCCGGAGACCCTCAGGTAGTGCTTGAGGTAGTACTGGTTCTCGTTCATGAGCTCCCCTATCCTCTCCCTCCGCGGCATGGACCTGCTAAGCTCCTCCCTCGCCAACTCCACGACCCTGACTATATTCCTGAGGCCCTCCATGAAGAGGGGCTCCCTCTCCCTAAACCTACGCCCAAGCCACGCCAGGATCCTCGGCGTGTCCTTGGGCTGCATCGTGTCGCCTATCACGAGCGGGAGCTCGACCCTCGGGCTGAGAGGGTGGACCTTGGCTGGCTCGGCGCTGCAGTCTATGTAGAGCAGGCCGCCGAAGGCCGCCGCGTACTGGTCCATCTGGCCGCAGTTGATGCCCAGCACCTTCCTCTCGCCGACGTAGGCCATGTCGGCTATCTCCGTTAGGAAGCGCCCATCCCTCAGGTCCTCGGGGAAGCCGACCGAAGTCAGGTACAGGGCACCGGCCACGCAGACGCATATGGCAGCGCTTGACGACAGCCCCTTCTTGACGGGGAGGTCAGAGTACCCGAACCTGCCGAGGGCCCCCTCAACCTCTCTGGCCCTCATGAACCTCAGCCTCAGCCCCCTGACCTCGTACCCCCTCATGAGGGCCGCCTTGACGACCCCCCGCACGTACCTCAGGTCGCCGCCCTCCAGGGGGTTGAAGTCCGGCACTCGGAACGAGTCGAATGTGGTGAAGGGGGGGTACGACCTCACCTCGACCCGCCCGTCGTCGGCTGCTCGAGCTAGCAGGAAGGACCTCATCTCTATGGCCGCCGGTATCACGGAGTAGCCACACCAGTCCATGTGCTCCCCGAATAGGCACAGCCTGCCCGGGGCTGAGACTAGCAGCTCCAAGCCCAGCACCCGGCCTCGGCTCCGGCACATTTAAGGGCGCTGCCCTTAAATACTTGCGGGGGTGCCCGTGGCCATAACCAAGGCGGTGATCACGGCCGCTGGCCTCGGCACGAGGCTCCTGCCAGCCACCAAGGAGATACCCAAGGAGATGGTGCCGGTCTACGCCAGGGGGGCCAGCGGCTCGCTCGTCCTCAAGCCCATACTCCAGGTGATATTCGAGGAGCTCTTCGACGCCGGGGTGAGGGAGTTCTGCTTCGTCGTGGGCAGGGGCAAGAGGGCGATAGAGGACCACTTCACCCCGGACTACGGCTTCGTCGACTACCTCAGGGAGAGGGGCAAGCTCGACGCTGCCAGGGAGCTCGAGGAGTTCTACAGGAGGGTCGAGGGGTCGACGATGGTCTGGGTCAACCAGCCGGAGCCGAGGGGCTTCGGGGACGCCGTGCTGAGGGCGAGGCCGTTCGTGGGGGCCGAGCCGTTCATAGTGCACGCGGGGGACACTCTGGTCTACCCGCCCAACCGGGGCTCCTACGTGTCAGCCCTAGCTGAGGTCTTCGAGGGGAGGGGCGGCGCCGGAGCGCTCCTCGTGAAGGAGGTGGAGAGGCCTGAGCTGTACGGCGTCGTGGTGCCGGGGCCTAGATCCGGGAGGGCCCTGCTGGTCAGCAGAGTAGTCGAGAAGCCCAGGGAGCCCCCGTCGAGGCTCGCCGTCGTGCCCGTCTACGCCTTCGACCCGCTCATCTTCAAGGCGCTGGAGAGGCTGAGGCCCAGCGAGAGGGGGGAGGTTGAGCTGACCGGCGCCATCCAGTCAGTCATCGACTGGGGCTTCGAGGTCTGGGCCCTCCCGCTAAGCCCGAGCCAGACGTGGCTGGACGTCGGGACGCCGGAGACCTACTGGGCCGCTCTGGAGCGCAGCCGCGCCCTGTCATCAGGAGAGCGTGAGTAGCCGAGTCACGCCCGCCTGGCCGAGCGCTCCGCCAGCTTGACGATCAGCTGGGGGCGGTCCGTCGTCACGAAGGCTACGCCGCAGGCCACGCAGCGCTCGAACTCCTCCGCTGCGTTCACGGGCCACGCGTTGACCAGCAGCCCCCTCCTTCGGCAGAGGTCGACGAACCACTCCTCTAGCTTGGACACGTGGACCGAAACTAGGTTGGCGAGGTGCGCTAGCGCCTCGCCCGGCGTGGACGGCGACGGCTCGGGGACGTCCACCATGGCCGCTAAGCGGGGCTCGAGCCTCCTAACCCTGGCCACGCTACTCCACAGCGACGAGTGGACCACGACGCGGTCGGCCAGGGAGTGCTCCCTCACCAGCCTCACGACCCCGTCCTCTACGCCGCCCACCTTGAGCTCGACGACGTAGCCCACGGAGTCCCCCAGCTCTGAGAACACCTCGTCTAGCGTCGGCACCTCAACCCCGGCGCACTCCTCGCTGAACCAGGAGCCAGCGTCGAGCTCCTTGACCTCGCTGAGGGTCATCTCAGCGACCCTGCCTGAGCCGTTGGTCGTCCTGTCGACGGTCTCGTCGTGCATGATGACCAGCGCCCCGTCCTTAGTCGCCCTCACGTCGAGCTCGACGAAGTCGACGCCGAGCTCCACAGCCCTCTTGAAGGACGGGATGGTGTTCTCGGGGGCCAGGGTTGGCGCCCCCCTGTGCCCGACCACTATGGCGCGCCTCACGGAGCACTCCACTGCCACCTGACTTATATCCGTGGGGGGCGTATGTCCTCCGGTGGGCGCATGGCGGAGCGCTACGACGTGGTCGTGGTGGGGGCAGGGGTGGCGGGGCTGACGGCCGCGCTGTACGCTAGCAGGCTGGGGCTGAGGACCCTAGTGGTCAGCGTGGACCTAGGCGGCCAGGCGCTAGCCGCCACTGAGATCCAGAACTTCCCGGGCTTCGCGTCGATAAGCGGCCTCGACCTGGTTACGAGGATTCAGGAGCAGGCCGTGTCGTTCGGGGCCCGGGTGGTCTTCGACGAGGTCACAAGCGTGGAGAGGGAGGGAGGTGAGTTCGCCGTCAGGACGGCAGGGGGGGCCGCGTACCGCTCGCTGGCCGTCATACTGGCGGTCGGCAAGGCCCCGAGGGAGCTGGGAGTGCCAGGCGAGAGGGAGCTGAGGGGGCGGGGCGTGTCGTACTGCAGCGTGTGCG
>CAZCFI010000055.1:0-12400 GCA_964497915.1 uncultured Thermoproteales archaeon
CTAGCGGGGGTGGGCGGGCTAGACCCCCTCGGGGCCCTCGAGGAGGTCAGGGAGGCCTTGGCGTCCGCCGGCTCGGAGCTAGTGGTCGTTAGCCACTACCCGCCGCACGGCACTAAGGTCGACGTGGCGTACTCTGGGCTCCACATAGGGCTCGGGGAGCTCAGGGAGCTGGTGGAGGAGGTGAAGCCGCGCTTGGTGGCGTGCGGGCACGTGCACGAGTCTCGCGGCGTTGACCGAGTGGGCGGCGCTCTAGTCGTCAACCCCGGCCCCCTCGCGTGGGGCCTATACGCCGTGGTGGACCTGAGCGGGGGGAGAGTCGTTATGAGGAGGCTAAGCCAGAAGATGCCCGGGTGACGGCCGCTTGCGGCTCGCGGTGGTCGGGCTGGGCGGCATTGGGAGGCACTACGCCACCGAGGTCATCCCCAAGCTCCCTGAAGCCGAGGTGGCTTGCGTCTGCGACGTCAGGGAGGACGTGGCGAGGAGCGTGGCTAGGAGGCTCAAGTGTGAGTACACGACTGACTACTCAGCGGCCATAGCCTCAGGTGACGTGGACGCTGTGGTGCTCGCGACGCCGCCCTTCGTGAGGCTGGGGCCCGTGCGGGTGGCGGCTGAGCACGGCAAGCACGTCTTCTGCGAGAAGCCCCTCGCGAGCGACCTGGCGACAGCTAGGCGCATCCTCGAGCTCGTCAGAGGATCCGGCATAAAGCTAATGGTGGGGTTCGTGCTGAGGTACTGGCCCGTCTACGAGCTGCTGAGGAGGAAGCTCAGCAGAGGCGAGCTCGGCAAGCCGATACTGCTGCACCTGACGGACGTGTCGCACTGGGTTCGCCACGTTGAGAGGTCGCCGTGGCGGGCCCTGCGCAGGCTGAACACCGGCCTAGCTGAGCAGCTGGTGCACGAGGTCGACATAGCCAGGTACCTGTGCGGCGACGTAGCCGAGGTCTTCGCCTATGGGGTGAGGGGTGGGACGACCGTTGTGGACTACGAGGACGACGCAGTCTACCTCCTGAGATTCGAGTCTGGCGCCATAGGGAGCATCGTGGGGAGCCTAGTGTGCAGGGTGCGCGACAGGTCGGGAATCTTGGTGTGCGACAGGGCAACCGTGAGCTTCGACGCAGCGAGGCAGCGCGTCAGGGCGGCGTACTCGAGCGGCGAGGTCGTCGAGGAGGAGCTCGGGTGGGCTGAGAGCCCCTACCTGCTGGAGCTCAGAGACTTCGTCAAGTGGGTCGAGGGCGGGGGGGCGCCGAGGGCCACCGCCGAGGACGGCTACAAGGCCCAAGAGGTGGTGGAGGCAGCGTACCTCTCCATGACGGCCGGGCGGCCAGTCAGGCTGCCGCTGCCGTAGCCAGCTCGGTGGTTCGAATGGGGCTCAACGTGGTAGTCCCCGTGAAGTACGTCCCCGACATAGAGAGGGTCAGGTTCGACGTCGAGCGGGGGAGGATAGACAGGAGCTCGGCGCCCGGCGAGATGAACCCGTTCGACCTCCACGCCCTGGAGGCAGCGGTGCAGATAAAGGAGCGGCTGGGCGGCGTGGTGACCGTCATTAGCATGGGCCCCCCTCAGGCGGAGGCCGCCCTCCGCGACGCTCTCTCCAGGGGCGCTGACAGGGCCGTGCTGCTCACGGACGATAGGTTCGCTGGCGCCGACACGCTGGCCACGTCCTACACGCTGGCCTGCGCCATTAGGAGGCTCGGCGAGTTCGACCTGATAATATGCGGCGAGAAGTCAGTCGACGGCGACACGGGGCAGGTCGGCCCCGAGCTAGCTGAGCACTTAGGGCTGCCCCACGCCTCGTACGTGTCCGAGATAAGGCACGTGGACGAGGAGAGGCTGGTCGTGGTCGCCGACCTTGGCCCCGCCTACTACCTGATCGAGCTCAGGCTACCAGCCCTGATATCCGTGACGAAGGACGTCAATAGGCCGAGGCTGCCGACGCTGCGCGACAAGCTCAGGGCGAGGAGGGCCAGGGTGGAGGTGTGGGGCGCTGACGAGCTGGCTGCCCTGTGCGACCAGTCGAGGTTCGGCGCGGCTGGCTCGCCCACTGCGGTCTGCGGGATCGAGTTCCCCAGGGAGGGGGGCAGGAGGGGCCTCGTATTCAGGGGCGCCGACGCGGTGCCCAGGCTCGTCGACGCGCTGGAGAGGGAGGGGGTGCTCAGGCTTGGGTGACAGCTGCGGGGGCGTCATGGTGGTGGCCGAGCAGTACGAGGGCGAGGTTCACCCGGTGACCTTCGAGCTGCTGGGCAAGGGCAGGGAGGTCGCTGACGCGCTCGGCCGCGAGCTCTCCTGTGCGCTCATGGGGTTCGGCGTGAGGAGGTTGGCCAGCGAGCTCATCTACCGCGGGGCCGACAGGGTCTTTGTCGTCGACCACCCCTCCCTGAGGCACTTCGACCCAGTCAGGTACAAGGCCAACCTGGTCAGGGTCATCGAGGTGACGAGGCCGGATCTCGTCCTCTTCGGCGCCACCAACGTCGGCAGATCCCTGGCCCCCAGGGTGGCCGCGGCCCTAGGGACTGGGCTCACTGCCGACTGCATCGACGTGCTGGTCGACGAGCGGGGCGACGTAGTTCAGGTCAGGCCAGCCTTCACTGGCAACATAATAGCCCGCATCAAGACCAGGACGAGGCCGGTGATGGCGACGGTGAGGTACAGGGTGATGAGAGCGCTCGAGCGGGACCCGAGCAGGCGCGGGGAGGTGGTGGAGGTCGAGGCGGTCGACATCGGCGATACGGGCCTCAGGGTCCTGGGCAAGGTGAGGGACAAGGAGGTCAGGGTCTCAGACGCCGACGTCGTGGTGGCCTGCGGCAGGGGGCTGAGGAGCCCCGAGGACCTGAGGATGATCGAGGAGCTCGCTGAGCTCTTGGGGGGAGTCGTGGGCTGCAGCAAGCCCCTGGTGGACGAGGGGTGGCTGTCCAGGGACCACCAGGTGGGCTTCAGCGGGAACGTCGTTAGGCCCCGCCTCTACATCGCCTGCGGCATCTCGGGCTCGCCCCAGCACCTCGCTGGCATGAGGTACTCCGAGGTCGTAGTGGCGATAAACTCTGACCCGTCGGCGCCGATCTTCAGGCACGCCGACTACGGCATAATTGGCGACTTATATGAGGTCGTCCCGAGGTTGATTGATGAGCTCAGGAGGAGAGCGAGCCTTAAGCGAGCGCGTGCTAAGGGAGCTAGCCAGCGTTGTGGGCGACGAGTGGGTCGTGACGGACCCAGCGGCCATCAGCAGGTACCTAGTGGACGAGACGGCTGAGCCCGTGAGACCAGCGCCCTCAGAGGACGTGGTCCTGGTCAAGCCAGCGAGCACTGAGGAGGTCTCAGGGGTCCTCAGGGTGGCGAACGAGTACAGAGTGCCGGTGTACCCGAGGGGCGGCGGGACGGGGCTCGTCGGCGGCTGCGTGCCGACCATGGGCGGGATAGTCCTATCGCTCGAGAGGATGGATAGGATGGAGATCGACAGGGAGAACTTAGTGGCGGTGGCTGAGGCGGGAGTCACCCTGGGCAAGCTGATAGAGGGGGCGGAGAAGGCGGGGCTGTTCTTCCCAGCTCACCCAGGCGATGAGGGGGCTCACGTCGGGGGCCTGGTGGCGTGCAACGCTGGCGGTGCCAGGGCCGTCAGGACGGGGGTCATGCGGAACTACGTGAGGGGGCTCGAGGTCGTGCTAGCGACGGGCGACGTGCTGAGGCTGGGTGGCAAGCTGGTCAAGGACAACGCGGGGTACGACTTGATGCAGCTCTTCATAGGCAGCGAGGGGACGCTGGGCGTCATAACCAAGGTGGTGCTGAGGCTGTACCCCAGGTGGGAGTCCACCCTCACGCTGATAATCCCCTTCAACAGCAGGCGGGAGGCGGTCAGGGCGTCGCCAGCCATACTCCAGAGCGGCGTCCTGCCCCTGGCCCTGGAGTACGTTGAGAGGGACCTGGTCGAGCTCTCGGCGAGGCACCTGGGCCTCTCGTGGCCCTGCGAGGAGGGGAGCGCCTACCTGATAGTCATACTCTCAGAGCCGACGGAGGAGGCCCTGTACGCCGAGTGCGAGAGGGTCGCTGAGGTCTGCAGCAGGGCGGGGGGCATGGAGCCCCTAGTGGCTGAGACAAGGAGGGAGCAGGACGAGATACTTAAAATAAGAAGTAACATATACGTCGCCCTCAAGCCCGACACCGTGGACATACTGGACGTCTCGGTGCCGCCAGCGGCGGTCGGCGACCTCATGGACAGGATAGACGAGGTGGCGGCCAGGCACGGGATAAGAATCCCGGTCTACGGCCACGTCGGCGACGGGAACCTGCACCCCCACCTGGTGAGGGTCGAGGGGTGGGGCCCGGGGGACTACGACAGGGTCCGCTGGGAGATATACAAGGCGGCCGTGGAGCTCGGCGGCACCATCACCGGGGAGCACGGAGTGGGCGCCATAAGGAAGAGGTACCTGGCCATGCGCCTGAGCCCCAAGGAGCTGGAGATAATGCGCGCGATAAAGAGGATCTTCGACCCGAACAACATACTCAACCCTGACAAGGTGCTTCCATGAGCGGCCCAAGGCTTATCTGTCGGAGAGGCGAACGTGGGCTGGGGGTGCGCGCGTGAACGTAGTCCTGATAGTCATAGACACCCTCAGGTCCGACCACCTGAGCTGCTACGGCTACTTCAGGGAGACCAGCCCCACGATCGACAGGCTCGCTAGGGAGGGCGTCCTGTTCGAGGACTCCTACGCGGCTGGCATAGCGACGGGGCCGGGCTTCACCAGCATAGTCACCGGCCTATACCCGGTCAGGCACAGGTACTACATCACGCCCTACGACGTCCCGAACGCCTACCAGCTGGACGACGACATACCCGTGATCGCGGAGATGATGTGGGACGCTGGCTACGTCACCGCCGCTGTCGACAACCTGATAAACTTCAGGTCGCACATGAAGCACTTCGTCAGGGGCTACGAGTACTACATGAACCCGACCAAGACCTCAAGGTGGGTCCACCACCACGTGACCGCCGCAGAGGTCAACAAGAAGGTCCTGCCCTGGATAAGGCAGCACAGCTACGAGAGGTTCTTCCTGTTCATACACTACTGGGACCCCCACACGCCCTACAACCAGCCCGAGGGCTACAGGAAAGTCTTCACGCACGAGAGGGGCGACTACTCCAGCCTCAGGGTGCTCAGGGCCCCAGCCGGCTACGAGTACGTCCCAGGCTGGGGGAAGGTGGACGAGATAGTCGAGGGCGACGAGGAGAGGTCGATAGACCTGTACGACGGGGAGATACTCTACGTCGACAGCGCGGTCGCGGAGGTCGTCGAGGCGCTCAAGGACGAGGGCGTGCTGGACGAGACGCTGATAGTGGTCACCTCCGACCACGGGGAGCAGCTCGGGCAGCACGGGATATGGGGCCACGCTGGCCTGCACGAGTCCGTGGTGAGGGTGCCTCTTATACTCAGGTGCCCCAAGGAGCTGCCCAGCGGCCTCAGGGTCAAGGGCTACGTGCAGCAGGTCGACATCGTGCCCACGATACTGAGCCTGGCGGGGGTCAGGGCGAGCTACGAGTTCGACGGGGTCGACCTCACCGACGTCATCAGGGGCAGAGTGCGCAGGGACTTCGTCGTATGCGAGACCTGGGGGGAGAGGTGCATAGTCAAGGGCGAGTGGAAGCTGATAGTCCACTACGAGCCCGAGCTCAGGGTGATCCGCGAGGTGTTCCCCGAGCCGCGCTGGCCCCACCCACGCCCAATAAAGACGATCATGGAGAGGGTGAAGGTCGAGGGGAACGTGGGCTACGAGCTCTACAACATAAGGGACGACCCCATGGAGGTCATCAACCTCGCTGACGAGCGAAGGGACGTGCTGGAGGAGCTAAGGTCACTCCTAGACGAGTGGGTCAGGGAGCGCACGGAGGAAGACCCCATGCTCCACTTGGAGCGGTACACCCAGCCCCAGCCAGTCGAGTGGACGAGGATATAGCGGGCTCAGCTGAGCGCAGAGCCCCTCAGGGCCCGCCTGAGGGATGTCACTCACCAGTGTAAGTACTCATGGTGCGGCCCCTGGACGGCCTCGTGGACTATGCGCTCAGCCTCCTCCCCCAGCACGAGCCTGGCCACCTTCAGCACGTTGTCCAGAGTCGGCCTCCTCCTCACCCTTTTAATCATCGGCTTGTACTCTGGGTGCTCGTGCACGAGCATCCTGGCCATCTCCTCGAAGACCTTCCTCCCCTCGGAGTTCAGGACGTCGTACGAGAAGTACCTGGGGTAGCCCTCTAGAAGCTTCCTCATGAGCGCCCTGACGTCTGGCCCGAAGCGGGCCACGCCGACCAGCCCCCAGAGTAGCGTGGGGGCAGCTGGCATATATGGCGTGCGGCTAGCGCTACGAAACCATAAATAACTCACGCGCTCACTGGCCTGCCGTGAGGAGGGGCATCATCAACCCCGACCTCGAGCTGACCGAGAGGGAGAGGTTCCTCAACGTCTTCTCCTACAGGGAGGTCGACCACGTCCCCGACGTCGAGTTCGGCTACTGGGAGGAGACGCTGAGGAGGTGGCACTCCGAGGGGCTCCCCAGGTGGGTCACCGACAACTACAAGGCCGACCTCTACTTCGGCTTCGAGGCCTGGTACTGGCACAAGGTGCCCATCAGGATACCCTTCAGGCCGTTCGAGTACAAGGTGCTCAGGGAGGACGAGAGGACCATGGTGGTGAGGGACGAGAGCGGCGTGGTCAAGGTGGTCTTCAAGAGCGGCAGCGGCGTCTCCATACCCAAGTACGTGGACTTCCCGGTCAAGGACTGGGACTCGTGGCAGGAGTACAAGGACAGGTACGACCTAGACGGGATAGAGTACCCCGAGGACTGGGAGCGGCTCAAGGAGGAGTACGAGCGCAGGGACTACCCGCTCGGGGTCGACGCCGGGGGCTTCTTCGGCTGGGCCCGCAACCTGATGGGGCTCGAGGGCCTCTGCAAGGCCTTCTACAGGGAGCCGGAGCTCGTCAGGGACATGATGGAGTTCAGGACGGAGATGATACTCAGGGCCATCGAGAGGGCCGTCAGGGAGGTCAGGCTCGACTTCGCGTCGTTCTGGGAGGACATGTGCTGGAGGGGCGGCCCCCTCATATCCCCTAGGCTCTTCAGGGAGTTCATCCTGCCGTGCTATAAGAGGGTCTGCGACCTCCTGAGGTCGCACGGCGTGCGAGTCCTGATAGTCGACAGCGACGGCAACATAGACGCGCTGGTGCCGCTGTGGCTCGAAGGCGGCGTTAACTGCTTCTTCCCGTGCGAGATAGCGGCTGGCTCAGACCCGGTGCGGCTGAGGGAGAAGTACGGCAGGGAGGCGCTCTTCATGGGCGGCATAGACAAGAGGGCCCTCATCAAGGGTCCCAAGTACATCGACAGGGAGCTGGAGAGGGTCAGGGGACTCGTCGAGGAGGGCGGCTACGTGCCCCACGTCGACCACAGGGTGCCAGCCGACGTCCCCTACTCGCACTACCTCTACTACCTGCGCAGGAAGAGGGAGCTCATAGGCCTGGGGGCGGGGCGCAAAGCTTAAGTAGGCCCCCGACGCACCCTGAGGGGGCTGCGCCTTGAGGCTCAGCTCGAGCTGCCTCAAGTGCATACTGGACGTGAGGCTGAGGGAGGTACTTGAGTCTGGCCTGCCCGACGAGGCGAAGACGCTGGCTGCCTGCGACCTGATCCAGTACGTGGCCGAGGTCGTGAGGCCCAGGCCTAGGGAGATAATCACCTACGTCGCGAGCCTGGCGTTCAGGAGGGTCAAGGAGCTAGTGGGGAGCGACGACCCCTACCTCAGCTACAAGCTGCGGAGCGAGGAGGTGGCGCGCAGGGTGGCTGAGCTCGTGGAGGGGCGAGTCGAGGGGCTGAGCGGCTACGAGAGGTTCAGGGCCCTCGTGGTGGCCTCGATAAACGCGAACTCGATAGACCCCGGCATCGCCTCGTACACGTTCGACGCCGCTGAGCTGAGCGAGCTAGTGCTGCGGGACGAGCTCGCTGTGGACGACACCGAGGAGATCTACAGGGCGCTCAGGCGGGCGAGGGCGGTCGCTTACCTGCTCGACAACTGCGGCGAGTCCATACTGGACAAGCTCCTCATAGCAGAGCTCAGGAGCTGGGGCCTCAAGGTCTACGCGGTGGTCAAGGGGGGAGCCTACCAGAACGACGTCACGGTCAGCGACGCGCTCAGGGTCGGGCTCGACGAGGTGGCGGAGCTGGTGAGCACGGAGTCGGACTTCTCGAGCCTCATCCCCGGGACCTACTCGGAGCGCGTCGAGGAAGTGCTGCGCGAGTCGGACCTCGTGGTGGCTAAGGGGATGGCCCACTACGAGACTCTGTCAGAGCTGGAGCTGGGCAGGCCCGTGGCCTTCCTGCTGAGGGCTAAGTGCGAGCCCGTGGCCCGCTCGCTGGGGGTCGGCGTCGGCGAGAACGTGGCCCTGCTCAGGCCTCAGTAGGACTCCCAGTGGATCAGCCTCCCCAGCGGGATCCTGGGGGGCGGCGTGGGCACCTCAGCTGGCCTGCCTATGGGCACTATCGCCACGGGCCTCACCTCCCTCGGGATCTTAAGTATTCTCCTAACCTCGTCCTCGTCGAACGCCCCGACCCAGCAGGCCCCGTAGCCCATCGAGTGGGCCAGCAGCAGCAGGTTCTGGGTGGCGGCTGCGGTGTCCTGGATCGCGTACAGCGTCGCCCCCCGCTCCCCGTACCTCCACGCCGTCCTGGGGATGTTGGCGCACACGACCACCACGACTGGCGCCTCAGCTATGAAGGACTGGCCCAGGGCCGCCATGGCCAGCCTCCGCTTGGTATCCTCTCTCGTGACGACCACGAACTCCCACGGCTGGCAGTTGCCAGCTGAGGGCGCCCACCTGGCGGCCTCGAGCATCTTGAGTAAGTCCTCGCGCGGGACTGGGTCTGGCCTAAAGCTCCTCACGCTCCTCCTGCTCTTTATTAGCTCTAGGAGCTCCACGCCCTCCCGTTGGACGCTCGCCCCTATATACCTTGGCGCTGCCAGCTCCATGACAAGATATGAGGGGGCGCGGGGCACTCTAGCAGGGGGATGCCGGTCGACGGGGTCAGCTTCAAGGTTCGCCTGGACCGCAGGCTGAGCCACTACGAGAGGCTGCTCTGCGCGTACGCCCTGGCCAGGAGGCTCGAGGACTCCTGGGGCTCGGCCTACGTCCGCAGGTCCCTCGTGCTCAAGGCTGAGAGCAGGAGCCGCGGGCCACTGCTGCTTTACGAGGAGCTGCGCGGCGACCCGTCCCTCGCGCCGTTCCTGAAGTCCTACGTGCCAGTGGGATTCCTAGACCTCCTCCTCTACGTCGCCAAGTCGCTGGGGGACGTGAGGGTGGTGACCAGCAGGGTGGCCGAGCTAGCCGCGGGTGGAGGCGAGGGCGAGGCGTCCAGTCACGAGGTCGAGATCAGCCTCAAGTTCCCGAGGCTGCTCGGCAGGGAGGTGTCGGTGGAGGCCAGGGGGCGCGTCGACCCCAGCCTGAGGGGGGAGGTGGAGGAGTGCCTATCCGTCAGCCCAGGCGAGGTCGAGGTCGGGAGGGGGCCGTGGGCTGGGCTGAGCGAGCGACAGGTCTCGCTCCTGGTGAGGGGGCTGCGCAACTACTCGCTCGAGGAGCTGTACTGGGTCATGGTCGCCCCCAAGCCCAAGGCCGGTCGCTTCGAGGTTAGGGCCGGGCTCGACGTGCTCAGGTACGGCGAGGACCTGGCCAGCGAGCTCCTCAGGGTGGTCGAGTGGCTCAGGAGCAGGGCCAGGGGGCGGAGGGCTAGCAGAGCCCTGAGGGAGCTCGAGGCCGAGCTGCTGGCGCTCAGGGGCAGGGTCAGCTACCTGAGGCCCGACCCGTCCCTCGTGTCGAGGCTGGTGGGGGCGGTGGTCCGCGCCTCCGAGCTCGCCAGGGTGGACAGGCGCGAGCTAGCTGGGCTCATGCCCACTCCAACTAGGGACGTGGTCTTCAGGCTGTGGGAGAGGTCGGCGGACGATCTGCTGCTCGGCTTCTACGCCGGGACCTGCATAGCCCTGGACGGGAGGAGGGCGATGCACGAGTACATCCTCGACCCCCACACCCTGTTCTTCAGGGTGTACGTCAACGGGAGGCCCATCGGGCACGTCAAGGCATTCGCGTGCAGGGACGAGGACGGCGCGCTCGTGCTGCACGTGGACTACATCGGGCTGGCTGGCGGCAAGTACAGGCAGCTCCACGAGGACATCAAGCTGTACTCGCTGTCGGTGGTCGCGAGGTACGCCGAGGAGGCTGGCTACGAGAGGGTCTACGTCGCCAAGGCCGTGGCGCCCAAGGTCGAGGCGAGGGTAGTCAGGGGTAGGCTGGTCAAGCTGGGCAGGGAGGTGTACGCCCAGCACCTCGGGGGCGAGAAGCTCCTCGTGTGGGAGCGGGGGTCACGAGACCACGGGAACCCCTACCCTCCTGAGCACCTCCCTGAACTCAGCTAGGGGCAGGCCAGCCAGCCTCGAGGACGCCCTGATTCGCCCTGTCTCGATGTAGTACTTCACCGCCGCCCTCAGCCTCGGCGGCAGCTCCTCTATCCTGCGCCAGTCAGCCATCCTGCGCCTCAGCTCCCTCGCCTCTGCCTCCCACTCCTCCTCAGACATGCGACCACCGACTCCACCACCCTGCTAAGCTCGGAGCTCGAAAATAAGTGCCTCGTCTCCTCCATGTACTCCCTGAAGACCCTCGCGACGGCATCCCTCGTGGGCTCGCAGGCTATGTGCCCGCGCAGGATGAGCTCGCGTACGACCTCGAGCGACCTCCAGACCGTGACGCCGCGGCACTCCTCGATCAGCCTGGGGGCGAGCACGGCCGCCCTGTTCTCGGTCAGAACCACTGCCCCCAGCGCCCTCGCCAGCGCCAGGCAGACGGCCTCGGGGTAGTCGAGGTCCCTCATGCGGGGCTCGAGCCTGCTGAGGGCCATCAGCCTGTAGGCCTCGCTCGACGCCTGGGGGCTCTCGGTGAGGAGGGCCATCCGCCCGTCAGCCAGCCTCTCGGAGACCCACGTTATCGTCGGGTCGTACCCCACCTCGTCGAGCACGGACTCGGTAACGTAGACGACGTCGAAGAGCCTGAATAGCAGGTCCCTCCCGCTGTAGTACGACCAGTCTATCAGGAAGCAGGTGTCGGCGATGGCCCTACGGAGCAATGGGGACACCCACCCTCAGGAGCAGCTGCCTCATCTCGTGGACCCTGAGGCCAGCTATCCTCGACGCCACGTAGAGGTCGCCCACCTCCACGTAGTACTTCACCGCCGCCCTCAGCCTCGGCGGCAGCTCCTCTATCCTGCGCCAGTCAGCCATCCTGCGCCTCAGCTCCCTGAGCTCGGACTCGCCCCTCAGCAGCGCCTCAACGTCCTCAGCCATGCCGTGTGAGAAAGGGGAGTGCGCCTTAATAAAGCGTGGGGCTCAGCGCTTGACCAGCCTCTTGACCATCCTGCACTTGTTGAGGACCTTGAGCTTCGGGTAGCCCTCCGGGATGGTGACCTCGTCGCAGAGGACTATCCCCTTCACCTTCTTGTCGAAGAGCTCGTAGGGGACGTCCGGCGAGAATGCGAGCCTCTTGATGCCCCTGAAGACCACGGCGTCGACCTCCTCGAGGTCCTGAGCCGTCACCGTGAGCTCGTCCACGCCGCCGACGACCGTGGCTGGCGCCCCGCTCTCCCTCACGCCCTCGATGAACCCCCTGGCGACGCCGAGCACGCCCTTAGACGAGACCTCGGCCGCCGCCAGCAGCATCTTCAGTGCCTCGTTGACGATCTCGCCCACCGTCCTGCCCGTCTCCCTCGCCAGGACGCACGCCCTCTCGTACAGGTCCCTGTCTATGCCCCTGATCGACGTCACCCTCTTCTCCTCCCCGCCCCTCCTCTCCTCCGACACATTCCCACCGACTACATGTATTACATGTGTTACATATAAACTTTTCTGACTCGTAGCTCACGTCGCACTCCAGTCGCTGGGCTTAAGGGCTAGCAGCTGCCCTAAGGGCAGCCTCAGCTGGAGGGGGCGGGAGTTAGCTCGCGGCCCTAGCTCTCAGAGTACCTCCTGGCTATCCTGAAGAAGTTCTCCAGCACGAGCCTGCCGTGCGGGCGCCCCTCGTCGTAGACGTGCGGGTGGAACTGGACGCCGTATATCGGGAGCTCCCCGTGCCTCATCGCTTGCACTCTGCAGGCGTCGTTCGACGCCAGCACCACGAAGCCGGGCGGCAGCTCCTTGACCTCGCAGAAGTGCCCCTCGTCGACGACCATCACGTCGGGCAGCCCCTCGAATATGGGGTCCCTCACCAGAACCCTCACCTCCCTCATCCCCCTCTCGAGGAAGTAGCCGTGGTAGTAGCCGCCGGGCTTGTCCGTGGGCTCGCCCGGCCTAGCCCTCCTCATCACCCCCACCCTGCCCCCGTCGGCCATGGCCAGC
>CAZCFI010000056.1:0-12217 GCA_964497915.1 uncultured Thermoproteales archaeon
CTCGGGCGGCGCTCCCGTCCCGCCCGAGGTCATAAGGGCCGTGAGGAGAGCGGTCAGCGTGCCGATAGTGGTCGGTGGGGGGATAAGGAGCTACGAGCTGGCCAGGAGGGCCGCGGAGGCTGGCGCCGACGTGGTGGTGACGGGGACCGTCGTGGAGGAGGCTAGCAACGTCAGAGAGGTCATAGGTGAGATAGTCAGGGGCGTCAGGGAGGGCGCGGCAGCCAGGCGCTGCTCTAGGGTATAACGCCGAGGTGGGCCAGCAGCACCAGCGCTATGAGCACGGTCGCCGCCGTGACCACGTAGGTCGGGTGTATCTTGATGCCCCTTATCTCCTCTTCGAAGAACCGGACCAGGCCTGCCCCTGAGAGGGGCGGGGGGGCCTCCTCGCGCCTCCTCCTCCTGCGAGCCGACATCTAGACCCCCTGTAGATGTCGCAGCTCCTTAATTTTAAGCTTGCCCTCCCTCCCAGGGGGAGGGACTATCGCGCTAAGCCCCCTGGGGTCCTCGATCACTAGCGTGACCTTGCGCCTGCCCTCGAGCGCCTCCTCGAGCCTCCTGAGCGCCTCCCTCCCAGCCTCAAGCTCCTCGGGGGTCTCGGCCCAGCTCACCATGGACTCCAGCGCCTCCCTCACCCTGTCGAGCACGCCCTCAACGCTCGTTATCACGGCCTCCGCCGCTGGGCCGGGCTCTATGACCGCTCCCAGCTCGGGGATCTCGACCCTAGCGCTCTCAGACCTCACCACCCTGGCCTTGAGGTCCTCCTCGTCCTCCACTAAGTACTCGACGCGGCGGGGTGGCCTGTCCTCAAGCGTGAACGTCCTCCTCGTGGAGTAACCGCACTTGGCGCACTTGGCAGAGCAGAGGAACAGCCGCCCGAGGTAAGGCGCCTCGTACTCGAGCTCCCTGACTACCAAGCTGCTAGAGCCGCAGACGGGGCACCTCTCGACCCTCTCGATGACCCCCCTGTTCTTGAGCCAGTCCTCTCCCATGCCCAGCAATAATTATCAAGGAGAGGCGTTATATTCCCAGCGGTGGCCATGTCGTCCGACGATGAAGTGGTCAAGAGGATGGCCGACCTCATCAGGGCTGGCGCCTCAATGCTCCAGGAGGCGTGCCCCGTGTGCAAGACGCCGCTCGTCAAGCTGAGGTCAGGCGAGATCGTGTGCCCAAAGTGCGAGCGGAGGGTGTACATCGTCAAGGATGAGGTCGAGGAGAGGGGGCTGATAGCCAAGTTGACCATAGGAAGTGTCGAGGAGACGCTGACGGCGAAGCTCAGCGAGCTCAACAGGATGCTGAGGGACGCTAGCGACGTCGACGAGGTCTACGACGTAGTGAGGGCCATGATAGCGGTCCTCGAGGCGATCGAGAAGGTCAGGAGGCTCTCCAGGTGAGGGTGGCAGCGCTTTAATATCGCTAGGGGCTAACTGAGACCATGAGGAAGGGAGTGTCGCAGATATCGTTCCCGCGCAGTGTGCCGCTACGCAGGATCATGGAGCTGGCGTCGCTGGCTGGCTTCGAGGGCGTGGAGCTGAGGATGAGGGAAGAGGGCGAGTTCTCGCCCCGCACCTCCGAGGCTGACGCCGCCAAGATCAAGCGCGAGGCTGAGCTGCTGGGGCTTGAGGTCTGCAGCGTGGTCGGCGGCCTCCAGTGGAAGTACCCCCTGAGCAGCCCAGACGATAGCGTCAGGAGGACTGGAGTGCGAGCCGCCAAGAGAGCCGTGAAGCTCGCCTCCGTGCTGGGCGCTGACGTGGTCCTCATAGTGCCCGCAGTGGTCACTAAGGAGGTGCCTTACGACGTAGCGTGGAGGCTGTCCCTGGACTCGGTGGCTGAGATCGCTAGGTTAGCCGGAGAGGCAGGAGTGCGCATCGCCGTGGAGAACGTCTGGAACAGGTTCATCTTCACGCCGCTCGAGATGGTCAGGTTCATCGACGAGGTCAACTCGATAGTGGGCGACGAGGTCGTCGGGGCCTACCTGGACGTCGGCAATGTGATCCCCTTCGGGTACCCCGAGCACTGGGTCTCGTGCCTCCGCGAGAGGGTGCTCGCAGTCCACTTCAAGGACATGAAGCTGATGGGGGTGTCGGCGGTCCCCGTCATGCCACCACTCGGGGACGTCGACTGGCCCACTGTGGTTAGGGAGCTGAGGAGGATTGGTTACGGTGGCTACGTGACGGCCGAGGTCGGGCTGCCGGAGGTGGGGCTCGAGGCCGCGCTCGAATACCTGTCGTCAGTCATGGACCGCGTGCTCTCGCTGCGCTGAGGCTGTCAGGTTTATTACCCCAGCGCACGGCAATTATTACGCCGAGCTGGTGGTAGCATGTCGAGCTTCCGCGTCACGCCGTGGGAAGTCGAGGGCGTAGTCGACTACAGGAAGCTCCTCGAGGAGTTCGGAGCGTACGAGATAACCGACGAGCTCCTCTCCCTCATGCGCGAGGCGGCGGGGAACCTGCACGCGCTCCTCTCACGGAGAGTGTTCTACGCCCACAGGGACCTAGACGCCGTCCTCAGGGACTACGTAGAGGGCAGGGGCTTCTTCCTCTACACAGGCATAGCGCCCAGCAGGAGCGCCATGCACCTGGGGCACGCGGTGCCCTTCATCCTGACTCAGTGGTTCCAGGAGCGGTTCAGGGTCAACGCTTACATCATGGTGCCCGACGAGGAGAAGTACCTAGCAAAGAAGACCGCGGATCTGCGCGCCGTCGACGAGCTGGTTGAGAGGACGATACTAGACATAATAGCGCTTGGGTTCGACCCGGACAGGACGTTCATCTTCAGGGATAGGGAGTACATCGGGCACCTGTACACGGCCGCTGTCGTCGTGGCCAGGAGGATCAACTGGTCGCTCGTCAAGGCCGTCTTCGGCTTCGACGGCGAGACGTCGATAGGCCTGATCTTCTACCCAGCGCTCCAGATAGTGCCGACGCTGTTTGAGAGGAGGAGGTGCCTCATACCCTACGGCATAGACCAGGACCCGTACTTCAGGGTCCAGCGCGACATAGCCCCCAAGCTTGGATACTACAAGGCGGCTGGCGTCATGTCGAAGTTCATACCGGGCCTGGAGGGCATAGAGTCCAAGATGTCGGCGTCCAAGCCTGAGACCGCCATATTCCTGAGCGACCCCCCCGAGGTCGCCGCCAAGAAGGTGATGAACGCCTTCACGGGCGGGCAGCCGACGGTCAGGGAGCAGAGGGAGAAGGGAGGGAGGCCGGAGATATGCTGCATCTTCCAGTGGTTTAAGATACTCTTCGAGCCGTCCGACGAGGCCCTCAGGGAGAGGTACGAGAGGTGCGTGAGGGGGGAACTACTCTGCGGTGAGTGCAAGGTTGAGCTGGCTGAGAGGGTTGGTAGGTTTCTGCGCGACCACCAGAGGAGGGTGAGGGACGCTGAGAGGGTGAGGGACAAGTTCCTCTACGACGGAAAGTTAGCTCAGAGGATGTGGAGCTGGGAGTTCGAGTACTGAGGAGGAGGTCGAGATCAACTCATCCTCAACTCACCGCCAACAGTTCCTCCCTCAGCTCGGACAGGAACTCCTCGTATGTGACTGACCTCATCCAGTGCTTGGTCACCACGACGACCCTCCTCTTCCTCTCGTCGAAGAGCAGCATGCCCCCCTTCTCGAGGAGCTCCCTGATTATCGGCACGGGCGTTAAGAACAGGGCATTGTAGTTAATGCTAGCGTTGATTAAGCGAGCCCCACTCGGCGAGTGCGCAAGTTAAGTGGTTTACTTAAAGTCCCTAGCCCTGGGCCAGCAC
This sequence comes from uncultured Thermoproteales archaeon, assembly GCA_964497915.1. GTDB lineage: Archaea > Thermoproteota > Thermoprotei > Thermofilales > CAYSTQ01 > CAZCFI01. Next base: position 3,754 of record CAZCFI010000056.1, read on the forward strand.
GACCTGTACCACTCTACCGCCTTAGCTAGCCTATCCAGCGTCCCCCTAGCGCTCGACATGAGCTCCGACAGGGTGGTTAGGCTGCGGCTGCTGAGCCCTGCCTCGCGAGCCACCCCCACGAGCCTGCGCCCAGCCCCCTCGAATAAGTCTAGGAGTGGCAGGAGCTGGAGGATCGTCTTGACCAGCGTGACGTCGGGCGTGGCCTCCCTGACGTGGTAGTCCACCAGCGGCGCCTGGTGCTCGCCCAGCCCCATCTCGCGCAGCGCCAGCGAGACCTCGTAGTCCTTGACGCCCGAGAAGAGGAGGTACGCCTCCCCCACGCTCAGGTCGCCCCACTCAATCCCAGCTGGCAGGGCGTAGTAGGTCAGGGCCCCGTGGAGCAGGGCGTGGGCCGTCTCGTGGTGCACAAGCGCTCTGAGCATGCCAAGGCCGTGCACCTCAGCTACCTCGCGGCAGAAGTACAGCGCCGGGATGCCCGTCCACGCCTCGTGGTAGGACAGCATCCCCTCAGCCACCATCACCGCCCCCACGCTAGCGGCCTTCGCCTCGATGTGCGACTCCATCAATCGAGCGTCGGCGAAGACGTAGACCTCGACTAGCCCACGCAGGGGGGACCTGGAGTTGACCTCGTCCACGTACCTGACGACGTCGCCTACCACTGACTCAGCGCTGCCCTCCCACGTGACGAGGAGCCTGAGCTCGCCTAGCCTCACCAGCCTCCTGGTCATGGCGCGCCCCGCGCTCACACCTCCACCACTAGCCCGTCGTGGGCGAGGGTGAGACCCCGCTCGCGTAGCCGCTCGGCGGCTACGTGGTGTGGGGGGAGCCCGTGGGGGGAGACGTGAGTTAGGACGAATGGCGTCTCCTCGCTGACCGCGCCCCTACTCACCAGCTCCCGCCTGAGACTCTCGACGTCGCTGACGCTCATGTGCTGGAGGGGCTGGGAGGGGCGCAGGAAGCCTAGGGTCGCCTCGCAGACCACTAGGTCGAGCTTGATCTCGCACAGCGCCTCAAGTGCCTCGCCACTAAGGGGGCCTGTGTCCACGGCGTAGAGCATCCTCTTGCCCTCCCTCTCCACCACGTAGATGAGGGCGTGGCCCGTGTCGCGCATGTGATTGGCTGGCAGGGGCAGCACCCTCACGCCCTCCAGGGGCTCACGCCACTCGAACGCCTTTAGGGGCACTAGCCTGAGCCTCAGCTCGCTAGGCGGCATCGGCAGGCTCTCCTCTATGTACTCTATCGTGCCCTTAGAGGCGCACAGGACGGCCTCTCCGACCTCGGTCACTCTCGGCCCCATAGGCGAGCCGTTCACCCAGCTGGGAGGCCTGCGCATGGCCAGGATCCTGGGGTCTAGGTGGTCGCCGTGCGGGTGCGTCACGAGTACCAGCCTCACGCCCGCCAGGCTGAAGCCGAACCTGCCAGCTGAGAGCGGCAGGTCGGGGGGCACGTCTATCAGGACGTCGGGCAGGATCGCTGCTGATGAGAGGGCCCTCAGATCCTCGGCCCCGTGCCGCCTGGCCTCGGAGCAGTGCTCGCAGTCGCACCACGGCGCTGGGTACCACTCAGCGGCTGAGGTGCCTAGGAAAAGAACCCTCATTCGCGACCCCGCTCAGCCGCCGAGGGCGCTGACTATGGCCCTCTCCGCGGCCTGAGGGTCAGGCTTGCCCCTCTCGTCCAGCGGGATCCTAGTCAGGGCGTGCCTTATCGTCCCGTCCTCGCACTCAACGAAGACCTGAGGTATGGGGGCTCCCCCCAGCTCGTCCTTCTCGCCGTGCCTGACCAGGAACACCCAGTCCTCCTCCCTCACCTCGACCTCCAGCCCCCTCTCAGAGGCCACCTTATTCACGACCCTCATGACCTTGCGCCTGAGGGGGTCGTAGCTCGCCGTGACGACTATGAGCCTCTTAGGCTTGCACATCAACTCCACCTCGCCTCTACGACTCCCACGCGCTATTTAAGCGTTGTTTGACAGAAACGGATTTAACCCACCTCGGGCCTTCCTAAAAGGGGGAGCCCGCTGCGACAGGCCCGGCGGGCGTCGGATGAGCAGCGGTGGGACTCACCGCGCGTTGGACACCGATCACCTCCTTACCCCCGCCGGCCTTCTCGGGGCTCCTCCGCCAGCCAGCTCGCTAACAAACCCTGGATTCATGCGCCACGCGAGCGCGCTCCCCAGATCGTACTCCTCCAGCCTACCTGAGATGACATACCTGAGCTCACCGATGTTCACCACTGTGAAGTCCTCGAAGAGCTCGAGGTCGTCGAGCCCCAGCCTCGGGCACGCAGTATTGACGAGCGCGTCGACCCCCGACAGGTTGAGGAGCTCGTCCCGCGTGACCTCATCCAGCACTACCAGCTCGGCCCTCCTGCCAGCCCTCCTGAGCTCGCTCACAGCCCTCAGGGCTAGGTCTAGCCTGCACTGGCCCGGCTTCGCCGAGGCGATCACGGCGAAGGCGCGCGCCTCTGCTGCCTCAGAGAGGTCACGAAGCTTCCTAGCAAGCAGGCGCCTCACGAACTCCTCCACCCTCTCTCGCTCCACAACCCCCCTGTAGGGGTCGAGCGCTATCGTGGGCTTCCCCGTAGCTATCGCCACCCCCACAGCGTGGAATACGCCCCCGGACACGCAGACGTGGGCGTCGACGTAGGCGCTCACGGACGAGGCCGCTGCCACGTCACAGCCGACCACCTGGCCAGCCCTGAAGTGAGGGAGGGGCGACCTGCCGATGTAGACCGTGTGCCCGCGCTCCCTCAAGAACCTCGCTACGAGGAGGAGGTCGTCAGAGTGCTGCACGGAGGAAGAGAGAGCGATGGCTCCGAACTGAGCCAGCGCGTCAGCTAACCGCTCCAGCGCGGCCTCGGGCGACTCCCACCTGTAGCGCGCTGGGGCCATCACCACACTCACCCCGCCGAGCTTCAGCGGGCGCTTAGCGTCTAGGTGGCCGTAGTGGATCAAGGCGTCTGCGCCGAGCAGCCTAGCCCTCTCGAGCGCCAGGTCGCACACGCCCCACGCGTGGCCGCCGTCAACTATGACCTCCACCCCGCACTCCTCGAGCTCGTCAACCACGCGCCAGCGCAGGCCCTTGAGCCCGTCCGGCAGCTGGAGCAGCACCCTCCTAGCCCCTAGGGACTCGACCTGCTTCCTGACCCTGTCGAGCTCCAGGTCGTACTCCAAGCGAGCCCCCCTCGGACTCTCGGCGCAAACCCTTATATTCAGTGGGCACCTGTTGCGGTCGGGTGCGACGCTGAGCCGCAGCCTGAGGGACTACGCGATCTACCTCCTGAGGAAGTACGGGGTGAGGCCCAGCAGGAGGCTCGGCCAGACGTTCCTCGTAGACGAGGGGGCCATCGAGAGGATAGTCGACAGCGCTCACCTGAGCGAGCGTGACTTAGTCCTGGAGATCGGGGGCGGGCTGGGGTTCCTCACCCGCGAGGTGGCCGAGAGGGCCGGCGAGGTCGTGACTGTGGAGGTGGACGGCAGGCTAGTTAGGGCCCTGAGGGAGGTCCTGAGGGGCTTCGACAACGTCAGGATAGTTCACGGCGACGCGCTCAAGGTCGGGCTGCCAGCGGCCAACAAGGTAGTGTCGAACCTCCCGTATAACATTTCGACGCGGGTTACCTTCAGGCTGCTAGACGAGGTGCCCTTCGAGCTAGCGGTGCTCACATACCAGAGGGAGGTGGCGTACAGGATGATGGCTAGGCCCGGCTCCCCAGACTACGGCAGGCTGACAGTGATGGTCCAGCTGAGGGCGGAGCTGGAGGAGGTGCTGTACATACCCAAGTACTCGTTCTACCCCGTGCCTAAGGTCGACTCGGTCACGCTGAGGATGAGGAGGAGGGCCGTCGACCTCTCGGAGCGGGAGCTCAGGCTCCTGAGCGACGTAGCTAGGTGCCTCTTTAGCCAGAGGAACAAGCTGTGGCCGAAGGTGCTGAGGTCCTGCCTGTCGAGGTCGGGGGTTGGCGAGGAGGCCGCTGAGGAAGCCGTCATAACGTGCCTCGAGGCGGTCGAGGTCAAGCGGGTCAGGGACCTCACGGTCAAGGACGTCGTCTCCATAACCAAGGCGCTCAGCCAGACCCTCTCGCCCTCCTCTTTATCGGCCTCCTAGAGATCCTACCGCACTCGAGGCACGTTATGACGATGTGGGGCTCCCTACGCTGCCTTATCCTAACCCTGCAGTTGACGCCGGGCACGAGCAGGCTCCCGCAGCCCTTGCATATGAACATCTTGTGCTCCAGTGGCAGCTTGAGCCTCATCCTCCTCGCTATGCTCAGGGCCAGCTCAGCGTACCTGCGAGCAAGCTCCCTGTCCTTGCTGAAGACCGCCCTGGCCAACCCGAGGAGGTACTCGACCCTCTGCCTGGCTATGTCGCGCTCCACGTACCTGAGCGACCTCATTTAGGGTACGCTTATTTATGCCCCTATTAAAGTCTAGAGCGAGCGCGGGCCAGAGAGGGCGCGGATGAGGAAGCTGTTCCTGATACTAGGAGAGGCCGGGCTCGAGCTGGTGCCTAGGGAGCTCTGGTCGCACAGAGCCGTCAGGAGGTACGCGGAGAGGAGGGGCAAGAGGCCCGGCGAGGTGCTCCTCGACATCTCCTACCACTACAGCGCGATGAGGGGGCTTAAGGACTGGAGGAAGAGGGGGAGGCCTGACATAGTCCACGTGTGCCTCCTGGAGGCGCTCGAGTCCCCCCTCAACAAGGAAGGGCTACTCGAGGTCTACGTTCACACTTACGACGACAAGGTGGTGCGCGTCGACCCAGAGGTGCGTGTGCCGCGCCACTACCTCAGGTTCGTGGGCCTGATGGAGCAGCTGCTGGCCGTGGGCAGGGTGCCGCCCCGCGGCGAGCGGGCGCTAATGGAGGTCGAGGGTGCGGGCCTCAAGGAGCTTATGGAGAGGCTGTCGCCGTCCACCGTGCTCCTACTTGAGGAGGGGGGCGAGAGGCTCAAGCTCACGGAGCTAGCTGAGCTGCTCGCCAGCGAGGAGAGGCCAGCGCTAGTAGTCGGGGCCTTCCAAGCTGGCCAGTTCTCCGAGAAGGTGGGGGCGCTCGCCGACCGCTCCATCTCAATTTACGGCGGAGTGCTTAGCTCGTGGGTCGTGGTCTCGAGGGTCTTAGCAGCCCTCGAGATGCGCCTGGGGATAGTGTGAGGTGGCAGCGGTGAGGGTGCTCGAGCTAGACGTGAGGAGGGGGCTGATCAGGCTCATCCCTGAGGACGTTGAGGACCTGTATTACCTAGCCCTCATAGTGAGGAGGGGGGACGTCGTTAGGGCGTGGACCAAGAGGAGCGTCAAGGTGGACAGGGGCTTCAGGGTGGAGAGGGGGGAGAGGGTCAGGGTGTACCTCGGAGTGAGAGTCGAGGCCGTCGAGTTCTCGGAGTTCGCTAACAGGCTGCGGGTGAGGGGCGTCGTGGTGGAGGCCCCGGAGCGCATTCACGCCAAGGGGAGCCACCACACGATACTGGTCGAGCCGGGCAAGGAGGTGGTCGTCCAGAAGGAGGAGCTGCTCAAGTTCGAGCTGGATCTGCTGAGGAGGAGCTCGAGGCCGAAGGGGCGGGCCCTAGTGATCTCGGTGGGTGACGACCACTCAGTGATAGGCGTCCTCGGGGCCAGCGGCGTGACCGTCCTGGCTGAGATCCGGAACACGTGGGCGAGGCGCCCCGAGGACAGCAGCCTCAAGGCAGCCTACGAGAGCTACCTGAGCGAGGTCGTGGCCCACCTGAGGCGCGTGCTTAGCAGGCATGAGGCAACAGTGGTCGTGGTCCTCTGCCCCAACCTGCTGAGGAGGTGGGTCGAGGAGGCGCTCGACGAGGCGCGAGTGTGTCGCGAGGCTGAGGTGAGAGTGGTCACGGTCTCCGAGGGGGGCCTCGCCGGGCTCTACGAGTTCCTCAGAGGGGAGGAGGCCCTCAGGGTGGCTCGCCGCTCGAGCGCGGTGTACGAGAGGCTCCAGGTGGACGAGGTGTTTAGGAGGCTCGTCAGCGAGCCTGGCAGGGTCCTAGTCGGGATGGAGGAGGTGCAGTTGGGCAGCCTTTGCGGGGCTGTGGACAGGCTGGTGGTGCTAGACAGGCTGATAAGAACCCTCCCCGATAACGAGGAGCTCATGGAGGTAGTAAGGCGCGTCGAGGAGAGCGGCGGGCGGGTCGTGATCGTGAGCGAGAGGAGTGAGGCGGGGGCCAAGCTGAAGTCCCTAGGCGGGATAGCTGCGCTGGCGAGGTACGAGCTAAAGGACTCCGTGCTCCACTAGCTTCCTCCGCAGCATACTGTTGACCCTGGCTAGCTCGGCTAGGGCCTCCTCGAAGCTCTGGGCCCGCCCCACGACCCTCCTCAGGAACACGCCTGTCCTCCCCACCTCGTCCCTGCGCAGGAGCACGGACTTCCTCTCCTCCACTATGTCGAGTGAGACCCTTAGGATTTTGGCGACCTCCCTCTCGATGCCCAGTATCGACCTCTCGACGTGCCCGTCCTCCGTCGGGACGATTAGCAGGAGCCTCTTGTTGACCCCCGGCACCCTCCTCCCCTCGAGGAGCTCGCTTAGCGTTAGCTCCCCGCCGAACCTGTAGAACTCCCTCTCGAGCTCGCTGAGCGGCGTTAGGGGGAAGGTCACCACCGTTAGCTCGTCCAAGTATACGTGAGCCTTCACGGCGTGAGCTGGCGTCGCCTGAGATATCTCCTTCCTGTAAACAAGCAGCCCCGACGACTCGAGGGCCGCCTCGACTACGCACGACGGAACCCTGTAGGGGACGACCACGTCGACGTCGCTAAGCCTGTGGACGTCGCCCCTGGCGACGCTCCCGTGCACTATGGGGCTGAGGCCGCAGGACTCGAGGGCCTCCATCACCTTAGCCGCTCGCTCCCTCAGCTGCCCCAGCAGCTCCCAGTGCTCCTTAGAGTACCTCACCCTCCTCCCGTCCACGAAGCGAGCGACTTTAGTCCTGGGCAATTCCGCCCCCCCGCCACTCGCAGGTGCTGCTCTTGGCGACCTTCAGGCTACCTCACCGCCTCAGACGACCCCGGTGCTCTAGCGCGCCCGACCAGACCGCCAGGCGGCCGCCAGACCCTACTCGTTCAGCACCTTACCGCGTCGTCACCGCTCGGTGTGAGAGGAGGCTCATCACCACGTGCTCACACGCTGAGGTCCCTTTAAAGCTTACCTCTGCTCGCGTAGTAGGCGGCCACCTTCTCGACGGCCCTCGCTATGTCCTCCACGTCGTCCTCGGTGAAGAACTCGTTGCAGGGTATGGTCACTATCTCCTTCAGGATCCTCTCGGCGTTCGGGCACAGGCCGGGGCCGTACTCGACAGTGCGCCCGTACAGGGGGCACTCGAATGGGCACTTAGACCTGCCGTAGACCCTGTGCTCCCTCAGCCACTCAGCCATGTAGAGGGGCTCGCCTATGTACCCGGCCCCAGCTGGTATGCCCTCAGCTCTAAGGGCCTCTGCGAACTCGACGTTGCTAACGCCCAGGAGCTGTGCGTCGATCCTAATGGGGTAGAGCCAGTAGGAGCCCTTCCTCTCCCTTGTCGACTTGAGGGGGTAGACCCCCTCGAGCTGCTCGATGCGCTTGTTTAGCTGCTCGGCCACCCACCTCCTCCTCTCCACGACCCACCTGACCTTCCTCAGCTGGGCTAGCGCGACGGCCCCCTGGAGCTCAGTCATCCTGTAGTTGAAGCCGAACATCGCGTAGCACCTGGCGAACGTTGGGGCCCCCCTCCTCCAGCCCTTGTCCATGAAGAGCCTCGCCCTCTCGGCTAGCTCGTCGTCGTTCGTCACAGTGATCCCGCCGTCGCCCGTGGTCATGTGCTTCGTCATCTGCAGGCTGAAGGCGCCCAGGTGGCCTATGGTGCCGACCCACCTGCCCTTGTACTCAGCTAAGTACGCCTGGGCGCAGTCCTCTATGACGTAGAGGCCGTGCTCCTCGGCCACCTCCATTATCGGGTCCATGTCGCAGGGGAAGCCGAAGAGATGGACGGGTATTATGACCCTGGTCTTGTCCGTGATCCTCCTCCTGAGGTCGCTGGGGTCCAGCGTGTACGTCTCGGGGTCGAGGTCCGCGAAGATGGGTATGCAGTTCTGGGCAAGTATCGGGATCACCGTCCCCATGTCGGATATGGGCGACGTGACGACCTCTGAGCCGGGGTCCGGGTTCACGGCGCCCAGCGCTATGTGGATCGCAGCGGTCCCCGAGGTGGAGGCAACCGCGTGCTTGACACCGTAGAACCTCGCGAACTCCCTCTCAAACTCAGAGACCTTGGTCCCCGTCCACCTGAACAGCTGCCCCGACTCTATGACCTCCCTGAGCTGCTGGAGCTCCTCCTCCCCGATGGGCCTCTTCGTCGGGAGCGGCTCCCTCCTGACGGGCTCGCCGCCGTGAATCGCCAGCCTCTCAACCATGCTCCCACGTCTAGAGTGAGCGCGACCCGACCTATCAACGTTGGCTCAGCGCAACCCTTTTCAACATGTTAATTAACATGT
>CAZCFI010000057.1:0-12176 GCA_964497915.1 uncultured Thermoproteales archaeon
GTCAGGGGGAGGGGTAGGCGCTACCTGCTGAGCACCGCCTGACCAGGAGTGGTCAGAAAGGAGATGTAGGTGAGCGGTGCAACGTTAAGCGGTGGTCGCATGGCTGGGGAGGTCGAGGCGGGCGCTAGGGTCAAGCCGGAGGAGGCTGAGGCCGCCGCTGAGGTCATCGATAGGCTGTTCGTCGCGCTAACGGAGTTCCTGCGCGAGCTCCCGGGCATGTTGAGGAACGTCCTAGAGGTCCTCTACGACAAGGAGTTTGCCAAGAAGTCCGCCGAGAGCTTCGCGGCGTTCTACAAGACGCTCGTTGAGCAGGGCTTTAGCGAGGAGGAGGCCCTGTCCATGGCGAAGAAGTACTACGAGGACAGCCTGTCAGTCAGGAGTGTGCTAAAGCTACTAGAGGCGGGCAAGGTTATCGTCAAGAGGGAGGGGGGAGTCACGGTAGTTGGCGAGGAGGGGGGAGCTAGCTAGCCCATGCGCGGAGCGCGCTCAGCGCTGAGGGCCGCCCTCGCGCTGGCGAGGCTCCTAGCGCAGCTAGCCGCCCTGTCCCTCTGGGCCTGCTACTGTCAGGCGCTCCTCAGGGTTGAGTCCCGCTCCCTCAGGCGGTCGGTGAGGAGCGAGCTCCTCAGCCAGGGGCTGCCAGCCGAGGTGGCCAGCGAGGTCGCTGAGGCCTACGCGAGGGACGCTAGGGAGGCATTCAGGGAGCTATGCAGCGTCGGCAGGTGGCTGGGCGTGGCGATTAAACGCGCTCAGGCCGCTCGCATCGCGGCGAATCGGCGCTAGCGAGTTCGGCGACAGCATGAGACGCACGCGCCCCCACTCGCTGAGAGCCCCGGGAACCATCAGCCCGCTAGGCTAGTGGCAGAGCCAGCGTGGGAGGGGTCGGCTAGCCATCAGAGGCTGGCGCTCAGCAGTGCGGGCTCAGCTTGAGTCCCGCTCTGCCGAGCATGCGTGACGGTCACCCTTTTAGGCGCTCCCTGGCAATCTGTGGTGGTATGCCCGTCAGGGACGAGGTGCTGAACTGGCTCGAGTGGGCCAGAGCCGACCTCTGCCACGCAAAAGTGAGCCTAGACGTGGGCGACTACAACTGGGCTTGCTTCGCGGCTCAGCAGGCCGCGGAGAAGGGGCTGAAGACCGCGGCACTGCACGTGGCGGGGCTCCTCCCGAGGGGGCACGACCTGACCAGGTTGTATTGGCGGCTCCGAAAGCACGTCGACCTCAGGCTCGACGAAACTGATTTGAGCAAGCTGTCCGCCTACTACACGCAGGCAAGTGCCCCAACGCCGGAATAGAGAGGCCGTCGCTGAGCATAACGGCCAAGCAGGGGGAGGGGGCGGTATCAATAGCGGAGGCCGTGATGAATGAGGTCGCGACAATTATACGAGATCCGTGAAAGTTCGCCAGAGGGACCCACCTCCTCGACAGCGACGTAGACGTGATAGTCGTCAGCGAGCGGTTCAGGGGGATGGACGTTGTCGACAGAGTCGCCCTCGTGAGGGTAAGACTTCCGCGCGACCTGAGCTTCGACATAGTGCCCTTAACTCCTGAGGAGCTCAAGGAGAAGCTGAATGGGAGCGCTCTCATCAGGGAAGCTTCTAAGTACTGGCTCAAGGTGTAGCCCCACCCGCGCTCGCGCGCTGGGATAATGCGCGGAACCTACCGCGGGCTTGGGGCACGGGCGCCGCCCCTGCTGGCGCGCTCAGCTGAGGCGATCGCAGCTTCGCCAACGACTTGTTAAAGATATATGTGTACTGGGAGACAAGCGACACGTGGCGAGGCTGAGGAAGAAGGTCATACTCATCGTCATCGACCAGCTGCCAGGCCACTGGGCCGAGGGCGTCTACGTTGACAGGGGGAGGAGAGTGCCCCCCGTGAACGTCAAGGGCTACCACGAGCTAGGCCTCATCCCCAACATCTCGTACTTGATAAGGAGCGGGCTGTGGGTCGTCAGGGCCTGGAACAGGGGGGTCTGCGACACGAGGCACGGCATGAGGTACCTGGCCGTCGGCAGCTACGCCAGGCCGCTCTACGACAGCGAGTACTGGAGGCACAGCGAGGACTACAGCGAGGAGGAGAAGGTCGGCTTCTTCGAGTTCGCGAAGGAGTACTATAGAGGCGAGCTCAAGTGCGCCGTGTTCGGGGGCTGGTACGAGAGGGGGTACTTCTACGTGCCCGACACCATAGTCTCGCCGCGCTGCACGAAGATAGCCGTCCAGAACACGGTGGAGTGGTCCGACATGATCCTCTGGAGGGACTTCGTGAGGCCTTACATGGACTTCAACCCTGACTTTAACCTCATGTTCGTGTACTTCCCGACCTTCGACGTCCTCAACATGTGCCCGTCCTACCTCGAGGGTGAGGGCGCTAACCCCTTCACGTCCAAGCACCTGTACATCAAGCTCCTCGACTCAGTCATCGGCGAGATGGTGGATTACCTCAAGGCGAGGGGGCTGTGGGAGGAGACCGTCCTCGTGCTGGCCTCCGACCACGGCTACCACCTGGGCTGCGACGTGGCCCGCCGAATGGGGGCCAGCAGCGCTAACTGGTGCTGCGACCACGGCGAGCCGTGGGACTGCGTCGTCTGGGACTTCGAGCGCGACGAGCCGACTGGCGAGTACTCCGGGGGGCCGAGGAGGGTGACGTTCGTGGTGTCGGGGGGAGGGCTGCCAGAGGAGTATAGGGGCAGGGTGGTGCGGGAGGCTGAGATAATAGACGTGGTGCCCACGATAGCTGACATCCTCGAGGTGCCGTACAAGTGCGAGGGGAGGAGCGTGCTCAGAATGAGGACGGAGGACCAGGCCGACTACCCAAGCGGGGGCGAGGCTCGTGGGGAAGCCTAAGCAAGCGACCCGCGTGAAGATAGGGGTCGTGGCGGACGTGCACCAGGGCCCCCTGGACGTGAGGAGGTGGCTGAGGGCCTTTGTGGACGACATGAACTACAACTTTAGGCCTGACTTCGTCGTCGAGCTCGGCGACTTCATAGGGTGCGGGGAGGGCGCTGAGGCTGAGCTGAGAAGAATAGACGAGGTTTACTCGCAGTGCGAGGCCCCCAGGTACTACGTGGTGGGCAACCACGACCTGCAGGGACTGACCAGAGAGCAGTTCATGAGGGTGGTGGGCGTCGAGAGCACGTGGTCGTCCTTCGACGTCGGCTTCCTCCACGTGGTGCTGCTCGACGGAGCGTGGGGGCCGGACACGGACAGCGGCGGGCCAACAGGCCACATGCCCAGCGAGGAGCTCGACTGGCTCCAGGAGGACCTAGAGCGAGTGCCGCCAGGCAGGCCCATCGTGGCGTTCTGCCACTACCCGATCAAGTTATTCCGCGACGAGCCCAGGATAGACAACGAGGACGAGCTGTGGGAGGTCTTCAGGGGGCACAACCTGATAGCGACCTTCAGCGGAGACGCCCACTACGGCGGCTACAGGGAGGTGGAGGGCGTCCACAACATCTGCCTGCACAGCATGGGCTGGTGGGAGCTCGACAAGATAACTGGCTCCTACGCTAAGATCGTCGTGGAGCCCGGCAGGCTCGTCGTCCAGGGGATGGGGGCTCAGCCCAGCTACTACCTCAGGACTAAGAAGTGGACCCCTTAGTCCTCCTCTCGCGGTAGCGCAGGTACTCCTCGACATCGCCGAAGAACGTTATGCCGCCCTCCTCGTCGAGGACCATGACCTTGCCGCCGGTTAGCAGGTAGGCCTCGTAACGGCACCCTCTGACCTCGAAGCTGTCTAGGAACTTGAGGAGCCTGGGGGAGCCCCTGCTTGACTCGCTCATCGCTAGTTGCCTGGGGCAGCGTGGTAGTTAAGCATTGCGCCTCTGGCGAAAAGTTTTAACTCCAAGCGCCGAATTCATAATACATCAGGTGACTTGGGGGCTCTCCATGCGGGCTGAGGCTGCCGCTAAGCGCGAGGTGCTGCTCAGCATCAGGGGGCTAACCGTTGAGTTCAGGATACCCAGGGGCATACTAAGGGCCGTGGACAACGTCGACCTAGACATATACCGCGGCGAGGTCCTAGGCCTCGCTGGCGAGAGCGGGTGCGGCAAGTCGGTCATGGCGCACGCCATCCTAAACATAGTCGACCCCAACGGCTACATCAAGAGCGGCAAGGTGATATTCAGGAGCAGCGAGGGCGAGGAAGTAGACATACTGTCGCTTCCCCGCGAGAAGCTGAGGAAGTTCAGGTGGAGCAAGATAGCGATAGTGTTCCAGGGCGCCCAGAACTCATTCAACCCAGTCATCAGGATAAGGGATCACTTCATAGACACTGTGGAGGACCACGGTGTGAGGATTTCCAAGGACGAGCTCTTCGAGAAGGCCGCCAAGCTCCTCAGCGAGGTGCGCCTCGACGCCAAGCAGGTGCTGCACATGTTCCCCCACGAGCTAAGCGGGGGGATGAAGCAGAGGAGCCTCATAGCCCTGAGCTTCATACTCGGGCCCGAGCTGGTAATACTGGACGAGCCGACCTCCGCCCTCGACGTGCTCACGCAGAAGTTCATAGTCAGGCTGCTGAGGCAGATACACGAGAAGACCGGGCTCACGATGCTCTTCATAACACACGACATAGCCGTGCTGGCTGAGATAGCCGACAGGATAGCGATAATGTACCTGGGCAACATGGTCGAGATAGCCGACACATACGAGATATTCTACAACCCGCTGCACCCATACACCCAGGCGCTCCTTAAGACCATACCGTCGGTGACGGGCAAGCTCGAGGACCTTAGGCCCATCCCAGGCCCCGTGCCAGATCCAGTCAACCCGCCGCCCGGCTGCAAGTTCCACCCGAGGTGCCCGCATAGGATGGACATATGCACCAAGGTTAGGCCCAAGCTGGTCGACGTCGGCGGGGGGCACCTGGTGGCCTGCCACAGAGTGACCAGCAAAATCTAACGTGCAGATTTTTCCTCACAAAACTCGTGCTTTTGGGGTGGGCCTAGCGGAGCGCCCTACCTCACAGCAGGTGGCACGCGACTAAGCGGCCCTTGACCTCCCTGAGCTCCGGCGGCTTCTCCTCGCAGATCTTCTCGGCGTACGGGCACCTTGTGTGGAACTTGCAGCCGGGCGGCACCTTAGTGAGGCTTGGAACCTCTAAGCTCTTCAGCGGCGGGAGCCCCCTCTCCCTGGCCAGCTTGGGGTCAGGGATGGGGACGGCCGTTATCAGCGCCTTCGTGTACGGGTGGAGCGGGTTCTGGATCACCTCCTCAGTCCTCCCCACCTCCACTATGCTGCCGAGGTACATGACTGCTATCCTCCCCTCTCTGGCGAAGTACCTGGCTATGCCGAAGTCGTGAGTTATGAAGAGGTATGCCGTCTTGAACTTCCTCTGGAGGTCGAGAAGCAGGTCGAGTATCTCTATCCTCAGGGAAGCGTCCAGCATCGACACGGCCTCGTCGGCAACTATGAATTTCGGCCTGACGCTTATCGCCCTAGCTATCGCTATCCTCTGGAGCTGCCCCCCGCTCAGCCTGCACGGGTACCTCTCGAGGAAGTCCTCCGGCGGCGATAGACCAACCATCTCCAGCAGCTCGCCAGCCATCTTCCTGGCCTCCCTCCGGCTCCTCGCGATCTTGTAGTGGAGCAGCGGGGGCGTCAGCGCCGACACGACCTTCTTCATTGGGTTGAGAGTGGAATACGGGTCCTGGGGCACTATCTGCGCGTTCCTCCTGAACTCCTTGAACTTCTCCCCCTTGAGCGACCAGACGTCCTCGCCCATGTAGAGGACCTTGCCCGACGTAGGCTTGAGGAGGGCCAGCATCAGCCTGCCCAGCGTGCTCTTGCCGCAGCCGGACTCGCCCACTAGCGCTAGTATCTCGTTCTCGCCTATCTCAAGGCTCACGCTGTCAACCGCCTTTATCTGCCTCCTGGCGCCGAAGACGCTGGTCCTAACTGAGAACACCTTGGTGACGGACTCGGTCGCTATCAGCGGCTCCGCCACCGCACCACCTCCACTACTCCTCCCTGAGCCTAGGGTTAAATAACTTGTCCACGCCGTTGCTGAAGAGCACGAGCCCTATCTGCAGCAGCACTATCGCCATCGCTGGAGCCAGCACGCACCAGCTTCCCACGCCAGTCACAGTGCCCACGTAGGACATGGCCATGTGGAGCATCACGCCCCAGTTGCCGGGCTTGTACGCCACTAGGCCCAGGGCCATTATACCCACGTACGCGTAGATCGCGCCCACCGAGCTGAGCATGAAGTTCATCGCTATGTACGGCATCAGGTTGGGCAGGATCTCGCCGAAGATTATGTGGAACTTGCTCAGGCCCAGGGTCTTGGCGGCCTCTATGAACGGCTCCTCCTTTATCGCCAGCACCTGAGACCTTATGGCCCTGGCCAGGCCGGCCCACGCCGTGATGCTCAGGAGGACTGCTGCTATCGGCGGGGCCAGCTCCTTAACGCCGGAGCCTATGAGGAAGGCGGCTATCACCATCAGCAGCGGGAAGCCGGGGATGGTCAGCACTATGTCAGTTATCGACATCAGGACCATGTCCAGCTTGCCCCCCACGTAGCCTGAGAGCATGCCTATCGCCGCGCCGATGGCCACTGTTATCGCGCCAGCCAGGAAGCCGACTATCAGCATCTCGCGGGCGCCGTGAACCAGTTGGGCCAGTATGTCCCTGCCGAACGGATCTGTGCCAAGCGGGTGCTTCCAAGAGGGCGGGCACAGCCTCTCCGGCGTCGGCGACAGGTCGAGCTCTATGAAGAACGGGCCGATGAACGCCACCAGTATGTAGCCCACGATTATCAAGAAGCCCGTCAGTGCTGCCTTGTCGCTCTTGATTATCCTGAGTGCGGTGTACAGGCTGCGCAGGTAAGAGGCTATGGTCGACTTGACCCACCTCGCGCTCATGCTCACTCACCTATGCGGATCCTGGGATCCAGCTTGCTATACACGATGTCAGCTATGAAGTTTGAGACCACCACGGCTACGGTTATTATCAGGAAGCAGCCCTGGATCAGCGGGTAGTCCCTGTACTGCAGCGCCAGGCCCATCACCATGCCGACGCCCGTGTACGCGAACCAGGTCTCTATTAGCGTGGACCCGCCGAATATGTAGCCGAGCGCTATCGCGAAGCTAGCGAAGAGCGGCAGAATGGCATTCCTCCCCACGTAAGTGGTTGCGATCCGCCTGCTCTTTAGCCCCCTAGCCTCAGCCGCTACCACGTAGTCCTCGCCGAGAACCCTGATGGTGCTGCTCCTCATGGCGAGCATCCAGCCGCCGAAGCTCGTTATGACGTAGGCCATCATGGGCAGGAAGGCGTGATATAATACGCTCGAGATGAACTCGATAGTGAAGCCGGGCTTTATATTTATGTCGTAGCTGCCCCTGGCCGGGAACAGCTTGTACTGGATGGCTAGGTAGTAGAGCAGGAGCATTGCCATTATGTAGTTGGGGAAGGCCTGGGAGATCGAGGCCGCGGTCGACGCTATCCTGTCGAATATCCCGCCCCGCCTGTAGGCGGCCAGCATGCCGAGGGTCACGCCTATCACGAAGGATATTATCAGAGAGAGTGACACGAGGAACACAGTCCACGGCAGCCCGTACATGACGCACTCGGCCACAGAAGACCCACTGATCATGGTCTTGCCCATGTCGCCGTGAAGCAGGCTCCACAGGTACCTGAGGTACTGGCTCCACCACGGCTCGTCTAAGTTGATGTTGTAGAGCGCTGCTATCTCGGCCTTAGCTAGCTCCTCGGGTACGCCCCTCAGCCGATACTCCACCAGCAGCATCTCTATGGGATTGCCTGGCATCGCCCTGATGAGGAAGAACGTTATGGTCATCGAGAGGTATATGGTCAGCGCCGCGTGTATCGCCCTCTTAACAATCCACCTCATCGCCTACCTACCCTTGCGCAGTTATAGCGTTATGATTATGAGGGGGAGCTCTGTATATAAGCGCTTCTGCGGTCGCCCTCGATAAGCTTTAAGGGGGGCTTGGCGCTACTCTATGAACGTGCACACGCTAGGGTATCACTACGTGGTAGAGGCGTCCGGCTGCGACCCGGAGGTGCTCAAGGACGTCGGCGCCCTTAAGAGGATACTGCTGAAGGCAGCCAAGGTCGGCGAGATGGACGTCAGGTCGACCTACTTCTACCGGTTCTCGCCCCACGGCGTGAGCGGGATGGTCGTGGTCTCTGGGTCTCACATATCCATACACACGTGGCCTGAGCACGGCTACGCTGCCATCGATGTCTACACGTGCGACGTCAGCTCGAAGCCGGAGAGGGCCGTGGAGCACATACTGAAAGAGATCAAGGCTAGCTACGCCCACGTCACCGAGATAGAGAGGGGCGTGATGGACGAGGACGGAACTTACACGCACGTCATACTGTCCTGGGACGAGGAGCCTCTGGAGAGCGGCGAAGACCGAGCTGCTAAAGCTCAGCACTGAGTGCCGCACTCGAGGCATCGCAACCGACCGAGTCAGCACCCAAAGTCAAGCTTATTTCCCCCGGCATCGTGACTAAGTGAGGGTGATGAAGCGCTGTCCCCAGCGGACAGCGTGACGCCCCTTCCCCTCTCCTGACCGCCTGTGATGTGAGACCTCGGAGCTGATCGGTGACGACCGCTGCGCTAGCCTGAGGTCAGGCCTCTAGGTCGGGCTCGCCCTCTAACATGTCCCTAATTACTCTGCCCTCCGCGTCCCTCGGGGCCGGAATGCCAGCCACGTAGCAGAGCGTCGGCGCTACGTCGGACAGCGCTACGGGCCTGGGCCTCCTGTAGCCCCTCTTGACCCCCGGCCCCCTCACGATGAACACGGTCTCTATGGTGCCCACGGCCGTCTTGGCAGATGGCAGATATGCCCCGTGAGTGCCGGTCACCACGCCCCATAGCGGGTGCTCCGACGGCCTCTTAACCCTCGCCTTGGGCTGAGCCCAGGTGCTGTAGCAGAACACTACGTCTGGGTCCCTGTCGCCGCCTACCCCCAGCACCTTGGCCTCCTCCCTTCTGCAGACCATCGAGAACACTGGGCGCCCGGTCTCCGGGTCTTTGAGGCTCAGCAGCAGGGCTATGACCTCGTCCCTCACCCTCTCGTACTCCTCGCCCGGCTCGACTACGCCGTGGGGGTCCCTGCCCTTGAGGTTCACCCAGACGCCCTCCGCCAGGAACGCAGCCTTGGTCCTCGACCAGTCCACGCTCCCGTCTGGCCTCCTAGCCAGCAGGCCAGCCTCCTCCAGCACCTCGTTGCCGACGTGGTGGACGACGTTAGCCACGTGGCCGTGGTCGCCCACGACCGCCACCACCGCGTCGTCGCCGGCGGCGCTGAGCACGCTGGACACTAACCTGTCGCATATGCCGTAGAACCTGGCGTAGAGCTCCCAGCCCTCCGCCTCCCTCTCGGGGTCGAAGAGCGGGTGCGACGGGTCTATCATGTGCAGCGAGAAGTGCTCGAAGAAGTCCGGCCCGTGCCACTTCATGATGAAGAGGGACCAGTCGTACTTCCTCAGCAGGTGCGACGCCGCCTTGGAGTACCACTCGGCCTGGTACTCCTGCTCCTCTATGAACGTCTCGACGTCCGACGCCCCGCTCACGACTAGCGCCTGCTCCGTCGGCCTGTGCAGGTATGGCCCGAACCTATCAACGAGCTCTTTAGCGAGCTCCGGCGGGTGGGTCCAGCCCCCCTCCGGGTACACCTGCGACATGTACACGTGGAGGCTCCTGCCGTCCTCAGAGAGCTCGATGACCTTGTACCTGAAGTAGGCCCACACCATCTCTCCGCCCAGCCTGAACCTCCACCTAACCCAGTTGCTCCAGCCCCCCGCCCGAGCCTCGCCCAGCTTCTTAGAGTAGTCCCTCTCAGCGAAGAGCGACACCCTCCTGTAGGCCTCGCCTTCCCTCTCCAGCAGGGCGTAGAACGTGACCACGCCGCCCCTGGTCTCCACGGGCAGCTCGACCTCGAGCTGTCCCCCCTCGGGCAGGTTGGCCCAGCCCTCGGCCCTCCTCACCTCGACCTTGGTCAGGTACCTCCTCAGGTACTCGGGCAGCTCGGTGGGCGGGTCCCTCGTCACGTAGGCGTGCGCGTTGGCTATGCAGAGCCTGCTGTTGGGCCCTGGGTAGCCGTCCTCGCCGACGTGGACGACCCTCTTGGCGTTGATGGGGTAGGACTGGGGGTAGTCGATGACTATGCTCAGCCCGCCCAGCCTGTCGACGACCTGCCATATCTGCTCGGCCCTGCACAGCTCGGACGAGAAGCCGGGCACCGCCTTGTCGAGGGGCCACCCCGGCAGGTGCACTGAGTACTTGCAGCCGTGCCTAGCTGGCGTGGCGCCCGTGGCTATGGTCGCCCAGTTGCAGCCCGTCTCAGCTGGCCAGCAGGGCAGCGCCCTGGAGTAGGAGCCCTCCCTCATGAGCCGCTCGAAGGTCGGCAGCCTGCCCATCTCGACTAGCCTCTCTAGGATCGTCGGGATCAGTGAGTCTATGCCGATTATCACCAGCCTCCTCATGGCTACCACGAACGTCCCTCCCAGCTGCCGATAATTATGCTTAGCCGCTCAGCCTCTCGCGACGACCCTAAGGGCCTCGGGAGCCCCGAGCCTCCCGTAGACGGCCTTAGTGAAGCTGAAGGCGCGCTCAGCTAGCTCAGCGGCCGCTGGCCTGCCGTCAGGCGCTATCGGGTCCACTACGGTTAGCGGCCTGGGGGCGACCAGCGCGGCCAGCTCGCACACGTCCGCGTGCTTGAGCAGGTTCGGCGCGTAGTACGTGAGCGGGTACGCGTCGCTCACCTCTTCGAGCGTGAGCGGCGGCCTGTACAGCTCGACCTCAGCGAACGCGTCGCTGACGGCTGCGGCCACGAGGGACACCATGGCCCCCTCGTCGAGGCCCACCAGCTCGACGGGCCCCTCTAGGCCCACCGCCCTGGCGAAGTCGACGGCCCTCAGCACGTCGTACGCCCTCATGCCCAAGATGTGCCTGCCGAGGACCAGGGAGTTCCTGTGAGCCACCACCTCGCTGAATAGGGTCTCCCCCACGCCCCTGTAGTCTATGGCCACGACGCTCCGCCCCCGCTCGAGCGCCTCCCTGACCTTAGCGTCTGTGAGGAAGGCCCCCTTGCGCCCGTGCGACACGTACAGCAGAACCCCCCAGCGCCCGCGCACGACTAGGGCCGGCACCACCACGTCAAGCTCGCTCCTGAACGTGAACTTCTCGACGCGCACTCCCCCAACCTCGACCGCGCCCCAGGGCTCGATGCGAAGCGGGCACTCCTCCGGGAAGCCGCCGATGACGTCAGCCACTATGGCCCTCCTAAGCTCGCCCCGGCACTCCACCCACTCGCTAAGGCTCACTGGCCTCCTGCGCTCCCTCAACCTCTTCACCATCCTGGAGTACAGCGTCCTCAGCGTGGCGGAGGCGGGGAAGCTGCCCCCGAAGCAGTCTAGCGCAGCTGAGCGCTCGTGCTCCAGCAGCAGCGGCTCCTCCACCACCTCTGCGTCGCGCCCCTGCAGCCACTTGGCCAGCCACCTGTACATGGCCGCCCTCATCCCCCCGAGGTAGCCGTGGCCCGCGTAGACCTCGACCATCGCGACCCTATCCTCAGCTCCCAGCCTCCTGTAGACCTCCCTAACCCTGAGGTAGGCCTTCCTGGCCCTCAGGATCGTGAAGCCGGGGTCCTTGACGCCGCTCACTATCAGCAGGGGCCTGGGGGCTATCAGCGACAGCACGTCGGGGACGTTGGCGAACCTCATCATGCCCGGGATGCACTCGCAGAAGCACCTACCCGAGGCCACCTGGTCCTCGAACACCTCGGCTGACACCACCGGGACCGCCACCTTGACCCTCTCGTCGAGGGCTGCCAGGTACATCGCCTGGTTCCCGCCGCCGGAGGAGCCGGTGACCGCGATCCTCTCCGGGTCCACCTCCTCCCTCGACTGGAGGTAGTCGAGGGCCGCCATGTTGTCCCATAGTAGCACGCCCTGCAGGCACGTGCCGACAGCTGGTAGCGCGTAGCCGTCGTAGTGGCCCTGGGGCTCCCTCTCCCCGTACCCGACCATGTCCACGGCCAGGACCACGAAGCCCATGCGCGCCAGGGTGGCCGCTGATATCTGCACCTCGAGCTGCCTCTTGCCGTGCCGGTAGTGGCCGTGCACCCTCAGGACGGCTGGCACCGGGAGCTCTGCGCCCCTCGGCAGGTATAGGTTGCCAGTCAGGTAGAAGTCGGGCCTCGTCTCCAGCAC
>CAZCFI010000058.1:0-11821 GCA_964497915.1 uncultured Thermoproteales archaeon
GCCGTTCTGGGAGGAGACCGAGGAACTGTGGAAGGAGCTGTTCAAGGTTAACGTGTTGGGAGTGCTGATTCCATCTCAGCTAGTCGTCCCGCATATGATCGAGAGGAAGTACGGGAAAATAATTAACATGTCCTCCAAGGCGGCGATAGAAGCCGAGCCCAACCACGCGGCCTATTCCGCTTCTAAGGCGGCGATCCTAACCTTAACTAGGGTTATGGCCGTCGAGCTAGCCCCATACAATATCAAGGTGAATGCAATCTGCCCGGGCGCCGTCGAGACGCATATGCTTCTCACCGAGACCACCGAGGAGCAGCGTAAACGCATGAAGGAGCGAGCTTTATTGAAGAGGCTGGCGAAGCCCGAGGATGTCGCTGGCGCGGCACTCTTCCTAGCAAGCGATGAATCAGATTACGTCACCGGCCAAGCCATAGGCGTTGACGGCGGCATGAGTATAATAGCCGCAGACTACTATTGAAAAATATTGGGAAAGGAATCAGCACAAAAAAATTCTATTTATTTTTTGTATTTCCAAGGTTTGGGCGGCGGCCCCTTTCTCAAATCTTGGAAGAGCTTTTTCTCAGTTTGGGTTATGGGGCCTTCCAAGTTTTGCTTCCACCACCTCAGGAAGGACGGTCTTCCGGCCTTCCTCTCCAGCTCCAGCTCCGTCGCGAACCTACCGCTAATAATATCGTTCCATATCTTCTCGAAAATCTTCTGTAGGTCGGCGTGTTGTAGGATTAACGGCCCTCGCGTCATTATACCGTATTGAGCTGTTTCTGAAGCGGATTTCAGCCCTATGAAGAAGCCGAGCTCTCCTAACGCCTTCCAAGTTTCTCCTGTTTCGCCCGACATGTAGAATTCCATTATTGCTATCTCCGGATCGATGCCCTGCTTTATGGCGTAGTCTATGGCGGCTAGCCAGAGGTGGCCCGCTACGCCAACTATCTGCTCGTGATATAGGTCTATGAAGGTTTCGTCGTCCCACTTGCATTCGAATACTCCGTATTTTGTCGCGCCTATCCCTTTCGCTATAGCCAAGGCTATGTCCTTAGCTTTCCCGCTATAATCCTGATATACGGATATGAAGCATGGGAATCCCTTTCCCTCGAGGTAGGTTTCTCTAACTCCTTTGCCTATCATTCTAGGGGCGACCATTATCACGTCCACGTTTTCGGGAGGTTTTACGAAGCCGTAGGTTATGCTGAAGCCATGGGCGAAGTCCAAGACCTTCCCGGGCTCAAGCTTATCCTTGATGTATTTCTCGAAGACCTCGCCATGAACCTCATCGGGCACGAGCATGAATATCATGTCGGCTTTAGCGGCTGCCTCATCTATCGGATAGACCTTGAACCCATCGTGAACCGCTACATCCCAAGACTCGTCTTTTATATTACCGACTATCACCTTCTCGCAGCCCGAGTCCCTCAGGTTCAATGCCTGAGCCCTTCCCTGATTTCCATAGCCTATTATCGCAATGGTTCTGTCTTTGATAATTGATAGATCCGCATCCTCATCAAAATATACCTTAACCATACAGCTTCACCACGCTATTTCCGCTGCTTTCGCGAAAGATAAGTTTAACTTTCGATTACCGCCGTAACAAAGTTTATAAGCCAAGCATTATAAGTTACTACCCATGAACACTATAAAATTTAGAAAAGTAGTTGACCTAACTCATCTACTATACAGAGACATGGTTTCTTGGCCAACTCTCCCCAGCCTAATGTACGAGCATACAGCGCTAGCCGCCAGAGATCTCTACACGATGACGGTGATAACTAGGATGAACACCCACATCGGAACCCATATCGATGTCCAATCCCACTTTATACCTGGAGGTAAAAGCATCGAAGACTATTCCATAGAGGACTTTATGGGCGAGGGGGTTGTTCTGGATCTAAGCTGGAAGAAAGCTGGCGAGGAAATATCCGTCGAGGATCTCAAAAAATATGAAAACGATATACGGGAAGGGGAGGTGGTAATGCTCTGCACCAAATGGGATAAGAAGAGCCGCTACACCAACGAATACCTCTTCCAATGGCCTCATCTTGGAGTGGATGCCGCAAAATATCTGGTGTCTAAGCGGATTAAGGCTGTAGGCATAGATGCTTTGAGCATAGGCGGATGGATGGATACCGTTCCCGGTCAGGGGCCGGTTGCAAAGAGTTCACCCGTAGAGGTTCATAGAATATTACTGAAGGCTGATATCATAATAGTAGAAGAACTCAGAGGGCTTGATGAGATTTTGGATGGAAAGAAAACTGCTAGGGCGTTCTTCGTCTTTGCCCCACTTAAGCTCTCCGATGCCGAAGGCTCACCTTGCAGGGCCTTCGCCTTCGTCTACTAAACCTCCGCAATTATTTTTCTTTACTCTATTGCTCTTAGAGTATGGCGTTACCGGTCTTCGGATCGAAGAGCTTTATTTTCTCCTTAACGAAGTCTATTCTCAGAGTGTCGCCGGGCTTAGCTTTTACGGTTATCGGCGTTTTAGCCTTTAGTGTTCGGTCGTAGGATTCTAGGTGAAGTATTATCCTGTTTCCGGCGTATTCGACGTGTACGCATTTAGCTTCTAGTGGGCCTGATCCTATCTCCACGAATTCCGGCCTTATTCCTAAGACGACGTTTTTCGGCGGTCCGAGCTTCTTAAGTTCGTCCGCTATGAAGGATATGTCGTATCTGAATCCTCCTTCGGTGGATAGGTAGAGTTTATCGTTTTCCTCCACCACGTTGCATTCTATGAGGTTCATTCCGGGGTTTCCTATGAACCATCCGACGAACGTGTTGGCTGGATTGTTGTAGAGCGCTTCGGGGGTGTCGTATTGGAGGACTTTCCCAGCGTTCATGACGGCTATCTTCTCCGCTAGGGTAAGCGCCTCGGTCTGGTCGTGGGTTACGTAGATCATCGTCTTCTTCAGCCCGAGCTGGATCTCCTTAAGCTTGGTTCTAAGCTCTATTCTAGCCTTAGGATCCAATACCGTTAAGGGCTCGTCCAAGATGAATACTGACGGATCTCTTATGAGGGCCTTGGCTAAAGCGACCTTCTGCCTTACATTTACGTCGAGCCTGATAGGCTTCTCCCCGAGAAACTCCGTTATACCTACAAGCTCGGCTATCTCCTTTACCTTCTTCCTCACTTCTGCCTCGGGCTCTTTTGCAGCCTTTAGGGGTAGGGCGATGTTTTCGTAGACCGTTATGGTTGGGTAGAGGACTGGGAACTGGAACACCATAGCGACGTTCCTCCTTCTGGGCTCCCAGTCCGTGACATCTTCCTCGTTGAAGTAAACTCTTCCCTTCGTCGGAGTTTCAAGTCCGGCGATTATTCGGAGGGTTGTGGTTTTACCGCATCCCGAGGGGCCTAGCAAACCTACGAAGGCTCCGTCCGGAATATCTAGGGTCATATCGTCTACGGCTACTACCCTCTTCTTCTTATCTCCGAATATCTTAGTTACGTGATCTAGGAATATTCTAACCAATTAGATCACCTCCCCTCGCTAAGAGCTTTTCATCTTTGGAGGAGAATATGTATAGGTTTTCTATATCAAAGCCTATGTCTATCTCTTCGCCAATCTGCCTCCTGTAAATTGCTGGAACTGAAACTCGTAGCAGTTCTCCTAGGCCGGCGTCGATATGAACTATAGTATCCGATCCCACCACCTCCGTTAAAACTATCTTCCCTCTAAAGTTTACCTCCCTTTTGCCTGTGAGCTCGAGTACGCTCATATGCTCGGGCCTCAGCCCTATTTTCACACTACCTTCCGGCAGGTTTCTGACATTCTTAAGGGGTATCTCGAAGATTTTCGTTCTGAGCGAAATCACGTCATTCATCTTAACAATTTCTCCGTCGAAGATATTCATCTCCACTACGCCGAAGTATCTCCCGACGAAGACGTTCACCGGCCGCTCGTATATATCCTCCATCGTTCCTAGCTGCACGATCCTCCCCTCATTCATTACGGCTATCCTCTCTCCGAGGGACATGGCCTCGAAGGGGTCGCCGGTTACGAGTATCACGTTTTTCCCTATCTCCTTCTGAATCTTGTAGAGTTCGGCTCTCATGTCTTCCCTGATCTTATAGTCGAGCCTCACGAGCGGTTCGTCGAGCAGAATTACTTCGGCGTCTTTCACGAGGGCTCTCGCTATCGCGACCCTCTGCTTCTCTCCACCGCTTAGCTCGGATGGATAATGGGTTAATCTATGCTCTATTTTTAGATAACGCGCAACCTCCAATACCTTTCGCCTTATCTCGTCTTTCGGGAGTTTCATCACTTTGAGGGGGCTCGCGATGTTATCGAAGGCGGTTAGATGCGGGTATAGGGCGAAGTCTTGGAATGCTATAGCCACCTTTCTCTCGACGGGGCCTAGGGTGGTTACGTCCTCTCCGTCGAAGAGTATTCTCCCCTTATCCGGCATCTCGAGGCCGGCGATCAATCTCATTAGCATGGTCTTTCCGGATCTCGGCGGCCCCAGAATGCAGAAGAAGGATTTATTAGGTATCTCCATGCTAACGTTATTCACGATAGGTTTCCCGTCTATTAGCTTGCTGACGTTCTCAACTTTTATCTCAGGCATCCCTCCTCACCTTCCACCAAGATATAGCCTAATTATATATCTTCTGAATGCCGCTAGGATTATTAGAGGCGGTATCGACCCTAAAGTCCCCATGGCCGCATATACGTTCCACAACGTCCTCTGACCAAGCCTTAGCTGGGGTAAGTACGCGGTATAGGTTATCACCTTTCCGCCGGCGACCTTTAACGCGAAGAGGAATTCGTTCCAGAGGAATAGCCAGACGAGGGCGACGGTGGCGGCGAGGCCCGCTCCGAGCAGCGGTATGATTACCTTCCTGAATCTCGCCCCGAAGCTGTAGCCGTCTGCTGTGGCGGCGTCTTCGATGCTCTTCGGTATCTCGTCGATGAATCCCTTGATGAGCCAGACGGCGAGCGGTATTGAGAAGATCGTGTAGGTCCAGATTAGGGCGAAGTAGGTGTCGATGAGTCCTAGGAAGGTCCAGTAGGTTACTATCGGCAGGACTACGGCGAAGGGTGGAAGCATTCTGAGGGTCAGCAGGGTGAAGAACGAGCGTTCATCGTTCATCGGAGCATTCGGGAATCTGGAGAAGCCGTATGCAGCGAGGAGGCCGACGACTATAGCTATTATCGTCGCGGTCGTGGCGACGATTAGGCTCGTTACGAAGGTCCAGGCAGCCCTCGTGCTGAAGATCCTTTGATAGGCTTCCAAGGTCGGAACGAAATCCACGTAGGGGATTACCTTAGGCGGTATAGAGAAGACATCGGTCAGCTTCTTGAATGAGGTTATCACGGTTAGGTAGTATGGTCCTAGGGTCCAGACGCCGTATATCGCGAGACCTATAAAGCCTAGGATCTTCTTCCAGCTCATTTTACTCCCTCCTCTTAAACGCGTTCCAGAAGAAATACGTTATTATCGCCGCGACTATTAGAGTCGCGAAGGAGAGGGTGGCGGCGTATCCGATATTCCTGTATCCGAAGCTCTGGACGAATACGTAGAATCCTATGATCTCGCTGGCGAAACCGGGGCCTCCATAGGTTATCAGTATGAACTTGTCTATAGTTATGTACATGAAGATTAGCCTTAGCAAGGCGGCTACCACGACCGCATACTTGATGTAGGGCCACGTAACGACCCTAAACGTCGTCCAAGGTGATAGCCTATCCAGCTCAGCGACCTCATACGCTTCAGCCGGTATCGAGGATCTCGCAGCGTATATCAGCAGTAGCGGTAGAGGGGTCCACTGCCAGATGTCGGCTATCATAAGGGTTGTTAAAGCCCATCGAGCCGATAGCCATGGGAACGCTTTCATCCCTAGGGCTCTTAAGAAGCAGTTTAGATAACCCTCTGGGGTCGCTAGCATGAGCCATATTATCGATGCGACGGCCTCCGCTAAGCACATGGGCAGGAGGAATAGTATCAGCACCGCGAACCGAATCTTCTCATTCTTTATCAGATTCACCAGAGCTAGAGCGACAGCCATCCCCAAGAGGACTTCGATCAACGTTCCTAAACCCGCGTAGTAAACAGTTCTCAAAACAGCGCCGTATAACCGCATGTCCTGTAGCATCGCAACGATATTGCCAAGCCCGACGAACTCCGGAGGTTTTCCAGGCGGATACCTATGGAATAGGGTGAAGATAAGCCATATGAGAACATAAGCTACGAGGGACCAGATTATAACTGTTGCAGGTAATTGTAAAAAAATGGGGAGGCGAGAGGATTTCGAGCCACTTGGCATTTTACTGTATACCTCCTTTTAGTGCCTTTCAGCGGAATAGCCCGAGCTCCACCATCCTGTTGCAGAAGTCCTTCCAAATTCCTACGTACTTCTCCTTCCCTAGAATTCCCATGTACTTGTCTCTTATGTCCTCCCAAGCGGCCGCAGCGTCGCTTATCGCCTGCTTCGGATCCTTTCCTCCTATGACCTGCTGAACCTCTCTTCCCAGCGCGTCAGCGTATTCTGACATTCCGGGTATGCAGGGCATCGGGAAGGCTACCTCAAGGTTCCGCCTGCCACCTTCAAGATGCAGTAGGGCGTCTTCATAGCTTGGGAATAGGGATCCCTTGTGAGGCCATTCATCGCTCGGCTTCTTATATGGATTGGCCTTCATGTAGCATTCGGCTCCGGGTGGAAGCATATGGATCCACATGTATGGATCCATTCCGCAGTCCATGTCGGCACAGCTCCAGATACTATAATGCCAGTGAGAGACATGGAAGGCTACGTAGAAGGCAGCTAGCTTCGTCTTGTCGTCTAGGTAGTTCGGTATTATCCAATACCTGTTATATGGCGTCATGGCTCTATGCACGACCTTCCCGGTTTCTGGGTCATAGTGGCCCGGCATCAGACCGTTCCTTAGATAACCCTTAACCGGGTCTACCTGACCCCACTCGTTTATGTCTATCCACCAGATCTGCGAGATAACCTTTCCTCCGCACCAGTATTCGACGGTCTCCGCAGATCCAAAGGATTCTACGCCCTCAGGCATGTATGGAACGAATTTCTGAAGCATCTCGAGAGCTTCAGCGGCCTTGTCCTGCGGGTATAGCGGGGTCGTCATCTCCTTATCCCAATAGTTTACTCCGTAGCTAGCAGCGAAATTCATGTAGAATCCCCAGCTCCAGTCGGGCTTCGCCCAGATCATAGTGGGCCAGAGAACCTCGGCGCCGGGTATCGTCTTATCATCGGGTAGGACCTTCTCGGCGAAGAACTTGCATTGATCCAACCACTCCTCCCAAGTCTCGGGGGGAGCTCTTAGCGGCTTGCGCTCCGGATGCCATTCCTTGAAGGCTGTCCTAAACTCCTCCTTGGTGTAGAAGGGCTCTAGGTAGTTCCATAGGTGTACGTCTCCATCGAAGGGTATGGCGTAGTATTTACCCTGATAGGTCATGTAGAACCTGTAGATGGGGATTAGCTCTCTAAAGTAGTCTTCAACGCCATAGAACATGTCGAAGTATGGGTCTAGGCACTCGACCTTGCCGGTTAGGACGAAGTCGGGCAGGAAGTTCGGGTTTACCATAATTAGCGGGTAGTCTTTTGAGTTAGCGTCGAGAAGGCTCATAGCCTCATCCCTAACCATGGGAATGTCAACGAGCTTAGTCGTACCTATCTCGACGCCGATCTCCTCCTTCAGGAGGTCGGCATACCACTCGATTATCCTTCCAGCGAAGGAGTCGACCATCATCGCAACCTTTGCTCCGGCACATTTCTCATATAGCCACGGATTCCTCACGCCCGGCGGCAATAAGGGGATCTTCGCCAGCTTCGGAACCTCTAAAGTAGGCGTAACAGTTTTTGTCGAGGTAACGGTTTTCTCCACAGTCACGGTAGTTGCAGCACCGGGAGCGCCGGGAGCCGTAACGGTCTTGGTAACCGTCGCAGCTGCTCCCGGAGCCGTTACCGTACTCGTTACCGTCTCAGTTTTAGCGGGCGCAGCTGTCGATCCCCAAGCATATCCGCCGGCCAAACCAACTACAACGCCAACGACGCCGGCTCCGATAGCTTTTAAAGCAGTTCTTCTATCAACTTTTTCCTCGGAAGCCATATTATCACCTATGGCAAAAGATGTAGCGCACAAGAGGAATTTAAACTTTGTCTGTACGAAAAATATGGAATCGTGCAAAAATCGTCCATGTTATTTAAATTTAGAGGAAGAGCTTCCATAGGGTAGCCACCGTTTTCGTCGCATCACCTTCTTTAACGCATTCGTCGAGATTCTCGACCCCTATCTTATCAACTAGCCTTTCAGCTAGCTTTAGATTCTCGATCGATCGCTCACAAGCTTTTACGACATCCTCCCTATACGGATATATGTCCATCGAGATCCATCCTTTATAGTCGATTTTCTTAAGCCAGTAGAAGATCTCGAGTAGATTCCAGAAGTTTACCGATCCCGTTATTAGATCGTGATCCCAATCCCTATAGTTGTCGTTGAAGTGTAGGTGGAAGAGCCTGCCGAGTCTATGAGCGAGAACGACGGATTCCGCCGGGTTCTCGAAACCGTAGAGCGCGTGGCCAAAGTCTATGGTTAATCCAACGTTTTTCAGACCCACCTCCTCGGCTATTAGTAGGGCTTTGCCCACGGTTCCCACGAAGATGTGTGTTCTCGGCTCTTTAAGCTTGTATTCCAAAGCTACTTTCACATCCGATCGATGGCTCGCTATCTCCCTTACACCCTCAACCAGCCAATCCCATGCCTTCCTATAATCCGCTTGGAGGACGTAATCGTAGCCATCCTGCCCGAGCCACAGGCTAACGGTTTCACATCCGATCTCCCTAGCAACATCCATCGCTCTCTGCGCTAACGCTATCGCCTCCTTCCTTAGCTTTTCATCTCTCGCCGTGAGGGAGCCGTATATCCACTTTGGGCCGGTGAAGAGATCTACGAGTAATCCAGCGACTTTGAGCCCATGCTCCTTTAGTAGAGACTTGAACTCATCAAGCTGCTCGTCTCCGAACTCTGCAGGGTAGATGACTTCTAGACCTTCTGCTCCTTTGACTTTTGAAGCTTCCTTAAATTTTTCTCTTAGATCTCTCGCCGGGTGATATGTCGTGAATCTATCGGATATAGCTCCGAAAAGCCATAGGCCGATAGCATATTTAACTTCCATAGCCCATCACGCATTATCTCGTAGAAGCCCCCGTATATATTGCTTTCTTGAAGGAATGGAGATAGTAATCGCTGATGCCTGAAATGATTGAGCGAAAAAGATATTTTCCACCTGTTAATATGGATTAAGCTGAGGTGAACCTATAGATGGCTGAAGAAAAGATGCATGCAGTCGTAATCTATGGAAAGGAAGACTTTAGATATGAAGAAGTTCCTAAGCCTAAACCGAAGGAGGGCGAAATTCTAGTTAAGATCGAGAGATGCGGGATCTGCGCAGCCGATCCGAAGATATACCATGGTAAAGCCTATTTCTCGAAGATAGTCTATGATCATGCGCCCATAATAGCTGGGCATGAATTCATAGGGGAGGTCGTCGAGCTCGGGCCGGGAGCGAAGGAGCGGCATGGCGTCGATGTAGGCGATAGAGCGATCATGGAGAACATAGTTCCGTGCGGGGAATGCTATTACTGTCGGAGAGGGATGTACAACCTCTGCATACCGCACCTGATCCCGGGCGTCAAGATAAATGGCGGATGGGCCGACTACATGATCTATCCGAAGAACGCGATAGTTCATAAGGTTCCGAAAGATATGCCTGTTGACGCCGCGGTTCTAATCGAGCCGTTCGCTTGTGCGATTCATGGCGTTGAGCTTGGGGAGATAGGTTTCGAGGACGTCGTAGTCCTGCTAGGAGCTGGACCTATTGGATGCTTGATGATCTCAGCTATCAAGCAGAAGAACCCTAAGCTTCTGATAGTTTCGGAGCCTGATCCGCATAGGAGGAGTGTCGCTAAGGAGCTTGGAGCGGACATCGTGGTGAACCCGATCGAGGAGGATCTGGTTGCTAGGGTGATGGAGGAGACGGATAATATTGGGGCTGATGTGGTGATAGATGCTTCCGGATCACCGAAGGCCGTTGAGGCCGGCATAAACGCTCTAAGGAAACAGGGGAGGTACGTGGAGTTCGCCGTCTTCGCCGAGAAGACATGCATCGACTTCAGCATAATAAGCGATATCAAGGAGCTGAGAATCGTCGGGGGACATCTAGGCCCCTACACCTATCCGGCCGCGATAAGGCTTCTCCATCAAGGATACGTCAAATACGATAAGATAGTCACGCATAATATTCCGCTGAAGGATTGGAGAAAGGCTATTGATGTCGCTGAAAGAAAGCTGGAGGGCGCGATAAAGGTTACGATGACACCATAGCGCAAACAATCCTCCCTACATCTTTTTGACTCGACTAACTTTAGCTTTCCCCTAGATCGAGGATCGCTTTCCTCTCCCTCTGACCATACTTCTCTTTAAAGAGCGATCGAATAACCTTAACCTTATCTTGGGGGATCCGGCTTGTTTCTTCTCTCCCTAAGAGCTTGACCCAGAAGTATGTTCTCGCCTCCTCCTCCGTTAGAACGGCGACGTGGTAGGCTTCTTCTATCTCTTTTCCGACCGCAACAACGCCATGATTTCTTATCAAGACGACCAGCTTATCTTTTCCAAGCGCCTTAACAACCTCCTCTGCTAATTCGGCGGATCCGGGCATGACGAATCGCGTAACTGGTATTTCGTGGCCGACCGCCGCGGCGAACTCCACGGTCAAGACCGGTATTGGGATGCCCATGGCCGCGAGCGCCATAGCGTAGTGCGAGTGGGTATGTATCACGGCGTTTACGTCAGGTCTCTCCCTATAAATTCTAACATGCATCAGAGTTTCTATTGAGGGCCTAAATCTACCTTTAACAACGTTTCCATCCAAGTCTACGATGAGTAGATCCTCCGGCTTTAACGCGGTTTTCTCCACTCCACTCGGAGTTATTATCACTCTATCGTCACCGAGTCTAACGCTGAGGTTGCCCCACGTTACACTCATTAGCTTATGTTGGAGACATTTCTTAGCTATAGCGACCAGCTTCCGCCTCAATTCTGCCTCCTGTTCCGAATTCATACAGGATGAGCCGTGGGATACTACGAAATTAACCTTTCCCAATCCTCCTGTTTTAAGAGGAAGTTTTAATGTCTAATGCCTATGAGCTTTATTCATATATCTCGCGCGTCCCTCTAACGCAAAGGAAAACTAGCGGTTCGTCGGAGTCGTTAAAGAATTGGTGCTGTTCGTTTGATTCGATGAATATGGCGTCTCCCTCTTTTATCTCGAATTCCTCCTGCTTTCCGTCTTTACCTATTATTAGCCTGCCTTTGCCTTTGAGGACGAAGACCTCGTGTTCGTAGATGTGCTGGTCTGGCGGAGAATGCTCATGCGGCTCGATCGTGAATATTCTCATGTGGAATTTTTTCGCTCCTTGCTTATCCGTTATTAGGTATTGAACCCAGATTCGCTTGTCTTTGTAAGTTTCCTTTGGGACGGGTATCGGTTTTACGTCTTTCACGTTTACGAGATACATCTCGGAAAAAGTGGTGAATGTTATCCTATTTAGCTTTTGCCCTTCTCTAATACCTCTGGATTTACGCAGTAAAGCGGCTTCTCGCCCTTAAGCAACCTTTTAACGTCTTCTGCTATCATTATGACTGATCTTTTAACAACTTCCTTGGAGGCGCCGGCTATATGAGGCGTTATGGTTACGTTATCCATCTTCATGAATGGGTGATCTGGTGGAAGCGGCTCCTCCTCGAATACGTCTAGAGCTGCTCCAGCTATCCAACCTTCCTTCAAGGCTTTTATC
>CAZCFI010000059.1:0-11738 GCA_964497915.1 uncultured Thermoproteales archaeon
CATATGGCTGGGTGGCGCCATGGACCTGGTCCTGGCTCTGAAGGCGCTGTCGCACCCGCTCAGGCTGAGGGCCCTGCTGACGCTGAGCGAGCGGGGCGAGTGCACCTTCACAGAGCTGCTTAGGGCCTGCGGCCTCAGCGTGGAGCGCGACTGCGGCCTCCTGGACTACCACCTCAAGCGCCTCGTGGCCGCAGGCCTCGTGGAGCGCGGCGGGGGTGGGGGCTACAGGCTGACTGGCGAGGGCTCGCGAGCCGCAGAGCTGGTCAGGAGGGGCTTGCTGGAGGACCTGGAGCGCGGGGCTGACGTGGACTGCGACCGACTAGTGGTGAGGGAGCTGACCGAGGATGACGTGGAGCTCGTCGCCTCCGCCGTCAGGAGGGCGGCTGAGGGTCGCGTCCCCCCCGAGATACTAGAGGCGGCCCTGGAGCGCGTCCGCGAGCTCGTCTCAGGAGCTCAGGTCGAGGCGCGCGGCAGGGCGGTCAGGGAGCTCGCGGAGCGGCTTGGGGCGAGCGTGAGCGGGCGCCTCGACGCAAGGTCTCTCTCCCTGGTGGCCCTGTACGACGGTGAGCTCGCCGCCCTCGTGTGCGGCGTGGTGTACTCGGTGGGGCTCACCGCGATCAGGGGAGGGGGCCCTCACGAGATAGCCCCGCGCTCCGCGCCAGCCCGCCTCTACGAGGTCACTAGATTCTGGCTCTCGCCGAGCCTGAACCGCGCCAAGCTGCTGGACGCGGTGCTAGCTAAGATTGAGGAGCTAGCCGAGGAGCGGGGGATATCGTGCATCGTGTGGCGGATTCCCGAGGCCCACGCGGAGGTGGCCGACTACCTCGAGAGGAAAGGGTATTACGCCGTGCGCGCCACGCACTTAGTGGCTGTCACTGGCCCTGGCTCGAGCTCGGTGGCTAAGGGCACCGGGCTGGGCGTGCCCCTACCCCCAGCGCTAGTGGAGGTGTGGAGGTTCACGGTGCGCGGCGAGCTCACGTGGGCCCTGGTCGAGTACCACGCGCTGGGCTCGCTGGTCGTGAGGGCTCTCGAGCTCGGCGCGAGCCGTAGGGGCGGCTGAGCGCGGGCGGCGCTGGCCAATCGAGTGAAGCACCTTTATTTGACCGGACGCGTCTACGAGACTGGGGAGAGCTTTTGGGCTTGGTCGGCGTCGAGAGGGGCAGGCTGAGCGAGGAGGAGTTTGAGGAGCTGCTGAGGGAGCTTGGGCTGAGGGTCGTTAGGAAGTTCTCGATGGAGGTCAGGACGAGGAGGGGGTGGGTCGCCTTCCTGGTGGCCGACGTCATCGGCTTCACGGAGGGCGCGGCCTCCGTCGTGGCTGGCAGGTGCTCAGCCGCGGCGCTGGAGGCTGGCGACCACACGATACTGGGGGAGGTTAGCGCTAAGCTCTGGAGCGAGGCGGTCAAGGTCGTGTTCCCGGACGGCGAGGAGGAGCTGGTCACCGTCATGACCCACGACGGCTTCCTCAACGCCAGGGTGCCCACGGACGACGTCAGGGGGCTCGAGGGCGTGGTGTACGTCGACTCCCACCCAGTGAGACTCCCCGTGACGCTCGACGACCTGACCCTCATCGCCAGGCTGGGGGAGGGGGCGCTCGAGAGGCTGAACAAGCTCGCTCAGGTCTACGGGGTGAGGAAGGTGCTCTCAGAGGAGGTCGTCGAGTACCTTGAGGAGCTGCGCAGAAGGAGGAGGGAGGAGGTGCAGGTCAGCGTGGACTACGAGACCGGCTTCGTGCTTATGCGCAGGGGCAGTAGGATAACGACCACGCCTATCCCCGAGTACGTCGTGAGGCTTGCCAGGGAGGGGAGGCTCGACGAGGCTGCGAGGGTCTACGAGGGCGCGCCCGACCAGCTCAAGGAGGAGATCAGGAGGGCCGTCGAGGAGGAGGTGGAGATACTCAGGTCGCTGGGCAGGAGGGAGGACCTGGAGAGGCTCTCGGCCCTGCTCGACAGGCTCAGGGGCCCCGAAGAGTCTCAACCTTCATAAGGTGGCTCAGCGACCTATAGCTCGGCGATGACTGGAAGGGACCTCTCTGAGGAGTGATGACGCCAATTTGCGCTGAGCCCCGAGCGGGGTCCCGAGTGCCCGCTGGCGCCGTCAGACGAGCCCCAGCTCGCGCTTGGCTCTGAGGATCACGCCCCCGAGCTCAGGGGACTCGGCCCTCACGAGCGTCCTCGCCACGTAGTCTGGCAGGAGGTCCAGGTAGTTAGCGTACCTCCAGTCCCCGCACACTATCACCGCCCTGTCGTCCAGCGACCTGAGGGCCCTGCCTATGGCCTGAGAGGCCCTCCTCAGCGCTGGCAGGACGTAGCCGTAGAAGTAGCCCTTCTCAGCCCCGTAGAGCTCCTGGTAGTACCTCACGTACTCCCTCACCCTGGCGGTCGGCCTCTCGAAGGGCACGCCCACGAGGAAGACGCCCTCCAGCTCGCGCCCCGGGAAGTCCGCCCCCTCGGCGAACCTCCCGCCCATGACGCCCACGAGCGCGCCCTTGGAGTCGCCCCTCGAGAGCTCCTTGAACTTGCTGAGGAGGGCCCTGGTCTCGTCCCCCCTCATGTCCCTCCTCTCGACGAGCGGCACCTTGCCCGCCCTGGCGAGCGCCCTCAGCAGGCCAGCCTCGATGAGCTCCTCCATGACCCTGTAGCTGCTGACGAACACAGCTACGTTGGAGTCTAGAGACTCAGCGAACTCCCCCACGGCTGCCACGTACCTCTCGCGCATGTCGCCGCTCAGCGTCTCCCCCCGCGTCGAGGCGTCCGTTAGGAGAACGGCCCTGACGTTGCGCTCGCCGTAGAGGCTGGGCACGGCCGTCGAGGCGTAGCCCGAGACCCCGACGATCTCAGCGAAGGCCTCTATCGGCTTGAGGGTCCCCGAGCAGAATATGACGCACGCGAACCTCCCCCAGCGCCTGCCGAGGACCTCAGAGGCCCTCATGTCCCACACCTCGAGCGACAGCCTGCCGCCCTCCAGGCTCGCCAGGAAGGTGACCCCCCTCGTGCCAGCCAGCTCGCTGCACGCCGCCAGGAACTCCGCCAGGTGGTGGAGTGACGACCTGGGGGCCCTGCCCTCCTCCAACCTGTCCCTCCTCACGACGTCGCCCCACTTGTGCATGAGCGGCACCAGCTCCGCCAGCTCGCCAGCCAGCGAGAGGGGGTCGACGACCTCCTCCTCCACGCCGCCCCTCTCCATCTCCCTCCTCAGCTCGTAGAGCCTGTCCTGGAACTCGGCGAGCGGCTCGACCAGCCACCTGAGGCTGTACTCCTCAGCCTCGCTCAGCGCCCTGGCGACGGTGCCCTCCGTCACCCTGTCGGAGTTGAGGCTGAGCTCCTGCAGGTTGTGGGCCTCGTCCACGACCAGGACCGACCTGTGGTAGGGGAAGAGCTTGGCCACGCTCCAGGACACCCTCTCGTCCACCACGTAGTTGTAGCTCAGGGAGACCATGCTGGCGTACCTCAGCAGGGCCCTCTGCGCGTAGTAGGGGCACGCCCCCTCCCTGGCGCACGCGCCGAGTATGTCGCTGTACGTAAGCGGCCTCTCCAGGAGCTCGTCGAGCTCCAGGGACTTCAGGCCCTCGTAGTACCTGCACTCGCCCCTGAGGCTCCTGCACAGGTAGGCCGCCTCCTCGTGGGTGATGTCGCGTAGCCCCATCCTGCGCGAGAGGAGGCACATGTCCCTCTTGCCCCTGTACGACAGGCCGAAGAGGCTTAGGCCGAACTCCTCGACTATTACCCTGAGCTCCTCGACGGGCCTGTCCGTCTCGCTGCCAGTCCTCACGGCCCACACGACCCTGGCGCCCCTGAGCATGGGCGGCGTCAGGACCGAGAGTATGACTGGCGTCTTGCCGAAGCCCGTTGGCGCGTGGACGCATATGCTCCTGTAGCCCCTCGACAGGGCTGACCTGATGAAGGACGCTACCTCCCTCTGGTAGGGCC
This sequence comes from uncultured Thermoproteales archaeon, assembly GCA_964497915.1. Taxonomy (GTDB): domain Archaea; phylum Thermoproteota; class Thermoprotei; order Thermofilales; family CAYSTQ01; genus CAZCFI01. The sequence goes on from CAZCFI010000059.1 coordinate 3,927, forward strand.
TGGGCTCGTACGGGAAGTACCTCAGGGCCCTCGCCATGCTCCCGCGCTGAGACGCCTACGTCTGTTCCGAGCGAGCGATATAAGTACTTCTCTCGAATTAAAGCCCACCGTGAGGCTGCTGTACGCCATCTACGGCGTCATCAGGGGCGCCAGGCTGGGCCTCTCCCACGAGGGCGACGTGGACGGTATTGCGTCGGCCTCGCTCTTCCTCCGCAGGTACCCGGGCTCCGTGGTCGTGCTGGCTCAGCCCAGCCACATCGAGCGCGGCGCGATCCGCTGGTACGACTGGGTGACGTGGGACTTCGTGGCCGACCTGCCGTGCCCCGCGAGGGCCAGGCTGTACGTGGACCACCACAAGACCAACTCGCCCAGGCAGGTGGAGGTGGCCTACCACGACCCCTCAGCGCCCTCAGCGGCCTCGCTGGCCATAGCCGCCCTGGGGCTCGAGGGCGACGCCGTGGCCGAGGAGCTGGTCAGGGTCGCTAACGACGCCGACACCGGCAGGTACTCGCTGCCCGAGTCCGTCGCGCTCAGGGACGCGATAAAGGGCGCTGGGTACAGGGGCAAGCTCTACTTAGCCAGGAGGCTGGCCGAGGGCGGCCTGGCCGCCCTGGAGGACTCAAGGGTCAGGCGGTGGGTGGAGAGGGGGCGCGAGATGAGGGAGGCGGCTGAGAGGATGGCGAGCGCCATAGAGCCGAGGCCAGTGCTCGTGGTGGAGTTCGAGAGGGACCTGGGCATCTCCTACAGGACCCTCTGCCTGGAGCTGGAGAGGAGGGGGGCCAGGGAGCTGTGCGCAGTAATCGTGCCCAAGGGCAGGGCGTGGAGGGTCTACCTGGGGGCCTCGAGGTCGTCTAGGTACGACTGCTCAGCCCTGGCCTCTAAGCTGGGCGGCGGCGGGCACAAGTTCGCGGCGGGGGCCACCGTCCGCAGCAGGCGAACCTTCTACGAGGCGCTCAAGGAGTTCCTGGGGGTCAGGGAGGTCGAGCTAATATTGGTGAGGGGACCAGGTGATATTGAGGCCGCTAAGCGGTGAGGTGGTCCCGTGGAGGCCGCTAAGGTGGCGGCTGCGAGGAGGGCGCTCGACTACGTGGAGGACGGGATGGCCCTGGGCCTGGGCTCCGGAACCACGGTGGCCAAGTTCGTAGAGCTGCTGGGCGAGAGGGTCAGGAGGGAGGGGCTCGACGTGAGCGTGGTGCCGACGTCGCTCGACACGGAGGTGATGGCCCTGAGGCAAGGCCTCAGGGTCGTGTCGCTCAGCGAGTGCCCGAGGCCCGACCTCGCCGTCGACGGGGCTGACGAGGTCGACCCGCAGAAGAACCTGATAAAGGGCGGCGGCGGGGCGATGCTCAGGGAGAAGGTCGTCGACTACGCCTCCAAGTCGTTCATCGTGATCGTGGACGAGAGCAAGCTCGTCAGGCACCTCTGCGAGAGGAGGCCGATACCGCTGGAGGTCCTGCCCATGGCCTGGAGGTTCGTGCTGACGGCGCTGACCGAGGAGCTGGGGGGGAGGGCCATACTGCGCCCGTGCGGCGGCGGCAAGCTGGGCCCCGTCGTCACCGACAACGGCAACCTAATAGTCGACTTCTTCCCGGAGAGCCTGGACTTCGAGCCGAGCGCGATGGACGCGGCGCTCAAGAGGGTGCCCGGCGTGCTTGAGACTGGGATATTCACGGGGTCCAAGGTGTCAAGGGTGATAGTGGGCCGGGGGGACGGGAGCGTCAGAGAGATTAGCTAGGGGAAGTGGCTCATGAGCTCCCTCAGCACGCTGTCGCTAGCCGCGCTCGGCACCCTTATCGAGAAGGCCCTGGGGTGCCCTCCTCCGCCGCCCCCGTACTTGCTGGCGAGCCCGAGGAGCCTGGTGGACAGGTCGACGTCCACGCCCTGGGGCGCCCTGGACGTGACCACCAGCTCGCTCTGGGCGTTGAACACGATGAACACGGTTCGCTTGAACTCCTCGGCCAGCTGGGACGCGAGGAGGCCTATATAGCCAGTGGCGTTGACGCCCCTGAAGTCAACTATTAGGGCGCTGTCCGACTGGTACACGACGCTCTCCAGCGCCAGCTTCTTGAGCCTCTCGAGCCTCCTCGCGGCTATCGAGGCCCTTATCTCGACCTCCTCGTTGATCAGCCTGCGCTCAAGCACCCAGAGCCTTATCAGGTCCATCTTGAAGGCCTCGTCGCTCGGGTTCTCCGACAGGGCGAGGACGAGCTTGTTGGCCGCCTCGACCACCTCCGGCTCCACGCCACTGGGCGCGACCTTGTCGCTGACCTCGCCGACCCTGGCTAGCTTGAGGAAGAACGACGGGTCCTCGGAGCCCCTCCCGAACATGTGGTAGGCTATGGTGGACGCGCACCTGTCTATCGAGAGCACGAGGGACACCCCAGCGTCTACCAGCTCGTCCGCGAGCCTGACGGTCGTGACGTGGTGGTCGAGCCACACGGTCTTGACGCTCTCGGCGATCAGCCTCATCAGGTGCCTCATCCTGGCCCAGGTCTGCTGGTCGAGGCCGAGGTCCATTATGTAGAGCCTCCTCAGCCGCTTCAGGTTCTGGATCCTCAGCAGGGCTTGGGGCAGGAGGTACGGCTGAGAGGTGTATATCTTGACCCGCTCGTTCCTGTTCCGCGAGTACGAGTAGAGAATGGCGGCCGAGACCAGGCCGTCGATGTCTCCGTGGACCACGGCCGCTATCACTATCGCTTCACCACTCCTAGGGCGAGATTGTACAGTTCCCTAATTAAGGTTTCCTCCTGGAAGCGCGAGACGCCAGCCCTCGTCAGCTGAGCGTGGAAGACGGGGGACGTGGACAGCACGCTCACCCTGAACCCCTCCGCCTCCCTCAGCCTCTCCCTGTAGGCGCTGCCCTCGCCCTCAGTGACTCCGAGCACCTTCACGCTGGCAGCGACCCTCCCCCCTCCCCTCCTGTCGACTCGCACCTCGACTACCAGCAGCTTGCCGTCCACGCGCTCGCTCCTCCTGGCCACAAGCTCCGCGTCGGTCGCGTGGATCAGCCAGCCGTCGGCCACGAGCCCCTCCTCCGCGCTCCTCCTCGAGGCCCCGCCGAGGGCGGCCTCGACGCTTGAGACGACGGCCTCCTCCAGCTCCCTGAGGGACGAGAACCTGACCTTGTCGGGCCCCTTGGCCCAGAAGTAGACCTTCCCCCCCTCCTCGTCCCTGTAGTACCACGCCAGGGACCCGCCGAAGAGCGACTCTATGACCTCGGCCTCGCCGGGCCTTAGGGGGGACACGGAGAACATCCTGAGGCACACGCTGGGCGAGAGGGAGGGGACGACCGCGCACCTGATCACAATCCTGACCCCCCTGCTGGGGAGGCTGACCTCCTTAACTAGGTACTCGCCCCTCTCGTCCCTCCTCTCTACCGTCCATCCCCCCTCCCCCTGCATGCTCTCGTTAATAGTGCCCGCACGAGTTAATTAAACTGTCAGTCAGCGCCGCTCCAGACAAAAACTATATAGAGGTGCCGCGCGGGGGGTTAGATTGAGCGCGCGGACGATGAGCGAGGCTGTCATCAGGGTCAGGGACAGGGAGCTAGTGGAAGTGGTGAGGAGGGTCGCTGAGCAAATGGGCCTGACCCCCGAGGACGTCGTGGCCCTAGCCGTCAGGGCGTTCATCGCCGAGGCTGAGGCCGAGGCCCTGGAGAGGAGGTACTACGAGCTGCTCGAGAGGGTCGAGAGGATGAGCATGTCGCCCACGTCTTACAGCTCCATCGCGGTGCAGGAGTGCCTCAGGCGGCTCAGCGAGCTCAAGCGCGTGCTGGAGGAGCGCAAGCGAGCCCTCAGGGGGGCCACCGTAATCGAGAGGCTTGGGGAGGTCACCTTGAGCGCTAGGGAGCTGGAGAGGATGGGCAAGGTGGTGATACGGGGGTGCGGGGTGGTGACGTTCGAGGGCGACGTGACGCCGGAGCTGATCGAGGAGCGGGTTGTCGCCGTGGTGGGGGTCGGGGTCGTCAGGGCGCCGCGCCGCGCGTACCACGCCCTGCTACCTAAGTGCAAGCTCTGCGGGCGCGTGGAGGTGCGCGAGTGATGCGCAGGGTCAGGAGGGTCGCGGTGAGCTACCTGTCCTTCAAGGGCGAGTACGTCGACAAGATACTCAGGGGCGTCAAGAGGGCCACGGTGAGGCTCGGGATAGTCACTCCGAGGAGGAGGGAGCTGGTGATATACGGGGACGGCAGGGCTGTGGGGAAGGTGGCCGTCGAGTCCGTGAAGTACGTCAGGGTCAGGGAGCTCACGGACAGGGACGCGCTCCTCGACGGGTTCAGCAGCAGGAGGGAGCTCCTCAGCGCCCTGGAGAGGCACTACCCCGGGATCTCCCCGGACGACTGGGTGACGGTGATAAGGTTCAGGCTCCTCAGGAGCTTCAGGAGGGCTGAGGAGCGCGGGGCTGACGTGAGGGAGGTGGCGAAGCTAGCTCTGGCGCACGGCGTCGTCAGCGACAGGGAGGGGGTGAGGATAATGACGGCGGTGATGACGGCTGGGAACGTAGACGGGGCCTACGAGCTGCTGCGCGGGAGGTACCCGCTAAGGCGGATAAGGGAGCTCGTGGCGAGGGCTGAGAGGGAGCTGAGGAGCAGGGGGCTCCTGAGGGGCTAGAGCTCGAGGCCGAACGCCTCCGCGAACCTGCGCACCCTCTCGTACTCCAGGAGGAACCTGACGCCCCTCTCGGTTAGCCCGTAGACCACGTGCTCGCCCTCCACTCTCCTCACGACGAGCCCCTTCTCCTCGAGCTCGGCTAAGTACCTCTTGAGCCTGTCGTGGGAGAGGTTGGCGTCCCGCAGGATGTGCGTCACCCTAGCCCTGCCCCTCCTCTGGATCGCCCTCAGTATGTCGGCCATTATCTGGATCCTAGACCTGTACCTCTTCAAGCCGCCCTCACCTGCAGCAGCGTGACCAGCATCAGGGCGAAGCTAGCGACCTGGGCCGCGTAGGAGAGGACCAGCAGGGGGAGGCTCAGCGCCACGCGACTGGCCAGCGATAGGCCGTGACTGGCGGCCAGCAGCAGGAACGCCAGCAGCACGACTAGGGTCAGCTTGCTCCTACTCCTGGCGAACGACATGGCCACGTGGAATATTATGTAGGCCAGCAGGAATATGGACACCGTGTCGAGGGCGGGGCTTGACGGTAGCAGCCCGAGAACGCTAGCCACGAACGCGCCTCTGCGGCTAACGGCTTGCGTGGTGTAGGCGGCGGCTAGCATGACGTAGGAGACCAGCCTGGACACGGCCTGGATCATCACGCACGTGACCACTACCTGCGCAAGCCTCCTGCTCATTAGCAGCAGCGACGCCCCGCGCATGAGGAGGCCTAGGCCCATCAGCAGGAAGCCTAGCTCCACGAGCAGGAACCTCTTGTCCCTAGCCGCGACGTAGCACTGGTACGCTGACACACTCACGGCGAGCGCAACCACGCCCGAGGCGATGTCGGCAGCGCCCAGGCAGCGGTACAGCATGGCCCCACCTCTTGAGATTGGCCCGTGGAATATATAAGGTGAGTGGCTCGGGGCTGCGCCACCCTTTTATGGCCGCAGCCCCAACGCTCCAGCATGGCGAGGGTGGCGTGCCTGGCGTCCGTGTCGCTCCTCAGCAGGGGCAGGGGGAGCCCAAGGGAGGTCTTCGACCAGAACGTGAGCGCGGCCCACAAGCTAGCTGGCGAGGCGGCGCTGGACGAGCCCGACGTCATATGTCTACCTGAGGCGTTCCCAACTGCAGGCCTGCCGCTCAGGGAGGCGGTCAAGCTAGCTGAGCCCATCCCAAATCCAGTGATCGAGGCCTTCGGAAGGCTGGCAGAGGAGCACTGGACTTACGTGGTGTGCCCCATGCTGACCGCCGAGGGTAGGTCCGTCTACAACTCCGCCGTGCTGATCGGGCGCGACGGCGGCGTGGTGGGGGTCTACCACAAGGTCCACCCGACGATCGGCGAGATCGAGGCTGGCGTGAGGCCGGGCGACGCCCCGGTCACCTTCGAGACAGACCTGGGCAGGGTGGGGGTGGCGATATGCTTTGACCTCAACTTCGACGACGTGTTCGAGGCCTACAGGAGGGAGAGGGTCAAGGTGGTGTTCTTCCCGTCGGCCTACCCAGGCGGGCTGCAGGTGCTGATGAGGGCGCACCAGTGCGCGTGCTACTTCGTGACGGCGCTGCTGAGGGAGGGGTCCATGATAGTCGACCCGCTCGGGAGGGTCCTGGCCGTCTCGAGCGACTACAGCCCGGTCATATCCGAGAGGGTCAACCTGGACTTCGAGGTCCTCCACCTCGACTACAACGTGGCTAAGGTCAAGCGCGCTAAGGAGAGGTACGGGGCGCGCATCGAGGTGGAGGTCTCCGGGCCTGAGGGCGTGATGATGCTCACCTCGCACTCGGACGAGGTCAGCGCGCTCGACGTGGTCAGAGAGTTCGGGATGGAGCTGCGAGACGAGTACTTCGAGCGCTCCAGGGAGGCTAGGGCCTCGGCGCTCAGCAAGCGATAGGTAGCTCTCGGCGCAGCATGGCCCCCGCGGGCCCGCGTAGCCGCTAGGAGCTGCCCTACCGTTCTGTCCCGCTAGGGCATTTGGGAATTTTATGCCCGAGCGGGGCTTCCCAGCTCCACTCCCACCTGGGAGCTTCATGGCCGGGCTTTCGGGGGGAACGGAAGCTCCCCACATACCTCTGGGCTAAATTCCAGGCCCCAATCACGTCCCTATCAGCCACAAGGCCGCAATCGGGGCACCTCAAGAGCCTATGCCCATTCAGGCTTAGCTTACCCCCACATATCGGGCATAGGCTTGAGGTCGCCCTGGGATTAACGTAAGCTACCATGAGCCCCCTCAGCTTAGCCTTATACTCAATTATGGCCTGGAGCTGGCGAAAGCTCCACCTGTGGAGCCGTCCGTTCATTTCACGCCCATACCGGATATGGCTCCTGATGTCCTTTAGGTCCTCAAGGACTATAACGCTCACGTCCTCAGCCTCGGCCAGCCCCAGGACCTCATTAGCTAGCTTGTGATAAAGGTCCCTAACCCTATTCCTCTCACGGCCACGATACTTGGCTAAAAGCCTAGCTCTGGCCTTTCCCCTGACGGACGCCTGAATTTTCCGCCTCTTGAGGAAGTAAGCCACTCTTATCGGCCTTTCGCCCGTCCTCACCTGCCTGAAGCCGCTAGGGCTGGCTACCGTGATATTGTTCTCATTAACGTCTATGGCTAGGACACGCCCGTTAGGCTCCCTAAGCTCAACCTCGGTCCTAAAGACGACCTTAAGCCATAGCTCGCGGCCACGCCTGACAAGCCACGCCTGTCCTGGTCTCATGGCCTTAAACTTCTCATGGTATTGGCCGTGAAGTAAGCGGAATTTAACCCGTCCTCTGGGCGTGGCTATCGAGGCCGTCCAGCTTTCAAGGTCCAGGCTAAAGAGGTGGTCGTCAAGCATTATAGTGTCCTTATTGAAGCTGGGCTTATCGGCCTTAACACGGCCACGCCTCTTGAGTTTCCTAAAGGCCTTATGGATGGCACAGGCCATTTGACAGGCCGTGTAGATGTAATGGCTTGGAAGCTCGGGCCACCTAGCCCTAAACTCACGGTATTTCTCGGCCTTGAGACGCTTAAAGCTCGTTATGCCTCTAGCGTGAGCATAGGCCAGAAGCTCGTTGAGCATGCCCCGGTAGGTAGAGAATAAGGGCTCTATGAGGGAGCTCGGTCCATCTAACTTGAAGTTTGCCGTGAGTTTAATCGTCTCTGAGTGCCCGCTCAAGAGCTTCCACCACCTTACGCTTCTTATGACTCCTCATGCCGTAAAGGCGACCAGCGAATGAGGTTACTATGGCT
>CAZCFI010000060.1:0-11623 GCA_964497915.1 uncultured Thermoproteales archaeon
CTCGGCCCCCACCCTGGGCTCAGCCTCGACTAGCTCGACGTCGCCCCTCTCCTCGACGACCCTCTCCACGAGTAGCTCGTTCTCCTCGAGGGTCAGCGTGCACGTCGAGTACACGACAACCCCCCCTGGCTTCGTGCAGTCGATGGCGGCGTTGAGGAGCTGGTACTGCAGCCTCGACATCCTCCGCACCACGTCGGGCCTCACCCACAGCCTGACCTCTGGGCTGTGCCCCAGCCTCCCCAGGCTGCTGCAGTCCGGGTCCACCAGCACCCTGTCGAACCTGCAGGTGGCCCTGACCGGCAGGCGCCTCGAGTCCGACACAACTGGGCAGACGCTGGCCAGCCTCAGCCTAGCGCAGCTTGACGCTAAGACAGCCATCCTCCTGGGGGACCAGTCCGACGCCAGTATGAGCGCCCCCTCCCCCGACAGCTGAGCCAGGTGCGTCGCCTTGCTGCCGGGGGCGGCGCACACGTCGCCCACGAGGTCGCCCGGCCTCGGGCTGAGGACGTGCCCGACCAGCGCCGACGCCTTGTCCTGTATGTAGAAGTAGCCCCTGCGGTACTCTGGCAGGTTCGCCAGGGGCCTCTCGTACCTCACCACCCTGACGACGTCGGGGAGGTCCTCGTCCTCCACCACGACGACGCCCCTGCGCCTGAGCCTCCGGACTAGCTCGCGCCTGGTGACGAGGGTTGTGTTGACGCGCAGCCACAGCGTCGCTGGCCTGTTGAACCTCCTCATGAGCCTCGCGGCCTCGTCGTAGCCGAGGAGCTTGACCAGGTACCTGACGAGCCACGTCGGCTGGGAGAACCTGACGCTGAGCTCCTCCTCCCTCGAGAGGCCGCGCATCAGCTCCCTCAGGTCTGCGGTCTTGACCCACACTAAGTCCCTCCTAGTCAGCCTGGCGCCGCGGAGCGCTGAGAGCACCCTGAGGCCCCTGTCGACGCTAACCCCCCTGAACCTGACCTCGTAGAGAGCGGCCCTTATCAGGTTCCTGGACAGGGGGTCGAGGCGCCGATACCTGTCGCCCAGCACCGACTCGGCGAGGAGGTCGACCCTCCTGAAGTTCCTCAGGAGGCCCAGGGCGAAGGCCCTCATCAGCGCCTTGAGCGTGGGGTCCCTGATGCCGCTCCTCCCGAAGAAGTCCTCCATGGCCGCCCTCAGGGAGACACCCTCGGACTCAACCTTGGCGAGGACCTCAGCGACCATGTGCTCCACGTAGACCACGTGCGCCACCCACTCCGCACTGCCCCGGTATTGTCCCAGGGGCCTATCCGTTACGCTTAAATATAAGTGAAGTGGAACGTGAGAAGGGCACTTGGCTGGAGGTGTCGGGAAAGCCCCCAGCAAGGGCCGCGGACTAAGCACGCAGGACATCGCCCTCGTGGCCATAATGGCTGCCCTCGCGAACGTGCTCGGCTTCTTCGCCATCCCAGGCCCCTGGAACATACAGTTCAGCATGACCGCCATACCCATACTCCTCGTGGCCTTCGCCAAGGGGCCAGCGCTCGGCGCCCTCACCGGCCTCTTCGGCGGCTACGTGCAGGCCATCAAGTACGGCTGGGAGGGCTACGTCATATACACGGCCATTCAGGGCGCTGTCGCCGGCCTCTTCGCGAAGAGGGAGAGGCTGCTTAAGCTCTCGGCCCTGCCGTTCTTCTTCTGCGGCGGCTTCTTCCTGACGTGGTGGGTCGACCAGATGAGGTACGGCAGGGTCACGTTCGAGGACATAATAGCGATGACCCAGCAGGCCGTCGCCGCCGGGCCCGAGACGGCTCTGGCCATACCCTACGTCTCAGTGGTGAGCGGGGTCGTGGCTGCGGCCATCGCTGGCGTGCTCGCCTTCAAGTTCTCCGGCAGCAGGAGGATCGCGCTGACCCTAGCTGGCTGCATGGGGGCCATAGCCTACGTGCCTTACGACGCCTTCGCCCTCTACATAGTCCAGCAGTACCCCTGGATCCCGACGTGGTTCGTGCTGGCCAAGGACCTCGTGCAGGACTTCGTCGCCGCTGGCCTCACCGCCCTGATAGTCGAGAACAGGAGGGTAAGGAAGCTGCTGGGGGGTGCGTGAGTTGGGAGTCGTCGAAATAAGGGACCTTTCTTTTTCATATCCTAGCGGGAGGCCCGCCCTCCACTCAGTCAATCTCACCGTGGGGGAGGGGGAGTTCGTCGGCGTCATGGGCCCCTCCCCCTCTGGCAAGTCCACCTTAGCGTACTGCATAGCTGGCCTGATACCCAACTGCATAGAGGGCGAGATGCGAGGCTCCGTAGTGGTCGACGGGCTCGACACGAGGGAGCACACCATAGCCGAGCTGTCCAGGCGCGTCGGCATAGTGTTCCAGGACCCCGAGGCCCAGCTGCTTGAGCTGAGGGTGGTCGACGAGGTCGCCCTGCCCCTGGAGAACCTGGGGCTGCCGCCCGAGGAGATAAGGGAGAGGGTCCGCGAGGCCCTCGAGGTCGTGGGCCTCAGGGGCTACGAGGAGAGGTGCCCGACTGAGCTCTCCGGCGGCGAGAAGCAGAGGCTGGCCATAGCCTCGGTCCTCGCGCTGAGGCCCAAGGTCATAGTCCTGGACGAGCCCACCGCCAACGTGGACCTGAAGGGCACGGCGCAGGTCTACGAGACCCTGCGCCTCCTCAACAGGGAGCACGGCCTGACGGTCATCGTGATCGAGAACAGGGTGGAGCTCGTGAGGAGGTACGCGGAGAGGGCTGTCCTGATTAGGGACGGCAGGATAGTCGCCGACGGGCCAGCTGATGAGGTCTTGAGCGACAGGCCGCTCCTCGAGAGGCTGGATCTCGAGTCGCCGCCCAGGGCTCAGGCGCAGGAGCGGCGCGAGCCGAGCGGCCGCTTCGAGAGCTGCGCCGACCCCGAGCTGATAAGGTTCGAGAACGTGACGTACAGGTACCCAGACGGCACCGTGGCCCTGAGGGGCGTGAGCCTGGTCGTGAGCGAGGGGGAGAGGCTGTTCCTTATGGGGGAGAACGGCAGCGGGAAGAGCACGCTCGTCAAGCACATGAACGGCCTCCTAAAGCCGACCGAGGGCAGGGTCCTGGTCAATGGCGTCGACACGCGCGAGTGCCCCACCTACAAGCTCTCTAGGGTCGTCGGCCTGGTCTTCCAGAACCCAGCGCACCAGATAGTGGGCAGCACGGTGTACGACGAGATAGCGCTGGGCCTGAGGAGCAGGGGGCTGCCGGAGGAGAGGGTCCGCGAGGAGGCCCTCAGGGTCGCCAAGGCGTTCGGCCTCGAGGACAAGCTCGACATGATACCGGAGGAGCTCAGCACGGGCGAGCTGAAGAGGCTCATGGTCGCCTCAGTCGTGGCGATGAGGCCCAAGGTGATAGTGCTCGACGAGCCGATGACCGGGATGACCAGGGCCCACTCCAGGAGGGTCCTGGACTCCGTACTCAGCGTCCTGGGGCATGGCGTGACCCTGGTCGCCATAACCCACGACCCAGTCCTGGCGATGGAGTACGCCACTAGGGTCGTCCTGATGTCCGGGGGCAGGGTGGTGGCCGAGGGGGAGCCCGAGCTCGTCCTCGGGGCTCCCGAGTTCTCCCAGTACCTGGAGGAGGTGGAGGTGGTGAGTGGTGTTTAGGTACGGGGGCACGACCCTGGTCCACAGGCTCGACCCCAGGGCCAAGGTCATTTGGCTAGTGTCGCTCATGGTCGTGGCGCTCGTCGTCATAGACCCGCTCTACCTGCTGCCGCCGCTCGCCTTCACCGTAGCCTTCCTGGCTCTCTCCAGGGTCTACGTGCTCAAGGAGTTCCACTCCAAGTGGGTGATGACGGCTCTCGTTGGCAGCACAGTGATGCTCATCATCTTTAACGGCCTCTTCGCGGCGATAGAGGTGCGGGGAGGGACCGCGCTCTTCTACATAAGCGTCTTCGGCCTCAAGTACCCGATAACAGTCGAGGGGTTCTACCTGGGGCTTGGGGCCGCGCTGAGGCTGCTGGTGATGATGCTGAGCTTCCTAGTGGTGGCGTTCACCACGTACCCGAGGGATCTAGCCAACTCCCTGGAGAGGGTGGGGCTGCCGTACAAGCTGACGTTCATAATCGCCCTGACCTTCAGGTTCATACCGCTCCTCGAGGAGGAGGGCAGGAGGATCGTCGACGCGCTGAAGTCAAGGGGCTACAGGGGCTTCGAGGAGGGCGGCTTCGCCGAGAGGCTCAAGGCCTACTCGACGCTGTTCACGGTGCTCATCGTGAACAGCCTCAGCCTCGTGAGGAGGGTGGGGGTCGTCCTGGAGGCCAAGTGCTTCGGCTCGTCCCCGAGGAGGACCAGCCTTAGGGAGTACAGGCTAAGGCCGGCCGACTACGCGGTCATAGCGTCGTCCCTAGCGCTGCTGGCCGCCTACCTCGTGCTCAGGTGCTGCCTCGGGCTGGGGTGGCTCGAGTATGCGCACGGCTACGTGTGAGGCCAAGCTGGTCAGGGTCAGCGCGCCCGTGAGCGGCGTCGAGCTGTACAGGGTCGTTAGGGAGGACCTGCCCAGGAACCAGTACATAATGGTGTGCGAGGAGGCCCTGGAGATCCACACGAAGCCCTGGCTGTGCGGCGAGAGGCTGCACGAGCTGGCCAAGGGCGTCGCGGTCAAGTTCCTCAGGGTCCTGCACCGAGAGCTGCCGCTCGAGGGCGTCCCCCTGGACAGGGTCTGCGAGCTCACGATACTCGCGGGCGGCCTCTACTACATGCTGGACGAGGCCTTCAAGGAGGTCTACGGGAGGAGCCTGCAGAGGTGCATAGTCAGCGCCAAGCGCTACCAGCTGGAGGACGGCACGTGGCGAGTCAGCATGAACTACGGCAACTTCGAGGCGCTGCCGGACAGGGCAGTCGTCCTGATAGGCGACACGATAGCGACGGGCACCACGATAACGAGCTCCTTGCGAAGGCTCAGGGACGCGGCCGCCGAGAGGGGCTACAGCGTGGAGAAAGTGGCCATCCTGACGATATCGGGGGCCGTGGACGGCAGCAGGAGGCTGAGGGAGCTGGAGGAGGAGCTGAGGGAGGAGTGGGAGGGCTTCGAGCTGCACGTCTTCAACTGCTGCGCGGTGTTCGGGCTCGAGCCCAACGGGACGGACATGCCCTACGGCCACCCCGAGACCATAGCCCCCCCTGACGTCGTGGCGCTGGTCAACGAGCGCCTGGGGACGTGGCTCGCCAGGAGGCTCTGCAGCATATTCGACTGGGGCGACAGGACGAAGAACCCCGTGAAGCACCTCAGGGAGCTGATCGAGCTGACCGAGAGGCTGGAGGCCGAGGCCCCCGACGAGAAGAGCGTCGCGGCGCTCAGAGAGATAAGGAGGAGGGCCCTCGAGGAGCTCGAGGTCAGGACGTCGCCCTTGAGCCTGAGGTGAGAAGTCTTTTATCTCGCATCTCCCCCCTTCTAGTGCGCCCGGCAGCGGGGGTGACCCGCCGTCGAGGCCGCGCTGGAGAGCTTCGCCCTAGTGCTCCTAGCCGAGCTGGGCGACAAGACACAGATAGCGATGATGCTGATGGCGGCTAGCCTCAGCAAGGTGAGGGTCTTCCTGGGCGGCCTAGCCTCGCTGCTCGCCATGTCCCTCATCAGCCTGGCCGTCGGCGAGGCCCTCGGCTCGGCCCTGCCGCTCAGCGCAGTGAGGGCGGCGTCGGGCCTGGCGTTCCTGGCCCTAGCGGTGATCATGGCCCTCGCCCGCCGCGAGGGGGGCGAGGTGAGGCTCCCCGCGGGAGCTGTCGAGCCATTCTGCGCGGCCTTCGCTGTCACGTTCCTGGCGGAGCTGGGCGACAAGACGCAGCTCACCGTGCTGACCTTAGCCATGAAGCTGAGGGCCCCCCTCTGCGTGTTCCTCGGCAGCGCTGCCGCCTTCGCCCTAGTCAACGGGCTCGGGGTCGCGCTGGGGGGCGAGGTCCTCAGGAGGCTGCCGGAGAGGGCGCTTAAGGCGGCGACCTGCGCCACGTTCGCGGCCTTCGGTGCGGCGACGCTGCTCGGCCTCGCTTAGGGGGCGCTCAGCGGGAGGCTTAGAGCCGCCTCCCGCTGAGCAAAAACTTTTAATATGGGACGGATATCCTACTTGGCGGGATGAGGGGCTCCAAGTTCGTGGCCGTGACGTCAGTGCTGACGGGCTTAGCCGTGACCTTCAGGCTGCTCAAGCACGCGGTGGCTGGCCCGGTGCAGTTCGTCAACCTCCCCCTCTCCATGGCCATGGTCGCCGGGTACCTGGCTGGCCCAGCCTCAGGCTTCACGGTTGGCCTAGCCTCATTCATCCTCTCCGACATGCTCCTGGGGCTGGGAGTGTGGACCATATACGACGCCCTGGCCTCCGCCCTCGTGGGGATGGCGTGGGGCTACCTGAGGGGCGTGGAGTGCGGAGCCACGCTGTTCACCCTGTCCTACCTCTCAGCGCTGGCCTACGACCTAGCGACGTCCGTGGCCTTCTACTCGACCTTCATGGGCGCAGCGAGCCCGCTCACCGTGCTCGCGGTGGCTGTCACCGGGCTCTTCGTGCCAGTAGCTGGCGGCTCGCTCTACGCTGTCGGGCCGGTGACTGAGGCCCTGACCGCCCTCCTCACGTCAGTCGTGGTGAGGAGGGTCAGGCGAGTAGTGGGTGAGGCGGCGTGAGGCTCCAGCAGGCCCTCATGGTGGCCCTCTTAGCGTGGGCGGTCGTGGCGACCGTGGTCGCCGCTAACTACTACTCGGCCTACGCCAGCGCCCTCAGGGACCTTGAGGAGGCCAGGAGCAGGTGCTCCCAGCTCGAGTCGCTGCTCAGCGAGGCTCAGGCTAAGGCTGCAAGCGTCGCCAAGCGGTACGCTGACCTCAGGGCTAAGCTGGTCAACGTCAGCCTGGCCATAGACTACGGGAACGGGACGGTGGTGTGGTACAACGGCACCCTCGTGCCCAAGGGCTCGACCCTCCTCTCGCTGACCGTCCTGCTGGCTGAGGTCGAGTACAAGGTCTACCCCGGCATGGGCGTCTACATCACGTCCATAAACGGCGTCAGCGAGAGGATAGTGGTCGCGGGCAAGGAGGGCTACTCTTGGCTGTGGTTCGTGTACAGCGAGAGCGAGGGCAAGTGGGCGATGGGCACCACCGCCGCCGACAAGTACGAGCTGAGGGACGGAGACCTGCTGATGTGGAAGTACTCGCACTGGAAGTTCTAGGCCCAACTGGCAATAACAGACTTTTTTATACTGCTCTAAGGAGATACGGTCTCTCGATGAGCGAGCCGAGCGCCGACCGAGTGCTGGCGGTGCTCTACCTGCTCTCCGAGTTCGGCAGGCTTGGCAGGTACCAGCTCAGCAGAATGACCAGCTTGGGCGAGGGCGTCGTGCGCCGCGTGCTGGCCTACCTCAAGAGCGGGGGCTTCGTGGCGAGCTCGAGGGGCGGCGCCCTGCTGACCGATGAGGGGCGGAGGCTCCTCCGCCAGCTCCTGGCGAGGTACGGCATAAGGAAGCTGGCCTCAGTCGACGTCACCAAGGTCGTCGGGGCTGGCTACTCGGGCTTCGGGGCCTGCTGCTCGCCCCTGAGGCTCGGCGTGCTCGAGATAAGGGACAGGGCCGTGAGGGGAGGGGCTGACGGGGCCCTCATCCTTAAGTGCGAGGGCGGCAGGCTGAGAGCGCCCTACCTAGAGGGCGAGGCTGTGCCGCACATGAACGAGTTCAAGAGGGCGGTCGAGTCGATATTCCAGCCCAGGGACGATGAGGTGGTCATAGTCGGCTTCAGCAGGGACCCCGGCAGGGCCCTCCTCGCCACGCTCAGGGCGGCTGTCAGCCTGCGCGCTTAGCAGCGGCCCGCGAGGCTGAGGGCACCCAGGTATCACTCGCGTGTTACGCGCCACCGCGCCTCGGCTGGCTTATTAGGGCGAGGCCGACCTTGCACCACATGAGCGCGGTTGAGCCAGCTGAGGCGGAGCCCCTGCCGGAGTACCTCCGCAACAACCCGTGGGTCGAGATCCTGAGGAACCTGGGGAGGGAGGAGCCGACGCCGCCCGCGGAGTCGCCATCACTCCCTGCCAGCCGGGCTGGCTGAGCGGGCCCTGAGCTCCCTCCTGACTAGGTAGAGCGCTATCGCAGCGGTGCCGACGGCCCCCAGGTCGTCGTCCGCGCCCTCGAGGTAGACGGCCACGCCCATGTCGAGCTCCCTCCTGCTGAGGCCGGGCTCCGAGCCGCCGAAGACCAGCGCGACCCTCCTGCCCTCCGCAACGGCCCTCGCGACCTCCCCCGCGTCAAAGGCCCTCTCGGCGTACTCCCTCGGGACGAACATCAGGGCGAGGTCGGGCTTGAATAGCTCGAGCACGTCTGGCAGGTCGGCGACGTAGAACAGGTTCCTCCCCCTCTTCAGCGCGAGCTTCTGCGCCTCGGGGACCCCGCTCTGAGCGGCGGCGCCCTGAGCCCTCGACACCACGAGCGTGCTGAACCCCAGGCCGTACGTCACCCTGGCCAGCTCGACCACCCTCTGAACTGAGTACACGTTGTGGAGCACGACGAGCACCCTCTCCACGGCCACCACCCACACCCTATAGGCCAGGCGCCGTAATTAACGTTAGAGCGCTAGCCCCCCTGGCCCAGCCTCAAGGCGACGCACTTAGCTATGTGGTAGGCCAGGGGGACGGGCACTGCCTCGCCCACCTGGTTGTACTGCACGTCCCTGCCGCCCAGGAAGACGTGGTCGTCGGGGAAGCCCATGAGCCTAGCGTGCTCCCTCACCGTCAGCAGCCTGTCGTCGAACGGGTGTATGAAGCGCGAGGAGCCCATGACCGTCGGCGCTGGCTTAAAGGGGTGGAGCCTTATCAGGTTCCCGTAAATTCTGCCCCCCGAGCCCCTATACCTGACTAGGGCCTCGCCCCACCTGAGCTTGGCTATCCTCCTCAGCTTACGCCGGGGGAGTGGGACGTACTCGTGGTTCGGTATGTCGTGGACGCCCCGGGGGTCGGGGAGGTCGCCTATGGCGTCTATAACCCTCACCAGCCCGCCCAGGGGCTTGGGCCTCAGCCTCAGGTTGGACACGAACACCCTGGTCCTCACGGACGGCGTCCCGTAGAGCTCGGCCCTCAGGACGTTGAACTTCACGTTTGGGTAGCCCACCCTGGCGAACTCGGCCCTGATGGCGTCCTTGAGGCCGCCCTCCATGATCCCGGGGACGTTCTCCATGACGAAGACCCTCGGCCGCAGGTCGCCGACGATCCTTATGAAGTGGAGGACGAGCCTGCCTATGGGGTCCTTGTAGAGCCTGTCGAGGGGCTCAGCCTCCCTCCTGGGGTTGGTCCTGGTGAACGGCTCGCAGGGAGGCCCCCCGATGACCACGTCGGGCCTGCCCCCCAGCTCCCTGAGGATGTCCTCGCTCCTGACCTCCTTCACGTCCTCCACGATCACCGAGGCCTTGGGGAAGTTCCTCTGGAACGTCTCGGCTGCTGGCTCGAAGTTGTCCAGACCTAGGGCTACCTCGAAGCCCGCCATCTGGAAGCCCCTGGAGAGCCCGCCAGCGCCGCAGAAGAGGTCGACGACCGTCAGCACTCCTCCCACCTTGACACTTACTCCTTCGCGCGGGTAAGCTATATACAATTTCCCCGCCTTTCTATGAACGACCCGCCAGCTGCGGCTAGGGCGATGCTGGATGGCCAGGAGGGCGCTCAGGTACGTGCCGTGGAGGAGCGTGCGCGGCTGGAGCTGCACGAGGTGCGGTAGGTGCTGCAGGGAGTACGCGGTCCCCCTGGCCAGGGGCGAGGTCGTGCGCTACGCCTTCGCGTACGGGCCGGTGGTCGTCAGCCGGGGCGGAAGGAGCTACCTGCTGCGGAAGCCCGACGGCTCATGCATATTCTTGGTGGACAGGGGCGGCTACGCCGAGTGCGGCATATACTACGACAGGCCCATAGCCTGCAGGCTGTACCCGTTCTACATAACCAGGGAGCCCATACCCGGCACCAGGGCCGAGTTGGCGAGCTACGAGCACCCGAGCGCTGGCCGCCTCTACGTCTACCTGGACGGGGACTGCCCCGGGGTCAACAGGGCTGACAACATAAAGCTGGTCGCGAGGAAGGCAGTCGATACCTGGCTCAGGTACAGGGTCTATGAGGTCTTCGACTGAGGGGCTGGGAGCGTGACGCTCAGGTTCATCGTGTGGCTCGTCACCGCCAAGTGCAACCTCAGCTGCGCCCACTGCTACGCGTCTAGGTTCTCGGGGCTGAGGGAGCTCACCACCGAGGAGGCGCTCGCCCTCATCAGGGAGGCCTCGGAGCTTGGCGTCGCCCACATCAACTTCACGGGGGGCGAGCCGCTCCTCAGGGGGGACATCGTGACTCTCATGGAGGAGGCCCGCGACCTGGCGGTGGGGGTCAGCATGGTGACCAACGGGACGGTCGTCACGGAGCGCGTGGCCGAGCGCCTGGCGAGGCTTAACGTTTACGCCTACGTGAGCCTAGACGGCCCGAGGAGGGAGGTTCACGAGAGGCTGAGGGGGCCCGGGACGTGGGACAGGGTTCTCAGGGGCATCGAGCTGCTGCGCGAGGCTGGCGTCGACTTCTCGACCGTCATGGCCGTGTGCAGGCACAACGCGAGCTGCGTGGGCGAGTACGTCGCCAAGGCCGAGGAGCTGGGGGCCGAGGCAGCCTGCATAATCCCAGTGATGCCGTCCGGCAGGGCCACTGAGTCGCTCGCGCCGAGCCCCAAGCAGATGCTCGAAGCCGTGCTCGAGGCCGACTCGGCCTCCGAGGAGCTGGGGTACCCTGTGAGCGTCTGGTGCTACGCGCCAGCCGCGCTCTACTCCAGGTCTAAGTACCTGGTGGTGTACGGGTGCAGAACCCTCAGCGTGGTGGACGTGGACCCAGCTGGGAACCTGCTGGTCTGCGACGTGCTGGACTTCAGGGTGTCGAGCTGGCGCGAGCTGGGCCTGAGGAGGGCTTACGAGGCCTACTCGAGCGCCGAGATCGTCAGGTCGCTCGTCAGTCCGGAGCTGAGGGAGCCCTGCGCCAGCTGCCCAGTAGCGGGCGCGTGCAGGGGAGGGTGCTTCGCTAGGGCCTACTTGATGAGCGGCGACATCAAGGCGCCGGACCCCCTGTGCCCCCGCGTGGCCGAGCGTCAGGGTCAGGGGCGCTCCGCTACCTCCTGAACGCCCTGATCCCGGGGTAGACGGCCTTCGAGCCTAGCCGCTCCTCTATCCTGAGCAGCTCGTTGTACTTAGCCGTCCTCTCGCCCCTAGCGGGGGCGCCCGTCTTTATCTGCCCGGCGTTGAGGGCCACCGCTAGGTGGGCTATGGTGGTGTCCTCAGTCTCCCCAGACCTGTGGCTGACTATGACGTTGTAGCCGTGGCTCAGCGCCAGCTCAGCCGCCTCGATGGCCTCAGTGAGGGTCCCTATCTGGTTCACCTTGAGCAGCAGGGCGTTGGCGGCGCCGACCTCTATGCCCCTCCGCAGCCTGGCGACGTTGGTGACGAACAGGTCGTCCCCCACTATCTGCACCCTGCCGCCTACCCTCTTGGTGAGCTCCGCAAACCTCTCGAAGTCCTCCTCGTGGAACGGGTCCTCGATGGACTTTATGGGGTACTCGTCGACCAGGCTCACGTACATCTCGAGGAGCTCGTCGCCAGTCATCTCGCGCCCGTCTATCCGGTAGACGCCTCTCTCAGCGTCGTAGAAGCTGGACGCCGCGGCGTC
>CAZCFI010000061.1:0-11358 GCA_964497915.1 uncultured Thermoproteales archaeon
GGCGCGGCGAGTTCGTCGCCGTCGTCGGGCCGAACGGCTCAGGCAAGACGACGCTACTCAAGCTCATGGTGGGGCTCCTCAAGCCCACTGAGGGCTCCGTTAGGGTCCTCGGCAGGGACACGAGGGAGCTGAGCGCGAGCGAGCTCGCCTTCAAGGTCGGCTTCGTCTACCAGAACCCGGACCACCAGCTGTTCTGCAGCACGGTCTACGAGGAGTGCGCCTACGCCCTACGGAACGCTGGCCTGAGCGAGGAGGAGGTCAGAGCGAGGGTCGAGGAGGTCCTGGAGAGGGTAGGGCTGGCGGGCCTCGAGGACGTGCCCCCCCACTTCCTCAGCAAGGGGCAGAGGCAGAGGCTAGCCGTCGCCGCGGTGCTCGCCATGCGGCCTGAGGTGGTGGTCGTCGACGAGCCGACCACGGGGCAGGACTACGAGCAGTCTAGGTACGTGATGGAGCTGCTGCGCTCCCTGCACGAGGAGGGGAGAACCGTTATCGTGGTCACGCACAACATGAGGCTGGTGGCTGAGTACGCTGAGAGGGTCGTGGTGCTGAGGGGAGGAGTCGTGGTGGCGGACGGGCCCACGAGGGAGGTAATGGGGAATGTAGACCTGCTGGCATCGGCGTCGCTGGCCCCGCCCCCAGTCACCGCGCTCACCCTCGAGCTATTCGGCGTCCCCGCCCTCACGGTCGCTGAGGCGGTGGCTCTGGTGGGTGGGAGGGCGTGAGCTGGAAGGACGAGCTGAGGGAGAGGGTGTGGAGGGAGCTGAGGAGGGTGGCCAAGCCGGACTCTAGGTTCCACTACGACTTCTCGAGCTTCATCCCGGACTTCGAGGGCAGCGACAAGTGCGCCGAGGCCGTCAGGAGGATGGACGTCTACAGGAGGGCGAGGCTCCTGATGATAACCCCGGACAACTGCCTGGAGCTGCTCAGGGAGTGGTGCGTGAGGGACGGCAAGCCCTTCGTGATGCCAACGTACGGCATAAGGCGCGGGTTCCTGCTCCTCTCACGCGACCTCGTGCCCCCAGGGAAGGAGGACTTCGCGTCCACGCTAGACGGCGCTGAGAGGTTCGGCAGGCGAGTCTCGCTGAGGGAGCTACGCGAGCTCGGCAAGGTGGAGCTGATGGTCACTGGAGCCTCGGTGGTCAGCGTCACCGGCGTGAGGTACGGGAAGGGGCACGGCTACTTCGACCTCGAGTGGGCCATGTTCAGGGAGCTAGGGCTAGTAGACGACAGCACGCCGATAATCGCGGTCGTGCACGACTGCCAGGTGATCGAGGAGGAGCTAGAGGCCGAGGCCTACGACACGGTCGTCGACTACATAGTGACGCCCACCAGGGTGATCAAGACCGCCGCCAGGAGGCCTAAGCCGCGGGGGATAGTCTGGGAGAGGCTGCCGCCCGAGATGCTGAGGGAGATCCCCGCCCTTAGGGAGCTTAAGGAGCTCCTGGGGGTGAAGCCTAGCGCCTGACCGTCACGTCCTCCAGGCCGAGCCCCCTCCAGTCGAGCCTGAAGCCCCTGCGCTCGAGAACCCTCACCACCTGCTCGGGGGTGAGGCCGTACTTGCTAAGCTCCCGCACGATCGTGGATAACTTAGCCACCTTTACCCTGCTCAGGTACTCCTCCACCTCCGGCGGCACCTCAGGCGGGGGCTCCTCCGCGCGCCTGGCAGCTGCAGCCCTCGCTGGCGCCCTCGGCTCGTACTTCTTGAGGGCCAGGTAGACCTCGGGGGCGGGCAGCCTGCCCCTGAAGTATATCACGTCCCCGAGGCCCAGCTCCCTGAAGCTCGAGCACGCTAGCCTCTCGTCCACTGCCAGTATCATGTTGACGCTGCGCAGCGACCTCAGCTTCTCCAGCTTCCTCCTCAGGTAGTCCTCGGTCCAGAAGCCGACGATCTCCAGGTACACCTTGACGCCGCCCTTGGTGAAGGCGAAGTCGGGCACGAGTATGTGCCTCCCCGCGACTAGCGGCTCGGGCTCCCTCTCTATCCTCCACCCACTGCCCAGCGTCTGGAACCTCCTGTAGAACTGCTCCTCCACGCTGCTGTCGTACTCAGCCCACCTCAGCTCGACCTTCGGGAATAGGTGGGAGAGCCTGCTGCTCACGGAGAACCTGTACAGCCTGCCCCTCCTCCTGACCCTGGCCGAGATCCTCCACTCGTCAGCCGCCATCACGTAGGGGACGAGCTCCGCCATCCTCGTGCCGTACCTCTCGGTCTGCTTCACCACGGAGGCCGGGCCGTCTATCCTGATCCTCACGCCCCCAGCCAGCCTCTCAGCCGTGTACATGAGGCCCAGCCGCTTGACGTTGAAGAGCAGCACCTTGGCCGCGGTGCCGCTTATCCTGACGTCGGCCACCACCTCCAGGGCCTTGAAGAGTAGGGTCTGGGTGAGGGACAGGTTGTAAGCCCTGAGCAGCTCCTCCGGGCTCACATCGCCGAACGACGTGAGGAGCTGCTCCTCCTCGTAAGCCGCGTCGAACGCCTCCACTAGCTCGCCGACAGACACGCCCAGCCTCTCGGCCACCGCCCTCAGGACCCGCTCCCTCTCCCCCTCCGTCAGCGCGAAGCCCCCCAGGGCCCTCGACGCCTCCGCGAACACCTCCAGCCTAGCCCTCAGGGGGTCCACCTTAGTCCTCGGCCTCGAGAACTCAGCCCTCCTGTATAGGAGGTGGATGAGCCCCCTAGCGAACCTGTAGTCGCAGCCCAGCCTGAAGGCCTCGTCCTCCAGCTCCCTCAGCCTCTCATCGAGCTCCCCCCTCCTCCGCCCCACGTGGGACCTGAAGGCCTCTATCAGGCGCCCTGCGACGTAGAGGTCCCGGTCTGACATGCGGGAGTACATTGGGAGCACGTACGGCCCCCTGGCCCTGGCCACGAGCAGGTCAGACGGCAGCACCGCCCCCACCCAGCCGCCCCTTCCTCTTCCTGGAGACCCTGACCTCCTTGGTGCCAGAGGTCACGAGCTCGTACAGCACTGCCCTGCCCTCCTTTGGCCTCAGGATCCTGCCGAGCCTCTGGATGAACTCGCGCCTGCTGGCGGTGCCGCTTAGGATCACGGCCACGTTCGCGTCGGGCACGTCCACGCCCTCCTCCAGCACCCTGCTCGTGACTATGGCCCTGAACTTCCCAGACCTGAACCCCTCAAGCACCGCCCTCCTCTCCTCCTCGCTGGTCTTGTAGGTTATCTCGGGTATGAGGAGCTCCCTCGAGATCCTCCTCACGACCTCGGTGTTGTCAGTGAATATTATCACCTTGTCCCCCCTGTGCTTAGCCAGTATCTCCCTGAGCGCCCTCATCTTCTCAGCCGCGTTGAACGCGACCCTCCTCGCCTCCCGCCAGGCCAGCAGGGCCTCCCTGGCCTCCCTGTCCAGGCCACTCCTCATCACGAGCTCCTCGAAGTCCCTCAGCGACCTCATCCTGATGCCCCTCCTCCTCAGGTAGGACCTGTACTTCTCGACGAGCCTCCTGTACCTCTCCCTCTCCTCCTCGCTCAGGCTGACCCTCACCGTCACGACGTCGAAGTCGGCTAGGTAGCTGCCGGAGAGGTCCCTGACCTCCCTCCTGTAGACGACCCCCCCGACTAGCTGGGGCAGGTCCCTGTGGAGGCCGTCCTCCCTCTCAGGCGTCGCCGTGAGGCCCATCCTGTACGGCGCCGCGCTCAGCTCGGCTATCTGCCTGTAGCCGCTGCTGGGGAGGTGGTGGACCTCGTCGAACACTAGCAGCAGGAACCTGTTGCCGAGGGCCTCGGCGTTTATGTAGGCCGAGTCGTACGTGGCTATAGTTACGAAGCCGAGCTCTTTCCTGCCTCCCCCATACCTGCCCACGCTTGTCCTGAAGAGCCTCCTGACCCTGGACTCCCACTGGTCCATCAGCTCCAGCGTGGGCACGACGATGAGGGTCGGGCACTTGAGCTCGGCTATGGCCGCCAGGGCCACCAGCGTCTTCCCAGCCCCAGTGGGCAGCACCACGACCCCCCTCGAGCCAGCCCTCAGCCAGGCCCCCAGGGCCTCCTCCTGGTAGTCCCTCAGCCTCAGCTCCCCGACCACCGTGAGGGAGCCCCTCACGGGGTCGAGCACCCTGTCGACGACCTCGTAGCCCCTGCTCCTCAGGTACCTCAGGGCCTCCGGGTAGTGCACGGCTAGGGCCCTGAAGGCGTCGACCCTGTGGTCGAACTTGAAGAAGGGCGGCACTGGCACGCTCGGGGGCCTCAGGACTATGGTCCCCCTGTCGTACGACAGCTCGACCCTGGGCATCACCTAGTCATGCGCTGGGCCGCTATTAAGGTGTATTCCTCGGAGCGGCGCCAAGCCTTATTAGGGCCACGCCCCCCTCCATGTCGGTGGACGGGTTGGGGAGGCCCAACTTCCTGCTGATCGGGATAGACACCCTGAGGGCCGACCACCTCTC
The DNA here is from genome assembly GCA_964497915.1 of uncultured Thermoproteales archaeon. Lineage (GTDB taxonomy): Archaea > Thermoproteota > Thermoprotei > Thermofilales > CAYSTQ01 > CAZCFI01. The sequence continues at coordinate 4,400 of CAZCFI010000061.1, forward strand.
GTGCTACGGCTACGTGAGGGGGACGAGCCCCAACATAGACAGGCTGGCTAGGGAGAGCGCGGTGTTCACTAGGGCGTTCGCCAACGGCATCCCGACGCACCCAGCCTGGACGACGATCCTCACCGGCGTCCACCCACTGCGCCACAAGATAGTGACGCACATGGGCTTCGTCAAGCTGAGCAGGGAGGTGAGGATGGTCCAGGAGGTGCTCAGGGAGCGCGGCTACGCCACTGGGGCCGTCGACAACATGTTCCTGAAGTACGGCCACTTCTACGCGTGGTTCACCAGGGGCTTTGACGTGTACAGCCACCCGGGCGGCATACCGGCGCCGGAGGCCGGGCTCAAGGTCCAGGGCAGGGACGTCACGGACTCGGCCCTCAAGGTGCTGGGCGAGATAGCTGGCTCGGGCAAGCCCTTCTTCCTCTTCCTCCACTACTGGGACCCCCACTCGCCCTACAGGCCCCCGCCGCCGTTCAACAGGGCGTTCTGGCGCGAGGGGGCGCCCGAGGGAGAGGAGCTGCTCGACTACGTAATATCCCAGTACGACGGCGAGGTGGCGTACGTCGACGCCATGGTGGGCGAGCTGCTGGACGCCATGGACGACAGGGGGCTGCTCGACGACACCGTGGTGATAGTGACGGCTGACCACGGCGAGGAGCTGAGGCAGCACGGGGACTACCTGGGGCACAAGGGCCTGTACGACACCGTCACCAGGGTGCCGCTGATAATCAAGGCTCCGGGCTGCGATGCCAGGGTCGTCGACGCCCTCGTCCAGCACGTCGACCTAGCCCCCACGATCTTAGAGCTGGCCGGGGTCAGCGGGGGGCTCGACAGCGACGGCCGGTCCCTAGTCCCCCTGCTCGAGGGCGGGGGCGCTGAGAGCAGGCCGGTGGTCATGCTGGAGAACACGCAGCAGAAGGCGATCGGGATCAGGACTGAGAGGTGGAAGCTGATAAGGTACCTCGAGAGGACCGAGGACGGCCTGCCGAAGGGCTACGTGCAGCTCTTCGACCTCAAGAGGGACCCCGAGGAGAGGGTCAACCTGGCCTACCACGAGACCGACGTGGCCCGCGAGCTGGGCGAGGAGCTCGACAGGAGGGTCGGCGAGCTGCTGAGGGGCGGGGAGAACCCGCTGCTCACCCAGCCCACGGCCACCAGGCGGATCAAGTTCTACTCCGAGGCGAAGGACCTCGTCGAGCTCTACGGCCTGATAATCAGGTACGGCCAGCTGGAGGGGTGAGCGGCTCGGAGCCGGGAGTACACATCACCGCTCAGCCCACTGAGCGAGACCTCATCGCCGCCACTCCCTCTCTAGCTCAGCTGGGACTAAAGCGTTCCGCCTGCAACGCTTAAAAGGCCGACGGCGGCTCCACCCCCATGGGCCGCGCCAGGTACCACGTGGTGCTCTACTCGCACTGCGACGAGGGCTGGGGCTACTACTGGGGCCCCACGATGAGGCACATCAGGATGGCTGACACGCTCGTCGTCCTCAGCGCCATCAACCTCCTGAGGAACTGCGGGGAGTTCAAGTGGGTGCTAGACAACTACGTGACGCTGCACAAGTTCTGGCGCGACTTCCCCGAGCTGCGGGAGGCCCTGAGGAGGGCGTCCGGCGAGGGCAGGCTCGAGATAGCCGGGGGCCTGCTGGCGGTGCCGGACATGCTGGTGGACGGCGAGTCCCTCATCAGGAGCGTGGCGCTGGGGAGGGACCTCATCGAGGGGAGGCTAGGCCTGAGGGTCAGGAGGGACGTGCTGATGGCAGCCGACGCCTCGTGCCACCACGCCCAGCTGCCCCAGATCCTCTCCAAGCTGGGCGTTAGGTACTACAAGCTCTGCAGGCCCGCCGAGGGCGCACTGTCGGCCAAGGGAGTCCCCGTGGACTTCGTGTGGGAGGGGCTGGACGGCTCGAGGGTCGTCTGCAACAGGGTCTTCTACTGCTCCGCCCCCCTCGACCCCAGGGAGGCGCTGGGCTCGCTGCCGCGCCGAGAGGCCCTGGACCGCCTCGCGAGCGAGCTGGAGAGAGCGGCCGACTCGGCCTACGGCCCTGGCCGCGAGGGGCCGAGGCTGGTCGTCGTGGGCGGCGACTGGGCGCTCTTCCACCCGGCGCTCTGCGACGTCGTGAGGCACTGGCGCGAGTCGCGGGGGGTGGACGCTGAGGTGAGCACGCTCAGCGAGTACTTCGGGGAGCTGAGGCCCGAGCGCCTCAGGGTCGTGAGGGGTAGCCTAGACCCAGTCGGCTGGGCAGCGGTCTACGGGCTGGCCGCTGGGCTGAGCGCCCGCAGGCTACTCCGGGCGGTCCGCAGGCTGCTCGACGCCGAGAAGCTGTGCTCGATGGCCCACGCGCTCGGGCGCAGGTACCCGGAGAGGGCGTTCAGGCGCTGGTGGCTGGCCGTCTGCGCCAACTGGCACCACGACTCGGCCTACGCCTACCTCTCGGACGTCGACTTCAGGGCCCAGGGGGCCCTGCTCAGGGGGGTCTACGCCAGCTCCACCAGGACCATGCTGGCCGCCGCCCGCTACGTGGCCTCCAGGGTCGACACCTCCGAGCTGGAGGGCAGGCCCGTCGTGGTCTTCAACACGCTCCCCTGGCCGAGGAGGGACCTGGTGGTGCTCTCGCTCCGGACTAAGAGCGGCGAGGGCGTCTCGGTGCTCGACTCGGAGGGGCGGGAGGTGCCATGCCAGGTCCTCGGGGCCAGGGATGAGGAGGGCGCCGTCAGGCTCAGGCTCGCCTTCCTGGCCGACGTGCCGGGGATGGGCTACAGGGCGTACCAGCTGGTGCCCGGCGGCGGGGAGGGCGGGGGGCGCGCGTCGGGCGACGCCGTCAGGAACGAGTTCCTCGAGCTGAGGGTCGAGGGCGGCTGCGTGGCCTCGCTCGTCGAGAGGCGCTCGGGGCTCCGCCTCATATCCGAGGGGGCGGGGCCGGGCAACGACCTGGTAGTCGAGGAGGTCAGGCACGGGTGGGCTGCCCTCAGCGTCACCGAGGTCGGGCGCGCGTGGAGGTCCTCGGAGGCCGAGCTGGATGGGGGCGTCGCGCTAGACGGCGAGCTCGTCACGGAGCTGAGGTACAGGGGGGCGGTCGCTGGGGCCAGGGTCTCAAAGGCCGTCGCGGTGTACCACCACAAGCCGCTCGTCGAGTTCAGGACCGCCATTGAGGAGCGCAGGGAGGGGCGCAGGCACAGGGCTGCCTTCCCGCTGAGCTTCGAGGGCGAGCTGACGAGGAGCATACCCTTCGGTAGCGAGAGGTTCGACCCCGAGTCGGAGCCGTACGTGGGCGGGGAGCGGAGCAACGGCCTGCTGCCCGGCGTCTTCTGGGCCAGCGAGTGGGCCGACTACTCGTGCCCCCGCGGGGGCCTGACGCTCGCCCACAGGTGGGGGCTGGGCTACCAGGCCGAGGGGAGGCGGCTGTCCCTGATCCTGCTCTCCACCGTCGAGAGGGGGGCCCTGGGGAGGTTCGCCTACCCGCACCTGGTGGGCGTGGGGAGGCACCGCTTCACCTACGCGGCCGTCCCCCACCCTGGGGGCTGGAGGGAGGGCAAGGCTTACAGAGTCGTCGCTGAGTGGCTCAGCCCCCTGGTGGCCGTGCCGTGCGGCAGGCACTGGGGCCCCCTGCCAGCTGAGATGTCGGTGCTGGAGCTGCGCTCCGAGCCCAGCTCAGCCGCCGTGAGCGCGGCGTTCGTGTGGGGCGGCCACCTGCACCTCAGGGTCTACGACGCCGAGGGCGCGGGGTGCGAGGTCTCCCTCAGGGTCCTGGGCAGGGAGGCGGCGCTCTGCGAGGTCGACATGGAGTGCAGGGAGGTGCTCTCCGGCCCCTCCGAGTCCGTGAGGCTCAGGCCGCACGAGGTCAAGACCCTGCGCGTCCTCTAGTCACTCGGCCACTGCGCTCAGCGCGTCTAGGCACGCCTTGACCAGGGCGTCGCCCACGTCGCGGTCGTACGGGGGCCAGCCCAGCATCATGGGCACCATGTAGGCGGCGTACCCGTACCTGTCGAACTCGTCTGGCGTCGGTATGTAGCCGGCGTAGGGCCCCGAGTACCCGACTATCATGAGCCTCTCGACGGGAGAGGCGTCCCTGACCCTCATGCCCAGCCCGACGAAGACCTCGCCCGGCACGAAGAGCATGGCCGCCCCGCCCACCCTCACGGCGCACACCTCCCTCTCGACGAACTCGGGCTGCCCCCTGCGCACGAGGTCGCGCAGCTCCTCCACCGACTCCCTGTAGAACCTCACCAGGGCCAGCACGTTGCTCACGTCCATCGCTACGTCTGGCTTCACGCGCTCGAGCCTGCGCAGGAAGACGGCGAGCATGTCAACTATGGACTCGTAGGTCAGCCTCTGCAGCGGGAGCCTCACCAGCCTGCTGGCCACCCTCAGCTCGCCGCCCACCGGCTCGAGGCGCTCGGCCGCCTCGATGACGGCGGCGGCCACCTTGCGCCCCACCTCCTCGGCCGCGTCGAAGCCCCTCATGCCCCACGCCACCACGGGGTCTATGTCGCCGCACGTGCCCTGCAGGAAGGCGGCCGCCCCGCCTAGCCTCTCCCTCACTACCCTGACGGCCACGCCCGGCCAGTCAGCCGACGCGTAGCTCGCGTCCTCGGTCCTCACGTCAACGCAGACCGGGTGGCAGGAGAAGTTGAAGAGCGTGACCAGGGGGCCGCTGGGGGCCCTGAGCTGCAGGACCCTCACGACCTCGTCCACGGGCCCTCCCCTGACGGCCCTGTTGAAGGCCACCCCCCTGGCCGGGGCCTCGGAGTACATGGGCTCCACGTCAGCCAGGCGCCCCGCCAGGCCCCCGCACGCCTCTGCCACCCTGCGGATCACGTAGTCGACGTAGGACTCGTCCACCTCCCCCGCCCCCCTCAGCCTGGTGGTCAGGGGGGCGTAGTGGGTGTGGGTCGCGGTCAGGACGACGTGGCGCTCGTCCAGCCCGAGCTCCCCGGCGACCTCGCCCCTGACCTCCCTCACCACCCGCTCGCTCACGTCTAGTAGGTCCAGGGCGACGACTAGGGCCCGCTCGCCCCCGCCCTCGAGGAGGAGGGCCCTGGCGTACAGGTCGTCGTGCGCCCCCCTGTTCCTACGCCCCCTGTAGAAGCCGTAGCCCCCCAGCTCCACGCCGGGGGGAGGGGTTATGGTGACCTCTCGGTACGCGGCCCTCATGCTGACACCGTCAGACGCTACTCCCCGCAGACTAATTAGGCTTGGGCGCCGCGCTTATATGCCACCTCAGCCTTACCGACAGGGGGTGCCTGGAGTGGGGCTGGTCTACGTGCGGGGCGTCGTCAAGTGGGGCGGCAGGGAGAGGGAGGTCAGGTTCCTCGTCGACTCGGGCGCCACGTACACCGTCCTGGAGAGGGGGGTGTGGGAGCACCTAGGCTTGGAGCCCAAGCGCGAGGTCAGGCTCGTGCTGGCCGACGGCACTGAGGTCGTCAGGGGGCTCTCGGAGGCCGTGATAGAGCTGCCGGGCTGCGGGGAGTACCACAGCCCGGTGATACTGGGCGAGGAGGGCGACGTGAGCGTGCTGGGCTCGGTGACCCTCGAGATCTTCGGCCTGATGCTCGACCCCCTCAAGAGGGAGCTCAGGCCCCTGAGGGCGCTGCTAGTGGGGTCGCGGCGGGCAACCTTTTATCCCCAGTAGGGCACAGTTAATCGGTGCCTCTGATGGCCGCGCGCGTTGAGGGGCCCGTGGCGAGGAGGATCTACTGCCTGAGGGTCGCCCTGGGGGCCGCCGTTGGGGCCGTGAGCGGGGCGCTGAGGCTCGCGGGGGCCTCAGGGGTCCTGCTGGCCGCTGCGGCCTACGTGGCAGCCCACTACGCAGTCAAGCTCAGGTACGGGAGGTCCCTGCCGCCCAGGCACTACATGATAGGCCTGCCGGAGTTCGTGGGGCTCTGGCTGACCCTGTGGAGCGTGGTCTACACGCTGCTAAGCCCCTAGACGTCGACGACTCCGTCCTCGGTTATGGCGAAGAGGGCTGAGCGCCTCGCTGGCCACGGGGCGAACTCGAGCTGGGCCCTCCTGACGTTCTCCCTGACCTTGTGGAGCGAGACCCTGTAGTCCACGAACATGGCCGCTATCGGGTCGGCCGAGGGCCTGAGCTCGGCCAGCCCGGGGGCGGCGGAGACCCTGTCGGTGACGACCACGGCCACCCCCTGCTCCTCAGCCAGCTCCCTGAGCGAGCTGAGGTAGACGGCCAGCTCGTGGGCCCTCGTGAGCGCGTCAGGCCCCGCTGGCCCCCTGAAGTGGGCAGCGATGGAGTCGACGACGGCCAGGGCCACGCCTTCCTCGACGAGCCTCCTGAGCTCGAGGAGGGACGCCACCTGCTCGGCGACGCTCCTGAGCCTGGCGTAGTACACGCCCCTGAGGGCCTCGCTGGGGTCCAGGCCCCAGCGCCTGGCCATCTGGACGACTCGCTCCGGGGCGAAGGTGCCCTCTGAGTCCAGGTAGGCCGCCTTGGCCGAGAGGCCCCCGAGGTCCTCGCTCAGCTGCACCGTGACGCAGAGCTGGTGGCAGAGCTGGGTCTTGCCGGTCCCGAACTCCCCCACCAGCTCGGTTATGGCGCCGGTCTCGACCCCGCCGCCGAGCATGTCGTCGAGGGCCCTGCAGCCCGTCGAGAGCCTCCTGCCCCCAGCGGGCTCGAGGCGCAGGCGCCCTCCGGGGAGCGAGGACCTGGCCCCCTCGACGAGCCACTCGACCTCGCTCAGCGGGAGGCCGGAGAGCTCGGACAGCTCTCGGGGGTCGGCCATCGAGAGGGAGGCCTGCGACCTGAAGCCGAGCCTCCTGAGCCCCTCGGGGAGCTCCATCTCACACGTCCTCTATCCCGTTCTCGGTTATGGCGAACACGACCTCGACCTCTGGGTGCTTGGGGGAGTCGAAGATCCTGGCTATCCTCCTGTTGCCCTGCCCCCTCCTCAGCCACACCCTGTACGTGCAGCCGTGCGCCACTATGTTGCCGCCAGCCGGCCTGA
>CAZCFI010000062.1:0-11115 GCA_964497915.1 uncultured Thermoproteales archaeon
GTTGGCGGGGGCGCGGCGTACGGCGTCTACCCCTCCCCGTCCTTCGAGGACGGAGTGCGCGAGGTCATGGGCGGAGGGGGAGCCACTGGTTATAGGCTCCGGGCCCGACGGCAGGCCCTCCAGCAGGCACCTGCCCCTCACGATTGTGGGCCTCAGCGCTGGCGGCTTCACCGCGGGGCTCGAGTGGTCTGGGCTGTGGAAGCACTGCCTGCACTACAGCGAGGAGGAGCTGAGGTTCGAGGCCGAGATTCCTGTATAATAATTTAATTATAGAGCCGGGCGAGGCCCTGAACCTGCCCCCCGCTCACGCGGTCTTCTTCGAGGGCGGCCTGGAGGATGGGACCAACAGGCTGAGGAGGTACACCTACAACTGCATCTGCCCGCCGCTCGGGGGCAAGAAGCTGACCCCGCCAGTGGCATACGACCACTGGTTCGGGATAAGCTGCGACTTCGACGAGGCCTTCATGTTCAAGCTCGCTGACGCGTGCTCTAGGCTAGGAGTCGAGTACTTCGTCCTGGACGCAGGCTGGTACGCTGGCTGCGAGAGGAGCTTCCACGACGGCGTGGGCAACTGGAGGAGGGTGGACCTGAGGAAGTTCCCAAGGGGCCTGAAGCCGCTAGCCGAGTACGTCAGGTCCAAGGGCATGAAGTTCGGGCTGTGGTTCGAGGTCGAGAGGGCGCACAGGAGCAGCGACTTCGCCAGGTAGCACCCAGAGTGGTTCATAGACGTGGGCAGGGAGCACCTGCACCTGAACTTGGCCCTCAGGGAGGTCCAGGACTACGTGATAGACCTCGTGGGCGGCTGGATAGAGGAGCTAGACCTGAAGTGGGGCAGGTGGGACTACAACATATGGCCCATAGTCTACTGGGAGAAGCACGACCCGAGCGGCAAGTTCCAGTTCCGCTACGTCGAGGGGCTCTACAGGGTGCTGGACACGCTGATGAGGAGGTACCCGGACTGGGTCGTGGAGTGCTGCTCCAGCGGCGGCAGGCGGATCGACCTAAGCACCCTGAGGAGGGCTCACACCGCCTGGTTCTCGGACCACACGGACAACCCGCACGTGTGCCGCTACATGCAGACCGGGACCAGCAGGTTCCTGCCCGGGAACTACCTCAACAGCGCCGTGCCCACGAGGGTGGGCGAGGGGGGGTGCGGGCTCTCCACCCTGGACTTCCTGTCGCGGATGTGCGGCACCTTCCTCCTGTCGGGGGACGTAGCCTCGTGGCCCGAGGAGCTCGTGAGGGGGGCCAGGCAGCTCATAGAGGTCTACAAGTCCATAAGGCACCTGCTGGTCCAGGACTTCTACCCCCTGACGCCGCACCCGAGGAGCCCTGAGGACTGGGACGTCGTCGAGTTCGCGTCCTACGACTGGCTCGAGCCGGTCGTGTTCTTCTTCAGAGTCGAGGGCGACCTCGAGGAGAGGAGCTTCAAGTTGAGGGGCCTAGCGCCGAGGGAGACTTGCCAGGTCGTGGACCCAATTGACGGGGCCCTGGTAGCGGAGGCGACGGGGGAGGAGTTGATGGAGAGAGGATTAACCATGGGGCTTAGGCCAAGCAGCGCTGCCCTGGGGCACGTCTAGGCCGTCACCAAGTAGTGGGGGCTCGCGCTGGGGTGCTGAGTCAGCCTTCACCCCCCAGCTCGTCTCGCCTCCATCCCCGTCGTCAGCTCGAACTTGTACTCGCGCCTTAGCCTCCCAAGCTTCCCGAGCGCCTCACCGCAGAGCTCCCCACCGTAGACGAGCTCGCCGTGCTTCGGAGCGTCTAACGCCAGAGGATTGAGCTCATGCATGGCCTCGAAGAGCTCCTACTAGTGAGGGGACACAGCCTCGACTGGCGGCTACATGCCAGCGAGCGGTTCGGCGAGCGCACTAAGCCTCTCGCTCACGAGCACCCCCTCAGAGTCGTCGCTGACCACCAGGAGATTCACGCCGCTGGCGCCCTCGGGTGCCCTCAGCGCAGGGCCATGGAGCTGCCCACGTCCACCCCAGACCTGCCCTCTGAGCCACCAGTACCCCCTCGAGCGCCTTACCAGCGCGCCTCTAGACAAACACCATCTCCTTGGCCTGTCCCCTGGCATGATAGTTGCTGGGCGCGCCTGCTGAGAGAGAACTGAGGTGCCTGGGCGGCGCTTAGTGCTGGTCCAAGGCTCTAGCAGCGCCCATAGCCCCCTGGCGCCTGAGTCCACCCAGAGGTCTCACGCAGCAGGTCGAGTGCAGAGCGCCCAGCCCTTGCGACGCGAGGGCTCGTCGGGGGCCTGGGGATCTTCCCGGCTGCCCGCCGGGCGTCGCCACCCTCCCTGCACAATCTACGCTGGCTAAGTACATCGGCCGCCTCGCTCGCCAGCCGTGGGCTTGAGAGCTGCACGCAGCCTCGTGTCGCGTCATCCTTATATATGTATGTACGTCTGTACTGATGGTGGTAGCGTGGGGAAGGTCAAGGTCACGCTATCACTGAGGGAGGATCTGGTCAGGAGAGTGAGGAGCAGGCTAGCTCTGGAGAACAGGACCCTCAGCGACGTGGTGGGGGAGCTCCTAGCCGCGTATGACGAGGCGAGCTTCCTCGACGAGCTATGCGACGAGCTGGGCCTGGATAAGAGGTTCTACACGGGCCCGGAGGTCGTGGCCAGCCGCCCTAGCGGGCTGAGGGCGGAGGAAGTAGTCAGGGAGGTGAGGGATGGGCGGGGAGAGCGTCTACCTGGACACTAGTGCCATAGTCAAGAGGTACGTGGCGGAGGAGGGCAGCGAGCAGGTAGACGGCATCTACGACGGCGCCTACACCGGGAGAGTCAGGATAGGGTTCTCCGTGTGGAACGTGGGCGAGGTGGCTGTGGTCCTGGATAAGTATGAGAGGAGGGGGGTCATCGGTGACGCTAAGAGGGTGTTCGAGCTGTTCCTCGGGGAGACGAGGCTCCTCGCTAGGCTTAACCAGCTCAGGCTCGTCCCGCTGAGCTTCAAGGTCATAGCGACGGCGGTGAGCTACGTCTTCAAGCACGGCATATACGTGGCCGACGCCGTTCAGCTAGCGTCGGCCAGGGACTTTGACGCGCTCCTGACGTACGACGAGAGGCTCGCCAGAGTGGCACGCGCTGAGGGGCTCAGCGTCGTCGGCGTGCGGCCTTAGGCATCTCAGCGCTGTAATGGGCGGGCGCGGGTGGCTGGATGCTGCGCCTTAAGGCCGACGCGCCTCCTAGCCTGCCAAACCAGTTGGTGCTCTCAGGGCTCGAATCCCTCGCTCTCCAACCCCGTCAGCCTTTCGCGCCATGGCCCCCGCTCGGCGCTGTCCCTAGAATTAGGCCCTTGCGGAACTTAACTAACATCTCCGAATTTACATTTATATTTCCCCATTAACATGTTATATCGGAAGAGATGTAAGATTTCGGGTGACGCATTGGAGACCGTAATGCGGGGCTACGTGGGGAAGAAGGGAGAGATTTACGTCGAGAAGAGAGCGAGGGAGCTGGTCAACCTGAGGCCCGGGGACGACCTGGTCGTGCTGGTTCGCGGCGACGAGCTGGTGATAAGGAGGGTACCAAGGCTGGAGGACATACTGAGGAAGAGGGCCCTAGCCGTGATTAGCGCAGAGGAGGTGGAGAGGATCAGTGAGGAGGAGCAGGGGAGGTACAAGTAGTGCGACTCTCGTCGTAGACACCACCCACATCCTGCCCATATTCAACGTCGAGACCGCCGCCTTTGGGAAGGGAGACCTCAGAGAGCTCATTAGTGCGCGAGTTGAGAAGCTGGTGCCGCAGTGCCTGCTGATAGAGGCAAAGTGGGTCATGTACTCGCTAGCGAGGAGGGGCGTGATCAGGGACCTCGACGAGGCCATTAAGGACTTCAACGACGGGCTGAGGTTTCTAGCGTACAGGAGGGCATTCAGGATCGTCGACTCCTCGAACCCAGAGATAGACCTGCTGGAGAGCAGAATTTACAGGGCCCTCGGCATAAGGGACTACTTCGACAGAGCGATCCTCGCAGTGGCAAAGTACTACAACGCTACCCTCTTGACGGAAGACAAAGACTTATTAAGCCTAGATACAGCCACGCACGAGGCCATTCTGCCGAAGAGGATAGTAAACTGGAGGGCGCTGAGGAAGTTGCTAGCCCTCGCTTAGTGGCAGCGTAGGCGAGTACCGTGACTAGTAGGGCTACACCATTACGCAGCAGTAGCACCAGAGCCCTGGCGCGTGAGCACACCTCAAGCTCCTGCACAGAGTAAAGCGCAAGTTCCCGGTCCTTTTGATGTGGGGCCAGCCAAGGAGAGGAGGTAGCCACTCGCTAAGCACATAGCGGGGGTGCTAGCTGCCCCTCGCAGCGTCCCCCGGCGCTGAGGCGCCCCCTCAGGGCGATTCAGCTCGACCTCGAGTCTCCCTCTCAGTCCCCGCTCACCAGCCTCAGCGTTTCGCGCAGGGCTCCGCGCAGGCAGCTCCTGAGATTACTTAAGCACTGCTTGCGGTACCTGACGCGAAGCTCGCTGCCCTCAACTCTCACCTCTATGGAGGCGCTAGCCAGCCCTGCGTGAGCCACGTAGATCCTGCTGTCATTCTCACACCCGCGCTTGAGGGAGGCCCACTCACCCTCCCTAGCCCTCGCCTCCCCGATGAGGAGGGGCAGGGCGTCTGGGGCGCTTCTACGCGCGTGGGCCTTCTCGAAGGCCCTGATCTCGTGCATGGCAACCCCGAGCAGAGGGCCCCTTAACCAGCTCTCAGCGACCTCCCTCAGCTCAACTAGGGAGGCCTCCACTACGCCTCGGCTGACAGCTAGCTTAGCGCGGTCTAGCGCGTGTCTCGAGTACATGACTAGGGAGGCAGCGGCTAGGAGGCTCTTGATGTCGTCGTAGCGCGGCATGGCCAGGTGCCTGACTCTCACTCGCCCTCTGTCCTCGCTCACCTGAACTAGCCCTAGCACGCGCCTCAGCGCCTCGCTAAGCTCGGAGAGCCAGCCAGTCCTTAGCTTGCCTGCGTACTTTGAGGCGCACTCTAGGCCGAGCTGGAGGAATGCTAGGGGCATGCTGAAGTGTATGGAGGCAGCCAAGGGGGATACGTCGCTGTGGAGGCTCCTGAGCCACTCAAACCTGCCCTCCACATCGCTAAGCCACTCAGGCAGCTCGATCCCTGCTTCCCTAGCCCTCAGTAGGGGCTTCGCGTGGCCCGCCTCCCTCAGTAGGTAGCTGTAGACCAGGCGCTGGGCCGCCTTGTTGGGCGTTATCACTTCGCTCCTGACCCTAAAGATCTCGAGCGCCACGCGACCCAGCGCGCCGCGGGGGTATGGAGCGCTGTTGTACTGCCTGAACTCGACCCTGACATTGAGTGCCGCTGACAGCACGCGCGCGGCCGCCATGGTCGCTCGGTATGCTGCCAGGGGCATGTAGTTCACGCCGTGGGTGGTGTCGAGTGCTATGAGCACCTCACTGGAGCCCATCGCCCTCAGGTCTGCGACTGCCGCCACCGAGACGAGCACGAAGGCAGCGTAGGCGGACACGGGATCCACCCTCCTCAGCCCCACGCTCCAGGCGCACCTCTTGCCCTCGCAGTCGTACTCGCCCACCGCCGGGGCCACGACGATGCGGGGGCTAGGCCCTCCGACCCACTCCTCGTAGAGCTTCGTCATCGCTGACTCGAGGGCCTCGATGGCGCTAGAGTAGGGCTCGCCGCTCTCGAGAACCTCGCTCAGCGGCCGCCCGCCGCGCTGCCTGAGCTGCTCGACGTGCCTGCTGCCTGGGCAGAGAACCGTCTCGGGAATTATCACGACCACCGCGTCTGGCTCGAGGGCCTCGACCAAGCACGCGAGGCTCGTCCTCCTATCTCTCACTGTCACCTCTCTGTGCTCCTCGGATAAGCTGTAGGTGGCTGCCCCCCACCCGAAGGGATTGCCCCAAGGCGCCACTATCACTGTCAGTCTGCTCATGGATTAACTTTCCATTTTTTCTAGAAATGTATTATTACATTTAATTAGTGCACGCACATTCTCAATCTTAAACCCGACTTAGGCACAGTGAGTTAAGATGCGCTTGCTGGCCAGCGGCGCTGAAGGGGCGTCTAGCTAGCATGAGCGCCTCAGTCACCTTTGTTAGCTGCTGGCTTTCACAGCAGACCTTGATAGCCTTAGCTGGTGTCACGCTTGCAGACGCTAAGCAGGGGCAGCCTGAAGTTGAGAAGGTTAGGGAGATCCTGGTCAGGGAGAGGGGGTGGGCTCTCAGGGACGTCCTGAGGAGGCGGCGCCGCTCAGGCGGTGGGGAGGGCTAGGCTAACGCTAAGGGCTGAGCGGCTAGCGGCCCGCAACCTTTAATAACGCGGCCTCTTCAATTCTCTTTCGTGTCGAGGCTGGTGTCGAAGGGCAGGTTCAAGGTGCTCTTCGACGAGTACGGCGACGTCGTGAGCCTCGAGCTCGACGGCGAGGTCTACGAGGGCAGCGGCCATAAGGTGTCCATACCGCTCGCCAAGGTGGCCGACGTGAGGCTGGAGGAGATACCCGAGGGGGTGTACATTGAGCCCGTGGAGAGGATTGAGGACAACGTCGTACACTGCATCTCGTACTCTGAGACCCTGGCGTGCGAGGTGTGCTACGGCCCCGGCGAGGCTCTCGTCGAGGTCGTGGAGAGGAGGAAGTACTGGGAGGGCTACGTGGGGCTCGACGCCTACGCTGAGGCCCTCGACGGGGTGCTCAGGGAGCTACAGTCGCGCGAGATCGTGCTCGGCCCCCACGCGGAGTGGGACAACGACTACTTCATGTGCCAGTTCGCGGTGCCCCTCCCCCCGCACCTGACTCTAGAGGAGGCGGTGGCGGCGATGCGCAAGTTCCTAAGGCTGCTAAGCCTGGCCGTCAAGAGGAGCTTGGTCGACATCCTAGCGCCCCTAGTCGAGGAGCTGAGGAAGTGCCCCTCGCTGGACGACCTGGAGGAGGAGATGATTAGCGCCCTGACCCCACTGAGCGGGTGACGGGCCTAAAGGGCTTCCAAGCCGTGATCTCAGGCACCTCCGACCCAAACGCTTCGGGCATAATCGCCGTGGCGAGCCACGCCCTTAAGCGCGACGCGCGTCGGCGCCAGCCAGAGACGACGCGCTCTTGACTCACAATAGAGGTGACGACGAACGCTCTCACCATCAATGCCTGAAAGAACACGCCAAACCAGGGCCTACAGTCTCCTCAGCTCGTTAGGCCCCACTCCATCAGCGCGTTAGGCCTCAGGCTTAGCGATGCAGCACTGGCCGCTTACCCCGTCCAACACTAGAACTAGCTTATTCAGGACCTCCCTGCCGAGCAGCCTCTTGCCACGGCCGAAGTATGGGGTCTCAACGTAGATCTCGAGCCTCTCGCCGCCTATGACGGCGATGGCCCTGGCGACCCTCATCAGCACTGACCCCGCCAGGGTGGAGTAGGTCCTCCAGTACTCCCTGGGGAGCTCGCCGACCATGAAGAACTTGTAGTCGTCGGACTCCAGCATGAGAGAGCCCTCGAAGCCAGCGTCTACCGGCACTTCGAGCTCCTCGTGGAACTCCATCCCGAGCACGTTGTAGAGCCTCAGCCCGACCACCGGGTAGCCTGACAGGACGCCCCTCCCGTACCTCAGGCACTCTCCAGCTCTATAGACCCTCCCCACCACTCCAACCTCCTCCCGACCCTCACGTCGCGCCCGACTTTAAGCACGATCGCGTGAGCGGGCCTCGGCCTCAAGGACCTCAGGGCCGCCCCGACGTCCTCGATCCTCTCGAACGCCCCTACGAACCTGCCGTGGGCGAACACCACGTACTTGCCCTCAAACTTGCTCAGCTCCCCCTTCATCTCGACGTACGCCCTGTTGTTGGCATCCGCGTCTGTCTCCAGCACGCCGCCCCTCAGCCACATGTCGATGGCCTCCTCAAGGGCTTGGGACAGCGTCAGCCCCCTCCTGACGGCCTCCGCCTTGAACTCCCTCAGCTTGGCCTCATCGACCTTCTTGACCACCAGCGTCACTCCGCTCACCTAGGTGATATGGGTGAGGTAGGTAGATAAGGCTAGCGAGGCCGTGGGAGAAGGGCGGCGAGGCGCTTAGCGGCTGCGAGCACGATGGGGGCTGAGGCAGTAGATGGTTGGGGCTGCGGCAGCTGATAGCGGCTGGCGGGGGGCGAGCCCGCCTGAGGCTTCGAGGCCCCAGCGCTCGCGATGTCTTGGTGCCCCGGTAGAGGGGAGGGCGCCATTAATGGGCGGTGAGCCTGGCCTAAGAGAGTCGATGAGACAGAGACGCTAGGACCCTTCGGTGGGAGGCGCTGCGGATCACGGAGGCCTTCAGCGTTGCTGGGCCAGCAGCCAGCTGCGCGCACGTCAGGGAGAGAGGCTCGGCCCACGAGTCAGCGCCCCAGGTACGGTCACGCTATGGGAATGCGCAGCCTTCTCAGCAGCTCCTCGTGGTTCATGATGTTCTCGGTGCTGAAGCCGCGCTCAGTCAAGAAGGCCCGAAGGGCCTCATCCATGGTGAGGAGTACCATGCCCCTGACGAGCGAGGTGGCGTAGAGCAGGTTGTCTATGACGTCCCTGTGGCCAGCCATGCGCAGTTCGAATGCTAGCTTGATGGCCTCCGGCGTGGGGCTTATCCACTCGTAGAGCCCCGACTCAGTCAGGGACTTGATGGCCGCGTCCACCACGTCGCCCACCTCCACGCCCGCCCTGCGAGCCTCCCCGCACACCTCGCCTATCACCTCAACCCACGCCACCGACAGGCAGTAGAAGCGCACCAGCCCCCTCAGCCAGGCCTCCCTGAGGGCCCGTATGTGCGCGTCGGTCAGGCCCTCCACCTCTATCCCGAAGCTCGGCAGCAGGTAGGTTGAGTCTAAGAGCACGTCAAGCGCCATGTAGCTCGCCCTGCTCCGCCTCGGACTCGGCCTCAAACTCCTCGACCGTCGTCCTGGCCCACTTCCTCACTCGGAGGGCGAAGGAGAGCGGGTCCGGCACGAACTCCAGCACTAGCTTAGTGCCCTCGACCCTCATCAGAACTCGATCTCCCTCCTCCACCCCGAGCAGCCTCATGATGCGCTTAGGCAGGTAAACAGCGCCCTTCCTGCCCACTTTACCCACCGCTGTCAGGCTCAAGGCATATCACCAGGTAATTGAATATAACCGGGCATTTAAATGCTTACTGGCATATTAATGATTCCTGATAATTATGATATGCCTGGCTTATATGGGAGTCCGGCATGGCCTCGTAACGAGGACTCAGCCTGGAGCTGCACGCGCTGCAGCGACTCGCAGCTGCCGCTAGCCCATCTCTGTTTTAGGGCACTTAGTGGCTCTCAGCGCAGAGAGGACCGCTCAGAGCGCAGCTAGCGGGGTGCCTCCGAGCAACGCGGCTGCGCGCCATAACTCAGCCGATGGAGGGGGGGCGAGCGGCGACAGCGCCCATGCCCCGAGCAGGGCGCTGGCGTGGAGCGCCATGCGCGCGACCACGGAGGCGAACTCCTCCCTCCTGAGCACGAGGGCCCTGGCCTCCGGCCCTGCGGCCTCAAGTGGTCTCTGAGGAGGCTCTTAGTAAGCGCGTGAAGCCCCTCAAACCCGGTGCGTGACGCCTGGCAGCTCGCCAGACTCACCATAACCTCGGCAGCGAGCTCCTCCTCAGCCTACTGAGCGGCTCGTCCCTGAACCTCCACAAGCCCTCCTTGAAGTCCTCGACGGCTATGCTGAGGGCCGACGTCAGGTAGTCGCTCAGCAAGACCTCCCTCTCCTCGAAGCTCATCAGGGCGTAAGCCACGACCCACGGCGCCTCCCTGTCGCTGACCGCGACCCTGACCTCCACCTCGCCCACCTCCTGCAGCCTCCCTATCCCTATGGGAGTCGCGATTATCGCCTCGGCCCCGGTCGCGCTGAGGCCCAGGCGCCTGGCTAGGCTCGCTGGCAGGAGCACCTCGGGCCTGTCGGCCTCATAGCCGCTGTTGACTAGGGCCGAAGTCTCTATTACCCTCTCTCGGCACCTTATCGCGATGGGGATCCTGACGACCATTGGACGACCCTCCCCAGCACCCTGATCCTGGCCAGTCTCCTCAGCCTCCTCATCCTCCCGATTCTCCTCGTGGCCACCGCCGCTCACCATGGTTAGTAGGACGTGGGGCCTTTTGTCTTTAACTAGCGGCTGCGGGCACGGCAACCTACCCCGTCCAGACCCTAGCCCGCCTGAGGACCTCGACGAACTCCTCCAGCCCCAGGCCGGAGGCCCTCTGCGCGCTCCTCAGGTCCCCCTCCTCGACGTAGGCCTCGACCGCGCGCCTCACCCTGGGTGGCAGCCCCCTTATGTACTCCCAGTCGGCGCTGCGCCGCCTGAGCTCCCTGAGCTCCTCGTCCACGGCCCTCCACTCCTCTAGCAGCTCGCGCAGCCTACTCGAGCCCGAACTCTCGGGCAACTGCCTTCACCTCCCTGCGCGAGAACGCGTGCTTGACCTCGCCCTCGTACTCAACGACGAGCTCCAGGAAGCTCTCAGCCTCAACGAGCCCTCTAGCGTACGCGTAGGCTAGCAGGCGGAGGGAGTTCCAGACCATAGCTGGGGCTAGCCTCTCCGGAGCCAGCTGGTAGGCCCTCAGCACGCCGCGGTTCTCAGTGAGCACCACGGCCCCCACCCGCTTGGCTACCGCTACGCACAGGGCCTCCGGCGGGTCTATCCTAGGTATGCGGGGATCCCTCATCGCCTCAAGCACCAATCCCATTGCCTCGCCCTCTAGCTCCCTGGACGAGGGGTAGACCGTTAGCAGGCCCGCCGCCATCCACTCGCGCAGCGCCCTGAGGGGAGTCGGCGTCACCACCTCGCGGAGGACGGGCTCAGGGACGAAGCCCGCGGAGAAGACCCTCCAGAGCAGGTCGCGCCTCCTCCACCTCGCCCAGTCTATTATGAAGCACGCGTCCATCACGCAGACGGAGGGCACCCTCACCAGAGGATCCCCGCCCTTATCCTGACCTCGTTGAACTCATCCACAGTCACGCCTGCCAGCTTGGCCGCTAGCCACATGTCGCCCGTCTCGATGTACAGCTCCAAGGCCTCCCTCAGCTTCGGGGGCAGCCCCCTTATGTACTCCCAGTCGGCGCTGCGCCGCCTGAGCTCCCTGAGCTCCTCGTCTATGGCCCTCCACTCATCCACTCGGGGCGAGGCCATCCCTAACT
>CAZCFI010000063.1:0-10975 GCA_964497915.1 uncultured Thermoproteales archaeon
GCTGACCACGGGCACCCCCAGCTCCTCCAGCGGATCCCTGACGTGCCTCAGGGCCTGCTCGCTGGCGACCACTCCCGCCACGCCCCCCCTTGCCAGGGCCTCGGCCGCCCTCGGGTCGCAGTAGGAGGCGCGCTCGACGTACACGACCCTGCCCCTCAGCTCGCCGACCTGAGCCACGCTTGACGGCGTGAGCGAGCGGAGCGGCACCAGCTGGACCACCTCGCCCCTGAGGGCTCCGACTGCCAGCTGCCGCCACTCCTCAGCCGCCCTCCTAGCCTCCTCAAGCTCCCCCTCGAGCTGCGAGGCCCTCCTCCTGAGGCCCTCCACGGACTCGAGGAGGGCTGCCACCCTCCTGTCCTTGAGCACCTCGACCTCGGCCCCCTTAAGTAGCCTTACCATCCTGCGGCGGGCCTCGAGGAGCTCCGCCTCCAGCTCCCTCACCTTGGCCTCCAGCTCCCTCCTCTCGCGCTCCGCCTCCCTAAGTGAGGCCTCCAGGGCGGCTATCCTCGACTTCAGCCCCTCGACGTAGCTCTCGATGTCGCCCCTCCTCGGGACGGTCCTGGCCTCCTCCTTAGGCTTGAGCCTGCGCGAGAGCTCCGACACTATCTCCCTTATCGTCTTGCCCCTCAGCAGCATGGCCTTGGCCTCGCTGAGGGGCACCTGCAGTCCAGCCTCCCTCACGCACCTCTCGAGCTTGCTGAACTTCGGCTTGAACGAGTTGTAGGCCTTGAGGACGGCAGCCAGCGCGTCCCTCTGGTGCGTGTTGAGCACCCTCAGCCCGCTGCTCCGCTCGCAGTACTCCTGGACGAGCCTGCGCTTCTCCTCGACTGAGAGCGCGTAGGGCGGCGCGTACAGCACGGCGTTCAGGCTAGCGGCCAGCTTCTTGACGTAGAGCGGAGGAGGGGTCACGTCGGTCGCTACGAGGACCACCCTGCCGTAGCTCGAGAGCACCCTGATCAGCTGGCTCCTGCTCAGCTCCCTCTTGCTGAAGACCACGACCGGCCTCCCGCTGAGGCTGATGGCGGCGACGCCTGTCACTATCCCTGGGTCGACACCGACCATTAGGTACCTCTGTGGCAGCTCGCGCATGGCCCTCTTGGATGGTGCAGTCATCGGGACGAACTCCACCTCAGACTTGACGACTGGCCTTATGGACACCTGCACGTCGTGCCCCCTCATCGGCCTGACCACGCCGTAGAGCCTCTCGCGGGGCGCGTAGACTATGAACGTGCTGCTGCGGAGGCCGTGGCCCCCCCTCCTCAGGAAGAGGTCGTAGTCAAAGCCGTGCTTGTCCAGGGCCTCCTGGATCTCCCTGGTCACCCTTAGTATGAGCGACTGGATGTTGCGCCTGTACCTCTCAGTGCTCATGCCACCGGAGCCGGGGCTCCTCCCCCTGCTCACGGTGATCCTAGTCTCCTCCTCAAACACCTCGACGTACGACCCGACCCTCAGGCTAGCCAAGTAGGCAGCCACCTCAGCCGCCTCCAGGGGGGACAGCCTGCCCCTGTGGAGCCCCAGCTCCTCGGCGAGCTCCTCAAGGCTCCTCTCCTCGCCCCTCACCATGGTTACCTGCACGACCTTCAGCGGGAAGTCGAACTCGCTCAGGAACTCCACAAGCTCTTCCTTGTCGCTCGCTATCTCGCTCACGCTGTCCACGGCTAGGATAGAGGGCCTCAGCCTCCTCAGCAGCCTCTTGAGGCCGCTGAGGCTCACGCCCTCCCTCCTGAGCCTGACCTCGTCGCCCTCCAGGACCACGACTGCGTAGCGCGGCTCCCTAGCTGAGTCGGGGGCCTCGCCAGGCAGTATGTCGACCCCGACTATCACGTCGCCCCTCAACCCTCACCACTCGACATCACTAGCTTGAGGGCCTCACCCGGGTCCACCGCGACCCTGTACTTCCTCCTGAAGAACTTGACTAAGTTGGTCACGTCCCTCCTTAATAAGAGTTCCGCGCTCGGGTGATTGGAGGAGACCCACTGGGGCCAGTCTATCAGGACGACCCTCTCCCCCTCGCAGACGAGCACGTTGTACTCGCTCATGTCCCCGTGCACGACGCCAGCCCTGTAGGCCTTCCTGAGGTTGAGCAGGATGTCGCCGAGCACCGCCCTCGGGTCCTCGAGCGGCGGGACCTCGAACAGCGGCTCGCCCTCGACCAGGGACGTCACGATCACGTGCCTGTTGCGCCATATCGGCCTGGGCACGGACACGCCGCTGGGGTAGAGTATGGAGAGGGCCTCGAACTCGCTCGTCGCCGCCAGCCTGGCCTGGTAGAGCCACGACATATGCCTCCTGTCGCCAATGTACGCCCTCACCCTCCTCGTCATCCTGAAGCTCGTGCGCCCGAGCCTGTGGAACTTGACGGCCACCCTCTCCCCCGACGTCGACAGGCCCTCGTAGACGTCCGACTCCTTGCCCACGCCCAGCGGCTTGAGGCTGAGGGCCTTGAGGACCCCCCTCTTGACGAGCGCGTTGAGGGCGAGGCAGTCGTAGCCCCAGGTGGTCAGCATGAAGCCGACGTAGGCTGCCTTCTGGCGCTGTATGAGGCCGAGCTCGTTGAGCACCTTAGTCCTCGAGAGCAGCTCCTTCAGGGGCACCCCGGAGAGCCTCGATATCTCTTCCACGGGCACGTACTCGTGCTTGGCCATCCCTCGCTCTATCGCGTTGAGGATCCTGAAGTCCTCCTGCGTGAGGCTCTTGAATACCTTGATGACCTTCCTCATCGTCATCCGAGGCTCAGGAGAGACAGTATCCTAATTTATAATAAATGGTTTGGCGGGGAGCGCTTAAATAGGGCCGCGCCAAACACCAAGTGGATGATGAGACAGCTCGCGTCTGCCAGTTGATGAGGCCTTCGATTACTGACCCAGAGTGGTGGAGAGTGTAAAAACTAACTAAAAAGAATTAAAGAGTTATTATTAAAGCAGTACAAAGCACCCTATGCGCTCCAGAAGTCTTGGTCAAAAGCGATGGACGTTACTCTCTTATGAGAGAAAGAGGGCACATTGAAGATTATTTCAAAAGAGTACCTAACTTTAATTTAAAAAAGTACTTATGAGCTCTCTAACTTCTCTTTTATGAGCCTTAGCTTGAATAACTCTTTCTTTTTAAACTTCGAGAGCGCGTCTCCTACAGTTGTCACATTACCCGTTAAAACAGTTACATTATTTTTATTAAGTAGTTCAAGAGCGCGAGTGCTTAAAGAAAGTGCTATTACATACTTCACACTTTCTCTTTTAACTAAATTTATAATAAGTTCATCGGACTTGAGAGACACGTGCTTACTGCCTAGTACCTTGTTTCCATCAAAGCATATTATCGTAAAATAAGGCGAGTCCCTCCAGTGAGGGTATATTCTAGACTCAATGCTTGGCCCATACGTTGGCAGCAGTATTTTAAAACATTTCATGTCATTTTTGAGATATTGCACAAAATATAAACTTATCGTTTCCCTCTTGTTAGATGATTTAAATACAAAATTGCTATAACAGGTTGTATTGTGGGAATCAAGGCTGATGGCAATGCAGCCTTTGCACTTAAGTTACTAACCGCAATGGCAGCAGCGATGCTCTGATTTTTAGTGATTGAAATAAAGGCTATAGATCTTTTCTCTTTTTCTTTTACCTTAGCAATTTTACAAAGAGAGTTAACCAATGCAATCATCAACAGCATTATAATTGACTGCAAGGCCATGATTTCAGTAGCAGTAATAAACTTGTTAACTATGATTAGCGATTTTCTAGCAATTAGGAGGAAGACTAGAAGTAGCATAGAGGTCATAGTGACTATTGATAATATCGGCTTTAGGTTCTTTTCTATAAACTCTTTATTCTTCTTTTTCAAAAGTAAAAATCTAATAAGTTGCCCTGCAACTAGTGGCAAAAGCAACACCAATACAAGAGATTTTAGCACTACGATTAGAGGCAAATGAATACTTGCTAGGGAAGCATATAGAGACAGATAAAGGGGGATCACTAAAAAGGATAATACAATTAATACTATTATTAGAAGGGTAGCCAATTCAATATTTCCTGATGCTAGCATCACATAACCTAGAGAGGCTGCTGATGCGGGTACCAAGTTAGCGATCACGAATCCTGTCTTAATGTGCGTGTCGCTTAACCCATGAGAGAAGAGGAGAGCTAGAATAGGTGAGAAAACATATGAAAGGAATAAGGCTAAAGCTGCCTCTTTATACATCTTGCTGACATTGCGTATCTCTTCGCTTTTCAATAATATCATTGAAGGCAGTATGGTCATTATGGCCAGTATACTAATCAAGGCAGCATACTGCTCTCTACTAATCCTTGAAATGAAGGGCGTGTAGAGCCCAATGGGTATTGCAAAGAGTATGCTCGTGATGGTCCACAGAATTAGGTACTTCTTCATGTAATAGGCCATTTGAACTATTTTTCCCATGAGTTGTAACCCATACCAAGGGGTCATTATTTAACTTATCGGGCGGTCAAATCGTGCAGTCAGTAAAAGTGAGATTGTTTCTAAACGAAGTATTCATAAAAATGGGAAATGATACAAGCTGCTAGGAGCTTCAAAGGCTCAATTTTGCACCTTGAAGCAAACTCAAAGGGAGAAGGCCCCTTAAAACGCTTAGGCGAAAATGCCTTTACGCTAGTGATAAAGAATGAGACCGCTGGCCCGAGGCCTCAGAACCTGAACAGGGGGCTCACGTCCTCGAGCCTCCTCGAGACCTCCACCACGGTGATCCTGCCGGTCGCCGGGAGCGAGACGTTGTACACGGGGACGCCGTCGACCAGGGCGAAGGTGCGCTTGCTGTTGTGGGCGTGCCCGTGGAGCACCAAGTCGGGCTTGACCTCCCTCACCACCCTCTCCATGCGCAGCGATCCCAGGAACGGCCACGCGTCGCTCCTCTCGCCCTCGAGGGTGGCGTAGGTGGGGGCGTAGTGGGTCGCGAGTATCGTGAGGTAGCCGCAGCTCCTGGCCCTCCTCAGCAGCTCCCTGACCCTGCCCTCCCTCTCCCTGAACCGCCTCGCGATGCCGGGGATGTTGCGGGCCTGCCACGACGTCGGCCTCTCAATCGTCCCCCGGCTGCCGACGACGGCGACGCTCGCCCCGCCGACCCTCAGCACCCTGCACTCGTCCCTAAGCCAGGTCACTCCAGGGGTCCTCTTGATGACCTCCTCCTCGTGCTCCTCGTAGTCCTCGTTGCCGAAGACGGCCAGCAGGGGGCCGCCCCAGCGCCTCCTTATCGCCCCGACGACGGCGGGGTAGTGGGCGTACCTGCTCTTCAGCACCATGTCGCCCACCATGAGGAAGAGGTCGACCCTGGAGAAGTCGACCTGGCTGAGGGCCATCAGGAACTCGCTGGCGTACTTGGGGTAGTGCACGTCAGCCACCGCGGCAACCACGACCAAGCGCCGACCCTCGCACTAACTTGAAGAAAGCTTATATAATTAGATAGCCCTAAGTTAGCGGAGAGCGTCTGAGGGGGATCCCCATTATCCCCGCCTCCCCTGCCTAAGGCCCGAGGCCTAGCCCTGCTTCTGGCAGGCCTGAGTGTCGCGCGGGGTGTCAAGCTTGGGTAGGGTGGGTCAGCTGCCGAGGGAGTACAGGCCTAGGGACTACGAGAGGGAGGTGCTGGAGTTCTGGAGGAGGGAGAGGGTCTACGAGAGGCTCAGGGAGTCGCTGAGAGGGAGACCGAAGTTCTACTTCCTCGACGGGCCACCATACCCCTCGTCTGAGCTGATACACGTCGGCACGGCCTGGAACAAGATAATCAAGGACGCTGTCATAAGGTACAGGAGGGCCCGCGGCTTCGACGTGCGGGACGTGCCCGGCTACGACTGCCACGGCCTGCCGATAGAGGTGGCCGTCGAGAAGAGGTTCGGCTTCAAGTCCAAGAAGGACATCGAGAGCTTCGGCGTCGACAGGTTCATCGAGGAGTGTAAGAAGCTGGCCCTCAGGAACGCTGCCTCCATGAGCAGGCAGTTCATAGACCTAGGCGTCTCGATGGACTGGGAGAGGCCCTACATGACGCTCACCAACGAGTACATAGAGTCGGCCTGGTGGCTAGTGAAGAGGGCCTACGAGCGCGGCCTGCTGGAGAGGGGCCTAAGGGTCGTCCACTGGTGCCCCAGGTGCGAGACCGTCCTGGCCGACTACGAGGTGAGCGAGTATAGGGTGATCGAGGACCCCTCGATATACGTCAAGCTCCCGGTGAGGGGCGGGGAGGGCGAGTACCTCGTCGTGTGGACGACGACGCCGTGGACGCTGCCAGCCAACGTGGCCGTCATGGCGCACCCGGACTTCGAGTACGCCAGGGTGAGGGTGGGCTCCGAGGTCCTGATAATGGCCAAGGAGAGGGTGGAGCCGGTGATGAGGGAGGCTGGCATTGAGGACTACGAGGTCGTCGAGGTCGTGAGGGGCGAGGAGCTGGACGGCCTCGAGTACGTCCCGCCGCTGCTGGAGGAGGTCGACGCGCAGAGGAGGGTGGAGGGCGCCCACAGGGTCGTCATGTCGAGGGAGTACGTCCACCTCCTCGAGGGGACCGGCCTCGTCCACACGGCGCCGGGGCACGGCGAGGAGGACTTCGAGGTGGGGCTCAGGTACGGCCTCCCCGTCCTCATGCTCGTTGACGACAGGGGCGCCTTCACGGAGGAGGCCGGCAAGTACAGGGGCATGTACGTCAGGGACGCGAATGACGCGATAGTCGAGGACCTGGAGAGGAAGGGCCTGCTGCTGCACAGGGGCGTCGTCAGGCACAGGTACCCGGTCTGCTGGAGGTGCAAGACGCCGCTCATCCTCAGGGCCACGGAGCAGTGGCTCATAAGGGTCACCAAGATCAAGGACGACATAATCAGGGAGGCGAGGCGCGTCAGGTGGATCCCGGAGTGGGCTGGCTCCCACAGGTTCATGAACTGGCTCACGGGCCTCAGGGACTGGGTGCTCTCGAGGCAGAGGTACTGGGGCACCCCGCTCCCGATCTGGGTGTGCGAGTCCTGCGGGAACGTGACGGTGGTGGGCTCGCTCGCCGAGCTCGTGGAGAGGAGCTGGCCCAAGGTCAGCGGGGTGCCCGACCTCCACAAGCCGTGGATCGACCGCGTGACGCTGAGGTGCGACAAATGCGGCGCCCTGATGAGGAGGGTGCCCGACGTGGTGGACGTGTGGCTCGACTCCGGGGTAGCCTTCTTCGCCTCGATAGGCTACCCGAGGGACCCGGAGGCGCTCGAGAGGTGGATGCCAGTCGACTTCATAGTCGAGGGCCACGACCAGTTCTCGGGCTGGTTCGACAAGGTGCTGAAGTCGGGCGTGATAGCCTTCGGCAGGGCCCCCTACAGGAACGTGCTGGTCCACGGCTTCACCCTAGACGAGAGGGGCAGGGAGATGCATAAGTCCCTGGGCAACTTCATAACGCCGGGCGAGGTCGTTGAGAGGTACTGCAGGGACGCGCTCAGGCTCTACGAGCTGAGCAACACGACGTGGGAGGACCTCAGGTTCTCGTGGGAGGGCGTCAGGAGGGCTATGGCGGACCTCAACGTCATGTGGAACGTGTACGTGTTCGCGAGCATGTACATGAGCCTCGACAAGTTCGACCCTACTGAGTGGACGCTCGAGCGGGTGCGGGAGTGGCTGAGGCCTGAGGACAGGTGGGTGCTGTCCAGGCTGAACAGGCTCGTCAGGGACGTCACGGAGTTCATGGAGGGCTTCCTGGTGCACGAAGCGGTGAGGGCCATCAGGAGGTTCGTCGTGGAGGACCTGAGCCACTGGTACGTGAGGCTCGTGAGGAGGAGGGTGTGGATCGAGAGGGAGGACCCGGCGAAGCTGTCCGCCTACGCCACCCTCTACGCCGTCCTGAGGACGCTGACCGTCCTGGCGGCGCCCTTCGTCCCCTTCATCGCTGAGAAGATATACCAGCACGTCTTCAGGGGCGCGGAGCTGGGGATGCCGGACAGCGTCCACATGCTGAGGTGGCCGGAGCCCGACGAGGCGTGGATCGACGAGGAGCTGGAGCGCGAGATGGAGGTGGCCAGGGAGGTGGTCGAGGCCTCGCTATCAGCTAGGATGAGCGCTGGCGTCAAGCTGAGGCAGCCGCTGCCCGAGCTAGTCGTCCTGACCTCCGACGAGGCGGCGGCCAGGGCCGTCGAGAGGCTGAGGGACGTGATAGCCAGCCAGGCGAACGTCAAGAGGGTCGCCGTGAGGCCCGAGGCCGACCTCACGAGCTACGCTGAGCTCAAGCTGGCCGTCAACGAGGCAGCGCTGGCAGAGCTGGGCTTGAGCGCGGCGGCAGTCAGGGAGGCGGTCGGCGCCGTGGGCCTGGCCGCCACCTACTTCCAGCTCAGCAGGCTGGGCCGCGTGGAGCTCGAGGTGGAGGGCAGGAGGGTGGCCCTGACGGCGGAGCAGCTAGCGGTGGAGAGGCGTCCAGCGAGCGGCTACGCCCTGGCCGACTTCAGCGGGGGCGCCGTGGCGCTCTGCGTGAGGCTGACTGAGGAGGAGCTGCTCGAGGGGCTGGCCAGGGACATAGTGAGGAGGGTGCAGTACATGAGGAAGGAGATGGATCTGCCGGTGGAGGAGTTCATCGACGTCCTAGTGGCTGGCGACGAGTTCGTGGCCAGGGCCGTGGAGAGGCACGCCGACTACATCCGCGGTGAGACGAGGGCGAGGGAGCTGAGGGCGGTCAGCGAGCTGCCGGAGCTAGAGGGCGCCTACGTCAAGTCGTGGAGGATAGGGGAGCGCACAGTCACCATAGCTGTGCTAAGGGAGCGGCGTTGAGGAGGGGGCTGGCGAGCGAGGAGCTGGCGAGGCTCGTGCTGGAGTCCATGGGGTACACAGTCAAGAAGATGAGGCACAAGGTCGTGATCGAGGGCGCCGAGGTCGCCGAGCTGGACATGGTGGCCGTGAGCCCGGAGGGCGAGGAGTACGGAGTCGAGGTCAAGTCCGGGGAGATATCCGTCTCAGACGTGAGGCAGGCCTACGTGAGCGCCAAGCTAGCAAACTTGAGGCCGATGATAGTGGGGAGGCGCCTCTCGAGCGAGGCCCCCCAGAGGCTGGCCCAAGAGCTGGGGGTCAAGGTGGTCCTCCTCCCCGAGTACGTGATGCTGGAGCCCCACGAGCTCTACGACGTCGTGCGCAGGGCCGTCGTCGACGCGCTAGCAGAGCTCCTCGTGCCGCCGGGGGGCCTGAGCGAGGGCGAGCTGAGGGCCCTGAGGGCGCTGGCGGCCTCCGCCTCTCTGGGGGAGTTCGCGAGGAGGATGGGGGTGAGCGAGAGGGAGGCAGGCGCCATGCTGGGCGAGCTGAGGAGGAGGGGCCTGCTCCCAGCGTCGTTGAGGGGCTACAGGGCCATGAGGCTGAGGGCGGTCCTAGTCCTGCTCGTGCATCAGGTCACCGAGGGCCTGCGGGGAGAGGGGTCGTGATACGGGCGGTCGTGTTCGACGTCGACGGCGTCCTCACCTCGATAGACAGCATATGGCGCTTCATCCACGAGAGGCTCGGCTCCCTCGAGGCGGCTAGGGAGAACGCCCGCAGGTACTACTCCGGCGAGATAAGTTATGAGGAGTGGGCCAGGCTCGACGCTCAGCTGTGGCGGGGCGTGAGCGCTGGGGAGATAGCGTCAATCGTGGACTCCGTCCCGATGAGGCGCGGGGCCAGGGAGGCCGTCGCGGAGCTCAAGCGGATGGGCTTGGTCACGGCCGCCATCAGCGCCGGGCTCGACCTGATAACCGAGAGGGTGAGGAGGGAGCTGGGCCTAGACTACGCGTTCTCCAACCGGCTGGTGATCGAGGGCGGCGTCGTGACGGGCGAGGTAGTGGTCGACGTCAGGGCGGACAACAAGGGCGAGGTGCTAGGGCGCTTCTGCGAGCTGGCGGGCGTCGAGCCGGGGGAGTGTGCAGTCGTGGGCGACGGGGAGGTCGACGTCCCGATGTTCGAGTTGGCCGGGCTGAGCGTAGCGTTCAACCCGAGGAGCCCCGAGGTGGCGGACAGCGCCGACGTCGCAGTATTTTCAGATGATCTGAGGGCGGTCGTGCCCATCATAGCGGCAGCGTTAAGGGAGGCGCTTTAGCGCGCCGTGACCCTCCCTCGGAAAGTTCAAGTGCTAAATAATTTTCCTTAACTCTAAAAAAGTTTAAATATCATGAAAGCCCTTAACATACGTCGGGGTGACAGCATGGTCAAATGTCCAAAGTGCGGCTCTGAGGACGTGACCCTAATGAAGAAGTGGCCACTGGCGCCGAAGAACAGGAAGCCCGTGATCATCGGTCTCTACAAGTGCAACAGCTGCGGGTACTACTTCAGGAAGGGAGTGAAGGAGTGATCAAATATTTCTCTTTTTTTATTTTGAGCCAATATTCAAAACTTCAGAACATATTAACCCAGCGGCCGCCCCCCCTCTCCAATTTCTGGTAGGTCTTAAGCCTTAAATATGCTACATCCACAGAACACCCGAGACCAGGTGGAGGGTGGAGGTAGGCATGAGTAAGAAATTACTCGTTACCACGTTCGCCGCAATGCTAACCCTAGTGATAGTCGCCTCAGCAATAACCGTCTCCGCCAAGCCAGGCCCCATCTACATACTGTACCTGCAGGATCAGATGGGCAACCCTGTGAAGAACAAGACGTTCATCGTCGCCGTATTCGACGTCACTGACAACGAGCGCATCGCCGGCGTCGAGGTCACCTCAGACGAGGACGGCAAGGTCGAGTTCGAGCTAGCTGAGGACTTCGACCCGACGCACACCTACAACATGACTATAGTCATCAAGGAGTACGGCAAGACGTTCGCCTTCTACTACATAGAGGACAGCGGAGGCACACTAGATAGTCTGAACACCACCGCCATCACCGGCACTCACTACTGGAACCTCTACTTCTACGCTGGCACCGACCTCACCAACTACCCGCCGACGACCTGCGACGTGCCAGTCTACGCAAAGGACCCGCAGGACCCGAACGTCGTTGACGCGGCCAAGGTCAAGGTGTACGTAGACGGCGTTGAGGTCTGGTC
>CAZCFI010000064.1:0-10655 GCA_964497915.1 uncultured Thermoproteales archaeon
CACCTCCTCCCGCCTGACCCTCCGCCCCAGCTCCCTCGAGAGCGTGGTGACCCTCTCGTATATCGACGAGACGCCGTGAGCCCTGAGCTTCTCCGCTGGGGCCCTCAGGACCCTCGCGAGCTCCTCGAGGTCGGTGTCGTACATGAGCGTGCCGTGCTGCATCAGCGCCCTGCTCCTCCTGGCCTGAGCGCTTCCCGAGACCTTCCTGCCCCTGATGACGACGTCGTTCACCGGCTTGAACTCGGCTGGCAGCCCGAAGCTCCTCACAGCCCTCACGAGCGCGCCGCATATCCTCCTGTAGCTGTCCTCTATGGAGCCTGGGAACTCCGAGATGTCGGCTACCACGCAGTAGGTCACCTCGCCGTGCTCGTCGTGGTACACGGAGCCCCCGCCGGTCACCCTCCTCACGACGGGTATGCCCCGCTGCCTCACGTAGTCTAGGTTCACGGACTCGGCGACCTTCTGGAAGTACCCTATCGTCACGCAGCTGGGCCTGAACGCGTAGAGCCTTATCGTGCTCGGTATCTCGCCCCTGTCCCTGAGTATCAGCATGGCCTCATCCACGGCCATGTTCCAGTACCCGTCCCCCATGTCCACTATGAGCCTCCACTTAGGCCTGGCCACGCCCCTCTCCCCCTGCCTCAGCCTCCCGGGAGAGCTTCCGCCACACTACTGCGACCTCAGCTAGCTCTAGGGGTAGCGCGAGGCCCCCCACAGCCACGAGGAGCCAGGTCGCCCTGCTAGCGAAGTCCATGTACCAGGGCGTGTAGCCGAGGAACACTAGGGTGGCCGTCAGCGCCAGCGTGGCGACGCCGAGGAGGCAGGACGCTACGGCTAGGACGTCGCCCTCCCTCCTGCCCAGGGCGAGCAGCGCGGCTGCGTAGGCGCCTAGAGCGGCGGAGGACAGGAACAGGTTGGCCGCGAGGAGGAGGTGGGCGAGGCCCACCGTGTATAGCGGCGTCGCGACGAGCCTCGCTGAGACCAGCGCCGGAGGCACGGCGAGACACACCACCACGAAGAGCTGTAGGAGCACTGCGGCGATGGCGAACTTGTCGAGCCTGCCCCTCTTGCCGCCGCGCCTGAGCACCAGGCAGGGAGGCGCCAGCACTGAGACCACGAGCGGCGCGAACGTGGCGGCCTTGATGGCCACTCCGCTCGCCACTGACTTGGGGGCTATGAGCAGGTCGTCGCGGAGCCCGTCTAGGTCGCCGCGGTACTCGAGCACAGTGACCCACACGACCTCGCAGCCCCTGAAGAGGGCCCACAGCCTATCGTCGACGTCGCGCAGGTCCCCGGCGCTGAGCGCCACCGAGTACCTCAGCTTGAGCCCAGTGCTCGCCACGTCCTCCTCGCTGACCGGCCACTCCGTGATCAAGAACAGCTTGATCGATGTGCCCCCCGCGACGGCAGCGCTGGTTATCTTGAGTGGGTAGTAGGGGCCCGGGGACTTGAACTCGTACACGAGGGGCAGCACGTCTATCGCCATCGGCAGCCGGGGCGGGAGCGGCTGGGTCCTCGCCACGTAGCGCCCGAGGTCGATCACGTCTACCGCGAAGTAGCTGAAGCCCCTGCTGATGTAGTCGTCGAAGGCCTCCCCGAGCCTCGTCAGGTTTAGGCCCCCCAGGCTCAGGCCCTGCGAGGCGGCGTAGCCCTCGAGCCACTCAACGACCTCGCCTCCGCCGTCAGCCCTTATCAAGGTTATCTTGTGGGGCCCTATGACCTTCGTGAACACGACGTCGACGCCCCTGAGGGCCTCCCAACCCCCCGTGAGCGGGTAGCGCGGCCTGCGCCTCAGCAGGCTCAGGAGCTTGTAGAAGACCGCCGTCGAGCCCGCCTCGACCTTGGCCTCGGACGGCAGGGGCGTGATCTCCACGACCTTGAGCGCTGGCGGCACTTTTACATCGGGGGGCAGGGCTAGCCTGACCGAGAGCATCATGACCTCCACCCCGCCCCTCCAGGCGACTATGGCTGCCTGCCCCGGCTCCCTCAGCGAGACGTACGGTATGGGGACCGGGAGCCTGTCGGCGCTCGCCTGCGCCACGGCTAGGAGCGCTGCCATCAGCAGTGTGAGCGGTAAGCTAGACTTCCTCATGCTGACACCCATACCTGAGTTTCAGGGCCCGGTTATATAGCTGAGCGGCGTTCTACCGGTGGACGCCAGCTGGCGCTAGGCCCTGGAGCCCCAGAACCTGGACTTGACCTCGCCGAAGAGGCGCTCCTCATCAGCCCTCCACTTGGGGTACTCCTTGGGCGTGCTCGGGTACTCCTCATACAGGCGCCTCGCCCTGTCCATGTACTCCTTGACGAGCTTGAGCTCGCGGAGCAGGGAGGGCCTGGAGAGCAGCTTGAGAGCCCTCAGCCCCTTGGATATTATGCTGGGGAGCAGAACCCCCCTGTAGCCCATCTCCGACAGCTCGGCGTCGGTGACAATGCCCTTCTCGATCACGAAGTCTAGGTCGCCGCTGGATAGGCTCTGCAGGTAGATCCTGAGCACGTCCAGACTGGCCTGCTTGGCGCCGTACGCGGCGTGGTAGGCCCTGTGGTAGGGCCAGAGCGCCTCCATGGACGCCTCGCCGTCGCTCAGAGCCCTTATAATCGTCTCTGCGGCGTGGTAGCTGCTGACGAGGGACGGCCCTATCCCACCCCCATGAATGGGGTTGGCCGTCATCGCCGCGTCGCCCACGGCCACGATGCCGTTCCAGACCATACAGGGCGCCGTCCTCCTAGTGGGGACTAGGCCGCCGCCCTCGTGGACGATCCTGGCACCAGCCCTGAGGAGCTTAGGCCTGACGTGAGCGTCGAACCTGTCCCTGGGGCTCGGGGAGCCGCGACCAGCCCTGACGCCTATCCCGGCATTGACCACGCCCTCCCCCTTCGGGAACCACCACCAGTAGCCGCCCGGAGCGGCCTCGGGGTTCAGGTATATCAGCGCCAGCCTCGGGTCCTGCGGCTCCTCCACCTCGGCCACGGCCCTGTAGGCTACGTTGAAGTCCTCAGGCGGCGCCCTCTCAGAGACCCACCACTCGCTCGGCAGCTTGGTCCTGACTGCGGCGCTGACCCCCGTGGCCTCCACGACGACCCTCGCTCTGACATCCTCGGTACCCCCGCTAGCTGAGCGCACCTCAACGCCGCGAACCCACGAGCCCTCCACTATGGGCCTCACAACAGCGCGGCCGTCGAGTAGGTCGGCCCCAGCGTTGACGGCCATCCTCAGCAGCCTCTGGCCGAAAGCCTTCCTGTCGAGGGCGTAGCCCTTGCCCCACGCCGTCACGTAGCCCCTGAGGCTAGGGGCGTACACCCTGACGCCCTCAAACACTGCCACCGCGTCCACGCCCACCCTGGGCGGCTCTAAGCCCACTGTGCGGAAGTGGTGCTCGCCCACAGCGTCCCCGCAGACCTTGCTCCCGATGTCGTCGGCTCTCTTCATCTCGACGATGGCCACCGATAGCCCAGAGCCAGCCAGCCTATAGGCGGCGAGGAGCCCGGCCGTACCAGCGCCAGCCACTACCACGTCATACCTCATGGGCATCACTGGTGTAAATACTAAACCTGGTCTAATTAAT
This sequence comes from uncultured Thermoproteales archaeon, assembly GCA_964497915.1. GTDB lineage: Archaea > Thermoproteota > Thermoprotei > Thermofilales > CAYSTQ01 > CAZCFI01. Next base: position 3,564 of record CAZCFI010000064.1, read on the forward strand.
AAACCGTGAGGTGGTCCTGCTGACACCTGGTGGCTCCAGGATAACAGTCAGCGAGAGGCTCGCAGAGCTCATCGAGCGGAGAATGAGGAGGACCATTAGGGGCATAGAGGAGACGCTCCGCGAGGCGCTTAGGAGCGGGGAGGTGACCTTCAGGGACGTCAGGGACCTGCTGAGGGAGCTTGAGCCCAGCTTCGCGCTGCTGTCTCAGAGGTGGGTGCTTGAGATACTCTACTCGCTCCTGATGCTGGGCCCGCTTGGCTTCAACGAGCTCAAGAGGCTCACGGGGGCGAGCTCGAGGAGCCTATCCTCCAAGCTGAGGGCCTTAGTTGAGCTTGGCTACGTGAGCAGGTCGGTGAAGCAAGGCCCTCCCCTCAGGACCCTCTACTCCCTGACAGATAGGGGGAGGGGCGTCGCGCTGCTGTCACTGCCGGTACTCTACTACATAAGCGGTGGCCTCAGAGAGGCGCGGGTGGACGACGCAGGGCCCTAAGAAACCCAGGATTCCAGACCACCCCCCGCCCGGCCTAGGCACCCAGCGGTGCCGCGTCTCTTTTATTAAAGGAGCTTCTATTAAAAGAACATGAATTTGTGCCACATTCCTTAGAAGATGAACGCACTCCTGAAATTCTATGTAAAATTTTTATCTTTTTGAAAAAGTGCGGCCGCCGGGATTCGAACCCGGGATTATCGGCTCGGAAGGCCGACGTCCTAGTCCAGGCTAGACGACGGCCGCCGTGCTATCATGGAGCGCGAGGGGGTTTAAAAATATTTGCTCGCCAGGTGCACGCTACTAGGCATCTGTTTGTCGCCCTTAAGTCGCATGTGAATCGGAGTCCAACCACGGTCTTGATAAGAACAATCTAAGCGTGACATTAAAATAGTTAATTAGGCGAATCAGTATAGTACGTGCGGTGACGAGTGAATGACAGAGAGAGCCCTGAGGAAAATCCTCCTGATAGAAGACCTGCCCGACGAGAAGCTCGCGAGAGTCGCTTATGCCCTGAAGGACAAGACGAGGAGGAGGATCTTCTGGACCCTCAGCATGAAGCCATGCTCCCTCTCAGAGCTACTGGAGGAGCTAGGTCTCAGCAAGGACCACAAGCCCCTCCTCTGCTACCACCTCAGGATCCTCAAGAACGCTGGCTTGGTGGAGGCGGTGCGAGAGAGGTACCTCGAGGCCGACCTGAGGACCAAGAAGTACAGGCTGACGAGCTTCGGCGAGTCGCTAGTATACTTCATATACAGGGCACCAGTCGCCAAGAAGACGCTCCTGTTCAGGCTCCTCAGCAAGGTCTTGGGCGACGACTATAGAGTTTACTCGCTCTACAAGGCCACGGTCCTGCTCTCGACCCTCATCTTCTTGATAGTGGCTGGTCTCATCTCAGCCGCCGTCGGCGGCTTCACGCTCAGGGAGGAGGTCATTGAGTTCAAGATCAGGCCCCTGGTGCTCTACGTGGCGTCCCTAATGCTCCCAGCGGCCATACTGACGGCGACCTTCGCCATAGTCTTCCGCATCAGGAGGCTCAGGAGGGCCCTCGGGCTCTAGTGTCGGTTGAATACTGACTTTTAAGCCCCCGCGAGCTAAAGTAGCGCGATGAGGGCGTCTGCTGAGGTCGCTGCGTCCGCGGTGGGAGCCTGCCTGGTGGCTGTGGCCACCATGGGCCTGCAGGTCTACATACCGGCGACGCGGGGCTACTTTAACCTAGGCGAGACCATGGTCTATGCGGTAGCCCTCCTCTTGGGGCCTCGGGTCGGCTTCGTGGCCGGAGCTCTGGGCTCATCGATGGCTGACCTGCTTACGGGCTACGCCCACTACGCTCCAGCCACGTTCGTCATAAAGGGCGTGGAGGGCTTCATAGTCGGTTATCTGTCGCGGAGGCTGGCCAGCAGCCGCTTGAGCAGGAGGCTAGCCGCGGCGGGGGGGTTAGTCCTATCAGCCCTGCTGCTCCTCGTGGGCGTGGCATTTTACTCAGGCGTAGGTGAGCTCACACTGGGCCTGCCGCCCCTCCGGACCGTCACCCTGGGAGTAATGCTGAGCCCATGGCTGTGGGTTGCAGCGTCAGCGGCCCTCGCCGCCGTGGTGGGGCTCGGGCTCAGGGCCGACCCAGCAGTGGTCGCGGCAGCCCTCGCGGCAGCAGCTGGGGGTGCTGAGATGGTCCTCGGCTACTTCCTGTACGAGCAGTTCGTGCTCGGATTCGCGGCGATTGCTGAGGTGCCCTTCAACGTGGGGCAGGTGCTAGTGGGGGTGCTAGTGGCTGTCCCCCTCTACAAGTCCCTCAGAGCAAGGCTGGAGAGCGTCCTGAGCCGTTAGGCATAAGGCATAATATGCCATCGCGACCACCGTGAGCGTGGCGTCCGCTAAGGCCTCGGTAATCAGGGCACTGAGGGAGCTAGGAACCGAGTTCCTCCTCGACCTCGAGCTCCGCGACCCGCAGTACGCTCAGGTGCTGAGGCTCAGCGAGGCATACAGTAGGGAGCCCGTGGCGCTCATCTGCGTGCTGGGAGCCCTGACCGCTTACAGGCTCTCCGGCAGGGGCGAGGACTACTGGAGGGAGGTCGCGGACCACTTCCTGAGCCTCGGGGCTGGCCCTGGCCCCGACGAGGTGGTGAGCAGCTTCGCCGCCTACCTTAGGTCGAGCGAGCTGTGCAGGCTCGCGCTAAAGCAGAAGCTCGCTAGAGTCGCTAAGCTCGCCAGCGCGGGCCTGCACAAGAGGCTGTACTCGGACTATGACAGCTATGTGAGGGACCTGAGGCGGCTGTGGCTTGACGTCTCAAGATCCGTCAGGTCTCCGAGGGGCTCCAAGACGGTCGTGTTCGCTGTGAAGATGTTCTGCTATGCTGTGAGGGCGTCCACGGGCACGGTGCCCCGCGTGCCAGCCGACATCCCTCTGCCTGTCGACGCCCGAGTGATGCGGGTGTCGAGGGCCCTCGGCGTCGCTGCGGGGAGCCCGGAGTCGGTTAGGAGGGCCTGGCAGGAGATAGCGATGGCCTCTGGCGTCCCGCCCCTCCACGTCGACGTACTGCTCTGGATGCTTGGCTCGCTGGACAGGTACGAGCCCTTGCTGACAGGGGTCGCGAGGCTGCACAGAAAGGAGCGCGTGCTATCTGAGGTCGTGGCTTGGCTCAGGCAGCGCTAGCCCTTGGTGACGGCCATCGGAACTAACCTGACTACCCTGAGGGCTATCCCGACCTTGTGGCTAACCTCAGCGACTCTGTCGACGTCCTTGTAAGCGCCCGGCGCCTCCTCCGCAACCACCCTGGCGCTCGCAGCCCTGACGAGTATGCCCCTGCTCTCGAGCTCCCTGCTTATCTGGCTGGGCCTGTAGCGCCTGACAGCTGCGGCCCTGCTGAGGACCCTGCCAGCGCCGTGGGCCGTCGATCCAAACGACACCTCCATAGCTCTCTTCGTCCCGACGAGCACGTAGGAGGCGGTCCCCATCGACCCAGGTATGAGCACGGGCTGCCCGGTGGCCCTGTACTTGGCCGGTATGTCCGGGTGCCCGGGTGGGAACGCCCTAGTCGCGCCCTTCCTGTGGACGAAGACCCTCCTCCTCTTCCCATCGACGTCGTGCTCCTCTAACTTGGCTATGTTGTGGGCCACGTCGTACACGAGGCGCATCCCGAGCTCGTCCGGGGAGCGCTTGAAGACCCTGCTGAACGCCTCCCTCACCCAGTGGGTGATCATCTGCCTATTCGCCCAGGCAAAGTTGGCAGCGCACGACATCGCGGCGAAGTAGTCCTCTGCCTCCCTACTATTAGCTGGGGCGCACGCTAGCTCCCTGTCCGGTATCCTGAGGCCGTACTTCCTCACGGCCCTCTCCATGACCCTGAGGTAGTCGCTGCACACCTGGTGGCCGAAGCCTCTGCTACCCGTGTGCACCATCACCGTGACCTGCCCCTCGTGCTCTATGCCGAACTGCTTGGCCACGTCGCGGTCGTATATTCTGTCCACTACCTGGATCTCGAGGAAGTGATTGCCGCTCCCGAGAGTGCCGAGCTGCGGGGCGCCCCTAGACTTAGCAGCCGTCGACACCTTGTCCGGGTCAGCGGTCTTCATGTGCCCTCTCTCCTCGCAGAATTCAGCGTCCTCGCCCCACCCGTAGCCCCTCTCGATTGCCCAGTCGACACCCTCGGCGAGGACCCTGTCAAGCTCGCTGATGCTGAGCCTGATCTTGCCCCTCGACCCGACACCCGAGGGTACCAGACGAAAGAGGGTGTTGATCAGGTCCTTGATGACCGGCCTGACGTCGTCGACTGCGAGGTCGGTCCTGATGAGCCTGACGCCGCAGTTGATGTCGTAGCCCACCCCGCCGGGGCTGATGACGCCATCCTCAGCGTCGAAGGCGGCCACGCCTCCTATCGGGAAGCCGTAGCCCTGGTGGCCGTCAGGGAGCACTATCGCGAACTTGTATATGCCGGGGAGGCAGGCGACGTTGGAGCACTGCTCGAGCGTCAGGTCGCTCCTCATCTTCTCAAGCAGGGTGTCGTCTGCGTAGACCCTGCCCGGCACCCTCATGCCGGGCTTGTACGTCTGGGGTATCTCCCAGACGTAGTCCCCAATCCTCTTAAGCGGGACTCTGTGGCTCATGCACTCACCATAAAAATTACTCCGACACTGTGTACTACATCGGGCTTCTTATAAGCTTTTTCCGGCAGCTCGGCGGGGCTAGGATTTATAGGGGCTGCCGCACTGTCAGCACGTGAGCTCCAGCAGGTTCGTGAGAGTGGCCACTGACCCCGACAGGTGCGTGAAGTGCGGCTTCTGCGCGTCCGTCAACGTGTGCCACAGCGACGTGGGCTGCGTGGGCTGCATGAGCTGCTACTGGGCGTGTCCCTACGCCGCCAAGGAGCTAGTTGATGACGAGGAGCCCAGGGGGACCGTGAGGGTCACAGTTGACGGAGCGGAGTTCGAGGTGCCAGAGAGAGTGACCATAAAAAGGGCCCTCGAGCTGCTCGGCTACAGGGTCTCGCCATTCCCCGGCGAGGGCGACCTGCAGGCGCCTTGCGGCACGGGCGGCTGCTACTCGTGCGTCGTCGAGGTCAACGGCGAGCTCGCCAGGTCCTGCATAACGCCGGTCCGCGACGGGGACGTGATCAGGACGGATGTCAGCGGCAGGGAGCCCCTTAGGATAGTGCACGGCCCTCAGCCCCACGCAGTGGGCGGCAAGGCGACGCCGTGGTACGAGAAGGGAAGGGGCTACGTCGAGGTCGCGATATGGGTGGCCGGCTGCAACCTCAGGTGCCCCCAGTGCCAGAACTACCACGTGACGTACGACAACGTATCCGAGCCCATGACGCCCCGCGAGGCGGCGAGCATCGTGACGTACTACAGGAGGCTCTACGGGGTTAGGGGGCTGGCCATTAGCGGGGGTGAGCCCACGCTCAACAGGAGATGGCTCGTCGAGTACTTCAGGGAGCTGAGGAGGCTGAACTCAGACCCCGACGTCAGGCTGCACCTAGACAGCAACGGCACCCTGCTCACGCCGGACTACGTGGACGAGCTGGTGGAGGCTGGCTGCAACAACATAGGCGTGGAGCCGAAGGGCGCCAGGGTGGAGACGTTCATGAGGATAACTGGGATAGCTGACAGCAGGCTAGCTGAGCGCTACCTCAGGACGGCGTGGGCGGCCGTGAAGTACATAGCCGACAGGTACGCGGGGGAGGTCTACCTCGGCGTGGGCGTGCCCTACAACAGCGCCTTCATGAGCATGGAGGAGGTCGCGGAGATAGGGGACAGGATAGCGTCGATAGACCCCGATATACAGGTCTGCGTACTCGACTACTTCCCGGCCTTCAGGAGGAGGGACCTCAAGAGGCCTAGCGTGAGGGAGATGCTGAGGGTAAAGAGGGTGCTGAACGGCTGCGGCCTGAAGCATGTGATCGTGCAGACCAAGATAGGCCACTTGGGCCCGTGACGGCGGGCAGAGATAAGTACTCGTGCCCGCTACTAAATACGGAGTGCGGCTTGGCCGCGAGCTACCTCTCGAGCTGCGGCCCTGGGGTGCTCAGTTGTGGTCGGCTGGCCCGTGGTCAGGCCAGGGGTAGAGGCGCTGGCGCTCGCCCCCGAGCTAGTGAGGGGGGCAGAGGTGGGCCTGGTCTGCAACCAGGCGTCAGTGGCCAGCGACCTTACGCACTCGGTCGAGCTCCTGAGGGCGGCTGGGGCTAGCGTGAGCTTGGTGTTCACGCCCGAGCACGGGCTCTGGGGCTGCGCTGAAGCGGGGGAAGCGGTCGAGCACCACTGCGACGGGGAGCTCGGCGTCCGGGTCGTCAGCCTGTACGGCGAGCTGAGGGAGCCGCCGAGGGACCTGCTCGAGTCCCTCGACCTGCTGGTCTACGACCTCCAGGACGTCGGGGCGCGCTGGTACACGTTCGTCGCCACCCTCTACCACGTCCTCAAGTCGGCTAGCAAGGCTGGGACGCTGGTGCTAGTGGCGGACAGGCCCAACCCAGTGACCGGCTCGGTGGTGGAGGGCCCCTCCCTCGACCCCTCGCTGCGCTCCTTCGTGGGGGTGGTCGACGTGCCGACCAGGTACGGCCTTACGCCGGGCGAGCTGGCGTACCTCCTGAACTCCAGGCTCTCGCTGAGGGCCGACGTGAGGGTGCTCAGGATGAGCGGGTGGCGCAGGTCGATGTGGTTCGACGAGACCGGGCTGCAGTGGGTGGCGCCGTCGCCGAACCTGCCGACCCCGAGGTCGGCCCTGGTGTACCACGGGACGTGCATCTTCGAGGGCACGAACCTCTCCGAGGGGAGGGGGACCACCAAGCCCTTCGAGCTAGTCGGGGCTCCGTGGCTGTCCCCGAGGAGGGTGCTCGAGTACCTGGGGACCAGGGACCTCGGCGGGGCCGTGCTCAGGCCGACGGTCTTCAAGCCCCGCGCCTCGAAGTATGCAGGGCAGCTCTGCCGCGGCTTCCAGGTACACGTGTACGACCGCGACTCCTTCAAGCCCCTGGCCTCGGCACTCACGCTACTCGAGGCGATGCTCAGGACGCACGAGGAGTACTTGGAGTGGGTGAGGGTGGGCGGCAGGTACTGGATCGACCTCCTGATCGGCAGGAGGGAGGTGCGCGAGAGGCTGGAGGCGGGGGAGGGGG
>CAZCFI010000065.1:0-10638 GCA_964497915.1 uncultured Thermoproteales archaeon
CAACTGTCCTGACGCGAGCCTCCCTCCCGCCCCCGAAGGAGAGGATCAGGGGCTTGAGGGCCGTCAGCGGCCTGGAGGCGTCCTCAGTCGGGTTGGAGATCGAGACCTGCGACACGAGCGCCCCGTACGCCCTGTTCAGCGTGAACCTCACCCTGGCCTCAAGGCCCCCTCTCCCTCCAGGAGCCAGACGACGTTGCCCCCCTCCTCTTGGGCGGAGACTTGAACTCCCACCTCACGGGCCTGTCCTCAGCCCAGACCTCGAACCCCAGCTCGCTGGTGAGCCTCTCGACTACGCCCCTGGGCGCGACCTCGAGAAGTATGGAGCGAAGGCTATCCATGCCTACTGAACGCGGGCAGCTCATAAATAACCCTTGCTCCGTTGAGCGCGCCAGCTGCTCACAGCGCCCTACTACCCTACCTCGAGGCAGTCGGATGGGGGCCGAGGTGCCCTACCTCTCCCGCCTTGCCTCCCTGACGGCCCTTACCCACTCGTCTACGCTTAGGTTCACGGCCTTGAGCCCCCTCTCAATAGCCCTCCTGAGGATGTCTGCTCTGGCCCTTCTCGCTCCTTTCTCCAGAGCCCTCTCCGCCTCCCCAGTGCCATCCACGACCTAGCGCCCCCCTTACTAGCTCTCTCTTGGGTTGGGCTTCTGCTGATGGCCCCTGCGCCACTGCAGAGCGCCGCTAGTGGGCGCTGTCACAGGACCTCCTGGACCGCCCTGCGCAGCTCTCTCAGCGCGTCCAGCGTGGCCTGCGAGTACTTGTACCTGGTGCCTACCTCGCTGTAGGCCCTGAAGAAGTCGTAGGTGGAGGCGTCCTCGAGCAGCGACCTCAGGCCCCGCAGGCCCAGGGCCTCCACTATCTCCAGCGTCATGTCTATGCCCACCATGTAGATCGGCCCCATGTTGGGGTAGAGCTCGCCCAGCACGTCCTCCAGCGCTCTCTCGCCCCTGTACAGCGCTAGGACGCCCTCCTCGAACCTCCTGTAGTGCTCAGCTATCTCGCTCCTGACCGCCAAGTACTTCCTAAAGGGCCCGTAAGGGCGGGAGAGCACAGAGGCAACCCCCTCTCCGACGACCTCGCTGACCACGCCATAGACGGCGCTTAGGCGGCTGCGCCCGCTGTTTAGGAGCTTGCGGTACGCCACCATGTGCCTCCACAGGGCCTTGTGGTGGACCTCGTGGGCCAGCGTGGCCCTGAGCCTGCGCTCGTCCTCCAGGAAGTAGCTCGCGTTGCAGACTACGGCGCTCGTGTCGACTAAGTTGACGCCGTAGGCGTCGTCTCCCCCGACCATCAGGTACACCCTGACCTCCGCCTCGGCCCACTCGGGCAGGTACTCCCTGGCGGCCGAGGCCACCTCGCTCGCCACGTCACTCCAGCTCGAGGCGACCCTGAGCAGGAAGTCCTTGTACGGCTGGGGGGACCGGCGGCACCTAGCGTACTCCTCGTAGAGCGCCCTCTCAATGGGGCCCTCGAGCGGCTCGCCCCCGCTGACGACGCTCTCCAGGATGCGCGCGAACCTCCTAGAGCTGAGGCCGTGGTGGTACAGCATGTACGCGACGCCCTTATTGGCCAGCAGGCGCTCGAGCGGGGCGCTGCCCTCTAGGTAGGAGACTATGGCGACCGCTGGGCTCACGTCCAGGTCCATCCTCAGGCGCATGCCCGCGCCACCCCCTCGCCCCCGCTCACACCAGCCTCACCCTCAGGCCACGCCCTCTGAGACTCGGGAAGCGCCTGTCCTTGATCAGGAGCTCCACCCCTATAGCCAGCGCGGCGGCTGCCACAAGCAGGTCGGCGTCTGAGACCAGCTCCCCCCTCAGCATGTCAGTCAGCGCCGATGCGTCCACGATCATCGCCCCCCGCCTAGCTTGAACTCCTAAACTTCTTCGCCGACTCTTCGATGGCCTCTAGGTCCTCCTCAGTGAGGATAGAGGCCAGCTCGCTGAGCGCTGACCTCCTCCTCGTCTCAGAGTAACCCCTAGCCAGCCTCATGAAGAGGCCCCCCAGTCCTCCCCCGGCCTCTTCATGCGCCTTAGTCCCTCCCTGACCTCCCTCGGGACCGAAATAGTTGCATGACCTCTCAACTTCATCACTATTGAGCATGTGACTTTGTCGCTATATAACTAACAGGTAAGAGTTGACGGTCGCAGGCAGAGGTCGCTCGCAAGCCTTAGAGATCGCAGAGATCGGTTTCATGGCCAGGTGGCGAGCGCTCGAGACGTTCCCAGCTGCTAAGCGGCGACAAAGCTTAGGTAGCTGTAGTAGAGGGCATAAATACGCGAGCCTCGTTTAATTTACTGGGCTTGGCGTGGACTGGCTCAGGTACCTCCTAATGCTAATCGTCGGGACGGCCATAACAACCCTGCTCCTTATCTTGGTGGTCATGGTAATCGGCGCTGTGATCTACGGAGTCGCCGAGCTCCTGGACCGGCTCGCCAAGTGGATGGAGCGCCACGCACCCGCCTGGGCGCGCCCCCCTCCCCCTTCCTCCAAGCCCCCCTCAGAGTCGTCAGAGGAAGAGGGCGATGACCGAGCGCTAATGTACTTAGCCCTCTTCCTGGCCAGCCGTCAGCTCTCCTCGCGCGATAGGCGCGGGTCGACATCTGGGAATGAGTGAGCGCTCCGCGGAACGCTTAACCTCTCAGTCAGTCGAGTTAAAGGGTTCTTCGACGCGCCGCCTGGCCAGCGCCTGGGCCGCGAAGCCCTCCAACGCGCCGCCCAATCTGGCCCCACTTTAGAGGCAGCCTTATAAGGTCTTACAAGCACTCCTACTGGGAGCATGCGGCCCTGGGGGGAGCTGAAGGCTGAGCTGCTTAGGCTGCTAGAGGAGGACGAGGAGTTCCGGTACGCAGTGATGGGACTGCTCGGCGTGAGGGAGGTGCTCAGCAGGCTCGACGAGAGCACCAGGGCCATTCGCTCGCTTCAAGAGCAGGTGGCGGCCCTCCAGAGGCAGGTGGCGGACCAGAGCGGGGCCATTCGCGACTTGCAGGCGCAGGTGGCCGAGCACGCCAAGGCGATAAGGTCGCTCCAGGAGCAAGTGGCAGCCCTTCAGGAGCAAGTGGCCGAGCACGGCAGGGCTCTAGCCGAGCACAGCAAGGCGCTGGAGAGGCTCGCGAGGGCCGTTGAGGATATGGGCAGGAGGCTCGCGGCCCTCGGCGCTAGGTGGGGCGTGGTCGCCGAGGAGGTGTTCAGGGAGTCCCTCAGGAGGTTCATCGAGGAGCACTTCAGGGCGGGGAGGGTGGAGAGGTGGAGCTACTTCGACAGGGAGGGCAGGGCCTTCGGCCTCCCGACGCTGATAGAGGTCGACGTGGTCGTGAAGGACCGCGTCCACCACCTCATTGAGGTGAAGTCGAGCGTGGACGCCTACGACGTGTGGGCGTTCAACAGGAAGTGCGAGCTCTACAGGCAGGTGAATAAGGTCAAGGTCAGGAAGCACATGGTGACGTGCTACGCTAACGAGAGGTCTAAGGAGGTTGCCAGGGCGCTGGGGGTTGAGATAATCTGCAAGTAGGCTCTGGGCCGAGCAGCTGGCCTGAGCGACCCCTGAGGGCACCAACTCAGGGGGCTTAGGCCCCCTAGCCTCACCTCAGCTCCTCGTACCTGACCCCGAGCGCTCGCGACGGCATCCCGAGCTCCCTCCTCCTGTCGCCCAGGGCCACGGCCACGTGGTGGGAGTACAGCCTCTCGGCCACCTCGCGTGAGCCCCTGACCTCGACTACGGCCACGGCCCCGCAGTGGGGCGACCCAAACCTGGCGACCTCCCTCGGGCAGTAGAGCACCACCTGCAATGCGTCTAGCACGGGGGAGAGCCTGACGAGCGTCAGGAGACTGCTTGGCAGCTCGGCGTCCACGACGCTGCTCCTGTGAGCTCTGTCGTACTTCTTCCTGAAGGCCACCCTAGTGACCACCGACAGTGGCACCGGGCCCAGGTAGGAGCAGTGGCCGAGGAGCAGGGTCCTCGAGGGGTCATATCCGTGCACCGGCGCGCCTAGGTGCTCCGCGGCCCCAGGGCGGCCTCATCGGCAGCGCGTTCGCCGTAAAGCAGGGCCCCTGAGGAACTGGCTGACCAGGGCCAGTGCGGTGGCGGTTATCACGTCCCCCTCGCAGCTGCAGGCCGCCCTCCGTCTTGCAGCAGGGCGTAAGCCGAGCACAGGTTGACTAGCCCTTCCCTCTCAAGCCTCTCCGCGAGGCGGTTGCCCGTCACCGCTCCCTCCCCTTTAGTCATCTCCCTGAGGGCTAGGTACAGCTTGCGCCCGTCAACTGGCTCCGCGAAGCTAACATCAGAGCGCCACCCTAGTTCCTAGCCAGGGCCTCGCCCCCACTCAAGCTAGCGGACTTGAATGCCTCCCTGAGGCGGTCGTGGCCCCTCCTGACCACGACCAGGGAGGCTATCGGCTCCCTGACCTCCTCGTAGTCCCAAATGAAGCCCAGCCTACGTGAGCTCAGGGCTAGGATCTTGGCACCTCTCAGGGACTTTAGGGCGCTGAGTGCCCTCAGGCCGCCCAGGTGGTAGAGCGCTGGAACGTCCACGCCATGCCCCCTCAGCCAAGTCAGGGAGGCCACGGATATAAGCGCCCCCCACCAAGTTCAAGTCGTGGACGCGAGCGAGCTGGCTAGGAGGTTCGAGGAGGAGGCCCTGCCGCGCATCAGGAGGATGGTCAGCGAGACGGAGCGCTTCCTATACCTCATCGCCTGGCTCAACACGGTCCTGGAGCGCGAGGGGGTGGGCAGGGTGGTGATAGTGGGCGGGTTCGCTGTCGAAGTCTTGACGGGATCCACGTACAGGACGTTCGACGTCGACATAGTAGTTGAGGGCAGGGGGGCTAGGGAGTTGGTGGAGGGGTTCCTGGCGGAGATCTCCAAGCCCCGAAGGGACAGGGTATTCCTGCCCAGGCTCCGAGCGCTGGCCAGTAAGGGCATAGACATAGTCGGGACCTCCTACAACAGGCCTAAGCCCCCCATAAGGGTGAGGGTCGATGGGCTGCGCGCCTACGTGGAGGCGTGCGAGGACCTCATCCTGACCTACCTCTCAGCCTGGAAGTTCTGGGAGTCGCTGGAGGACAGGGACAAGGTGTACGCGCTGGTCGCGGTCCACTGGGGCAGGATAGACAGGAGCTACGTCGTCGAGAGGGCTAGGGAGGAGGGGGTCCACGACCTCCTGATCAAGGTGCTGAGGGACCTAAATTATGGGTGAGGAGCTGAGCTACGAGGAGATCAAGAGACTCTGTGAGAGCTCCCCCGTGGCTGAGGCCATGGCGAAGCTCCGCGAGGCGAGGGTCAGGAGGAGGGGCTCTAAGAGGGCGCTGAGCGACGTCCTCAGGCTCGCCGAGCTGAGCTGTGAAGTTGTGAGGAGCTTGGAGCGGGCCGGGAGACTGGTAGTGGTTAGCGACGGCGATGGCATCAGAGAGCTGATCATAGAGGCGGAGGTGGCCGAGCGCTGCGAGCCTGAGCGAGAGCGGGAGACTGTAGATAACCTTAAGCCTTAATAGCGGAAACGCCTCCTAGGCAGCAGGTGCTGAGCATGTACTTCACCCTGACGGCCGTTGTGCTACTCGCCCTGCTCTTCTACGTCAACCAGCTCGCCGCGGTGGTGACGGCGCCTCTGCACTTAGCGGCGGCAGTTTACTACGACTACCTGATGTGGTCCCTCAAGGAGAGAGCGATTGGTAGCAGGAAGGGCCAGCGTGAGCGGCCGTAGCGCGACACCCTCAGCAGCTCCCAGAGTCAACAGCCAGTGCTCCTCGCTCACCTAGCGACTCGCGGGCGGCGCTAAGCTTACTGGCCCGGGGCGCGAGGTAGCTCATGCTAGCGAGGCACGCAGCCCTTAAATAAGCATGAGGCGCTTGGTCGGCTGGGGGTCGCCATGAACATAGTCTACATAGTCGTGGACACGCTGAGGGCTGACCACCTCAGCTGCTACGGGTACTTCCGCGAGACCTCGCCGAACATAGACAGGGTGGCTGAGGACGGCGTGGTGTTCACTAACTGCTTTAGCGAGTTCCCCTACACGCTCCCCTCCTTCACGTCCCACATCACTGGGATCTGCGGCGTGGGGACGGGGGTGGTGACCAACGCCTGGAGGAAGCTGAACGAGAGGCACATAGTCCTCGACGACAGGACGCCCACGCTGGCCGAGATCCTGTTCCACAGCGGCTACGCCACCGCGGCCGTCGACAACATGGTGAACTTCGGCTACCACCCCAAGTGGTTCGTCAGGGGGTACCAGTACTACATAAACCCTCGCCCCCGCCCGCCCTACACCAGCGATGACGCGCTGTACGACGATATAGTGAGGAACACCGACATGGTCCCGGCCGAGGAGGTCAACTACCACGCCCTCAAGTGGCTAGAGGCCCACGGGCGCGGCAAGGACTTCTTCCTGTTCATACACTACTGGGACCCGCACACCCCCTACAACCTGCCCGAGGGGTTCCGCGAGGGGTTCCGCGACGAGCACTACTACGAGCCCCCGACAGTCAGGCTGCCCGACGGAGATGGGTTCGTCCCAGGCTGGGGCAGGCTCTCGCACCTCACCGACGAGCGGAGGGAGCTGGTGAGGCTCTACGACTGCGAGATATACTACGTCGACCACCACATAGGCGCTCTCGTGGACAAGCTCGAGGAGATGGGCGTCTACGACGAGACCCTTGTTGTGATCACGTCCGACCACGGGGAGATCATGTACGAGGACCACCCCGGCCTGTCCAAGGAGAGGATAGAGTTCGGGCACGGCATGCTATACAACGAGGTGCTGCACGTGCCCCTCATCATCAAGTTCCCAGGGCAGGAGTTCAGGGGCAGGAGGGTGGACGCCCTCGTGCAGACGGTCGACATATTCCCCACGGTGCTTAGGGTGGCTGGGGTCAAGGGGGACTTCCGCACTGACGGCGTTGACCTGCTCAGCCTGCTGGAGGGCGAGTGGGAGGGTAGGGACGCTGTCATCGGGACGTACGTCTCAAGCAAGTTCGCCGCCCGCTCGCTGATGAGCGGAGGCCGGAAGCTCATCGCGTACACCACCTCAGATGTCGAGCTCTACGACCTGGCCATGGACCCATACGAGACGGTCAACGTCGCCGAGGAGGAGGGCGACGTCGTGCGCCAGATGCGCGACGCGCTGGAGGCCAGGGTGCGTGAGTACGTGGAGAAGTGGGGCAGGCCGGACCCGCTCACCGTTCCCGAGCTGCTCAACTGGCAGCTAGGGAGGGAGACCGTCTGGAAGGTGACGCCTGCTGGGGAGCGCCCAGATAAGGGGTAGAGTCTTGGGCGAGCGATGAGCGCGAGCCCTCCCGACCGCAGGGTTAGGCTTAAGGCTCACTCTCCTAAGGCCCCACTAGCACCCTCTCAACCCTTATCATGTCGGTCGCGCCCTCCCTGGCGCCAGCGGTGAGGACGGCTATGTCGCCGTACGAGAGCAGCCCCATCTCCCTGGCAGCGGCCAGCATCCTGCCGAATAGCTCCGGGTCCCCCTTCTCAAAGTCGCAGGCATGCGGCGTCACGCCCCACAGCAGGTTCATCTGCCTCACGACCTTCCGGCTTGACGAGAATACGTGCAGCTCGCTCCGGGGCCTGTACATCGCTAGCCTCCTGGCGGTGCTCCCCTTGGAGCTGTAAGCTATGACCTTGGCCCCCAGGAGGTCGGCAATGGCGACGGCGGCCTTGGCGACGGCCTCATAGAGCGTCCTCGCCTCCAGCTCTGGGGGCTTGGGGGCGTCGGCCTCAGCCCTCTCAATTATCCTTGAGAGCCACGCCACGCTCTCCACGGGGTACCTGCCCACGGCCGTCTCGTTCGCTAGGAGCAGGGCGTCGGCCCCGTCCCTGACGGCTGTGTACACGTCTATCACCTCGGACCTCGTGGGGACTGGGTTGCTGACCATCGAGTCGAGGAGCTGAGTCGCTATGATCACGGGGCGGCCGCGGGCCCTAGCGGCCGAGGCTATCCTCCTCTGGAGCACGGGCATGGCCTCGAGGTCGAAGTATATTGCCAGGTCGCCCCTGGCCACGAGGACGGCGTCAGAGGCCTCGACGACCGACTCTATGTTCTCGACGGCGCTGCGCGTCTCCACCTTAGCTATGACCCTGGCCTGCTCGGCGCCCAGGTCGGCTAGCAGGTGCTTGAGTCTCTCGACGTCCTCCCCCGTCTTGACGAAGGACAGGGAGACGTAGTCGAAGTCCTCCTTGACCGCGAACCTCACGGCCCTTATGTCCCTCGGAGTGAGGGCAGGGAGCGGGAGGTCCCTGCCCTTGATGGCGAATGTCTTCCCGCCCCTTATCACGCCGTCGACCAGCACCGTGCAGGAGATTGAGTCGCTCGAGACCTCCTCGACCCTAAGCGCCACTCTGCCGCTCTCTATCAGGAGGACGTCCCCCTCCCTAACCTGCCTGAACACGAGGGCTTCTGGCAGCGGTATCTCCCTGGCCTCAGCGTCCCCCCTCTCGCGCATGACGATGTAGACCCTCTCGCCCTTCCTGACCTCCATCTCCTCGACCTCCCCCAGCCTCACGACCGGCCCCTGGAGGTCGCCGATGAGCGGCCTGACGCCCTCCTCGTCAGCCTCCCTCACGGCCTCAACCATCCTCCTCCAGGCGCCCTCGTCGCCGTGAGCGAAGTTCACCCTGAACGCGTCAGCCCCCTCCCTGACCAGCCTCCTCAGGACGTCAGCGCTCCAGCACGAGGGCCCCACCGTGACGATGATCTTGGTACGCCTCGCCATGCTCCAACCCTTGGTAGGGCGATTGAGCGCCCTCACTAATTTAGTTGCCGCTCACCCCGCCTAGCGGCCCTCAGTAAGTCTAGCCGCTACCTACTGGGCGCGCTCAAGGCTGACGCCCAACTCAGCTAGGATCTCCTCGGCGAGACCCTTGGCCCTCCTAGCCATCTCCAGGGCTTCCTCAGCGTGCCTCCTCTTGTAGATGTCGCCGGGGGTGAGCCCCCTGCTCGGCTCCCCATAGGTGGCCCTCCCGTGCTCTGGGGCGAGCTCTCGGGCCATGCGCGCGAGCTCCGCCATCCTGCTGGCCAGGTGCGGAGGGGCCCTGCTGGCAACACCCTCGAGCTGGCCTGATGGGTCGTGGCTCCACGTTGGCACCTCGAAGGCCGCTACCACCGCTTTCGCGAAGTTCTCGACGGCGAGCTGCGATGAGAGCACGGTGCCCACCCAGTCGCCCACCTCGAACATCCTCTCCGCCCTGCTCAGGTGCTCTGAGGCGAGCCTGTACCTGTACCTCACCTCGCTCAGCGGGTTAAGGCTCAAAGTATCCTCACCTCCTCCAGGGGCCTCGGGAGGACCCAGTAGTAGGCCCTCCCATCCCTCACCCTCCTGAGCCCGCTGGACGAGATCCTCCTCCTGACGCGGGACAGGAACTCCCTCAGCACCCCAGTCCTGTCGAGCACCACCACGCCGTCCCAGTATATGTTCAGCAGGAGGGGCGTGACCTCCTTAGGCCTCATGAACTCCGCTAACTCCATGTCTATCACCGTGATGGCCCCGAACTCCCTGCCGAGCGCCTCTGCCATCACTCTGTACAGGTACCTCCTCCTCTTAACCGGGTCCCCTATCCCGCAGCCCTCGTGGAGCACTAGCAGGTCGACGTCGCTCCTCTCGCAAGCCTCGCCCCTAGCCAGCGAGCCGAATAGCACCACGGCCCTCACACACTCCTCCCTAAGCCCGCGAAGGCGCTCCTCTAGCAGCCTCACCAAGCCCTCGCTCGCGTCAACTCCCCCCATTCCGCGGCCACCGCTTCGGTCTCCGCTTACGCTATGACTTGTCGGCCTCAGTATAAAAGGGTGAGACCGCTGCGTTCTAACTCGCGCGACAGGCTTATGAGGGCACGCGACCTGGCCAGTAGGCGGGAGGGGCATGAAGTACGCAGACGTCGTGCGCTACTACTGCAGCCCCAAGGTCAGGCGGGAGCTGCTCGACTACTGCAGGGGCAGGTGGGTCGCGGTGGCCGGGGCTGGGCAGCGCGCCTTCGCCAGGTACTGGCCGGACGGCTCCCCGCTCAGGCTGGAGTCAGAGGCAGACGTGGACAGGCTGCTCCGGGAGCTCAGGCGCGTCAGGCCCCGGGCGGTGTACGCGTCGGTGTGCGTCTACGACAGGCTAGAGTCCGCTAGCGACTTGGAGAGGCCCGAGAACGTCTCCCTGGCCTCGCCGGTGTGGGACATCGACGGGTCCCTGGAGCGCTGGCGGGACGTGGTCAGGGTGGCTGAGGTGATAGTGGACTTCCTCGACAGGGAGGGCGTCGCCAGGAGCGTCTTCGTCAAGTGGAGCGGGGAGGGGATGCACGTCCACGTACATGAGCGGGCCTTCTCGGAGGAGGTGAGGGGCAGGGCGCACCCGCTGGACGTGGCCTACTCAGTCGTCGAGTACGTGGTAGAGAAGGTCGAGCGCAGGCTCAGGGACCTGGAGCGGGAGCTGGAGGGCGGCGTCAAGGTGGAGAACGTCATCGACGCCAAGCGCGTCTTCACAGCTCCCCTGAGCCTGCACAGGCGCGTGGACCTAGCGTGCGTCTGCCTCAAGCCCGACGACCTAGACTCATTCGATGTATCGTGGGCCGACCCCTGGAGCCCCAGGCACGACGAGGGGTGGAGGGAGTTCGAGGAGGGGGAGGCTGACGAGCTCGCAGCCAGGGCGCTCGCGGAGG
>CAZCFI010000066.1:0-10562 GCA_964497915.1 uncultured Thermoproteales archaeon
GGGTGGGGCCTCGGGAGGGTGACCGGCAGGGTCGTGGCTCCGAGCGGGGCTCGCGGCCTCGCCCTCGTCCACGTCACGAGCTGGGGGTGCGCGCTGGTGGCTGCAGCTAGCGACTCTGGCGACTTCGAGGTGTTTGGCCTCAAGGTCAGGAGGTGGTGGATGGGGATCGCCATGTCAATCTGTTACGAGGCCTCGGCGTTCCTCGTGAGCGAGGACGATGGGAGGGTGCTCTGCGCCTCGAGGAGGGTTGAGGTCTCCGCGCAGCGGCGCGTTGAGCTCCGCCTATTCAGGTGCGGCTCGGTGGTGCTCTATGGCGTGCTCGTGGACACGGGAACCCTCAGGCCAGTCGAGGTGAGTGGTGGGCGGGGCATTCGTGTTGTGCGGTCTCGGAGCTCAGCTGAGGTGAGCGAGTGGTCGCTCTACCTAGTGCGCCTGGGCGCGCTGGGGCAGGTCGCGATCCTGACGCTGCCGTGCGGCGTCGAGCTAGACGTGGAGGTCTCAGACCCTAAGGCCGGCACCACGCTGCTCCTGCTGAGGGGGCTCAGGCTCGAGCAGGGCGAGTCCCTCGCCGTGCACCCGTGGGAGGCCGCGCATCTGACCCTCAATGCCACTTGGGCCATGCTGGCGCCGCTCCTCGAGGACCCGACCCTAAGGCACTCGATGGCCTTCGCCAAGGAGTGCTACGAGGAGGCCCTCAGGGACTACGCCGCATGCCTCGAGGGCCTCAGAGGGAGGGACTCCGCCCGCGCCCTGGCGCTCGGCTACCGAGCGCTGCACTCGGCTAGGAGAGCCTACCAGGCGCTAGCTGGGGTGCACGCTAGCATCGCCGCCATGAACGCGCTGATCCTGCTGCTCCTAGCGCCATTCTCGCTCGTGGTGAGCGAGCTGATCCCCGAGGGGCGCAGGCTGAGGAGGGGCATTGGCGCCGCGCTAGCCATCAGCCTCGCCGTCGGTGCTCTCGCCCTCACGCATCCTGGCTTCAGGCTGCACCCGTGCCTGCCGCTGCTCATCTCCAGCGCCGCCGCCCTAGCGACCGGGGTGCTGGGCTTGGCGCTCCTGGCCGCTGAGGGGTGCCGTGCGGTGAGCGAGCTGAGGGCCGCGCTCCTGGGCAAGCACTTCGCTGGGGCGCCGCGCCTAACGCTGCTGCCAGCCGCCCTCTCCATAAGCGCTCGAGGCATGAGGAGGCGCCCCCTGAGGACGGCGCTGACCACGCTCACGGTCGCGTGCATGGTCGTGTCGGTGGTGCTGCTGAGCTCCTGGAGGTACGGCGACGTAGCGCTCCTCAAGCCGCTGAGCGGCGCCAGGCCCAGCTACTCGGGCCTCCTGGTCAGGGAGTGGCCGATCGACCTCGTCAGCGACGGCCAGGCCCCCATCCCCCGCCTGCTGGTCGAGTACGTGAGGGGGCTCCTGCCCGAAGGCGCCGAGCTGCACCCGAGGGCCAGGCTGGCGGGCTCAGCTGTGGTGTCGTGCCCGAGGACGGGGAGGCAGCTCGGGGTCCGCGGCAGCGTCGTCGGCCTGCTCCCCGGGGACCCAGCCGCTCCCGAGGGGGCCCTCCTCGAGGGGTGCTGGCCTAAGCCCGGGACCATGAGCGCCGCGATCTCGGAGGACCTCGCCGAGGCCCTGGGCGTGGAGCTCGGCGACGCCATACTCCTGGGCAGCCTGAGGCTTACGGTAGTAGGGATAATCTCGCTCGACGTCTTCTGCAGGCTCAAGGAGTTGGACGGCTACCTGGTCACCCCGCTGTTCCTGACCAGGGAGGGCATAGTTCAAGAGAGCTCCTGCATAGTGGTCGTGCCCTTCGACGTGCTGCTTGGGGCTGGCGGGGTCGTGACGTCCGTCCTCGTCCGCTCCGCCAACTCTAGCTCCCTGCTGGCTTTGGCCGAGGAGCTAGCTCGCCAAGTGGGTGGCGAGTACCAGGTCTACTTCAGCGACGGCGAGTCCAGCTACGAGCTCACGTGCGTGGCTCGGTACGAGCTCTCGAGGCCTGAGAGCTTCCTGCTGCCCTTCGCCCTGCTCTGCCTCACGCTGTCCAACGCGGTGCTGGGCTCGATGCACGAGAGGAGGAGAGACCTGAGGATCTACGCCGCGCTCGGCATGTCACCCGGGCACGTCGCGCTCGTGGCCCTCGCCGAGGGCCTGGCTTACTCAGCGCTGGGCGTGACGCTGGGCTACCTAGCGGCGACGGTCGTCAGCTGGGCCGCTCAGCTAGCCGGGCTCGCCCTGCCCCTCGACGTGTCGGCGCCCCACCTACCCGTGGCTCTACTGCTGTCCATAGCGGCTGTGCTCCTGTCCAGCGCCTACCCCTCGCTTGAGGCCTCGAGGGAGGTCACGCCGTCGCTAGCGAGGAGGTGGAGGCCCCTCATGCGCCCACTTGGCAGTGAGTGGCACGAGCCCCTCCCCGTCCGCGTCACAAGCGCGCGAGAGGCCTGGGGCCTCGCTAGGTTCCTCTGCGAGTACTTTGAGAGCGTCCACTGCAGGGAGTTCGCCGTGGTTGAGGGGCCAGCCATCGAGGAGAGGGAGGGCGGCTCCGTGGCGGTCACGCTGACGCTGATGCCCGCCCCTCAGGACGCAGGCGTCCTGGCCAGGGTCGAGGTGGTGGCCTCCCCGACGGCGGGGGGCATGGCCCTAAGCATGCGCTCAAGGTTGGTGAGGGGGAAGAGGTACATTTGGGTGGCATCTTACAGGGGGCTCGTCGACAGGGTCAGGAAGCAGCTCCTGATATGGCGGAGCCTCAGCCCCGAGGAGAGGGCCAGGTACGTCGGGTAAGGGCGCGACTCAGTTAACCTTATGAGAGTTAACCTTATGAGAGTCGTGGGGGGCTTAGCAACCATGGGCCGCGTCGAGGTCGTATTCATAGTCCCCTACTCCCACATAGACTGGGGCTGGGGCTACTACCTCGGCCCGTCCATACGCTACATACACCGGGCCAACGCCAAGATCGTGGCTGAGGCCCTCCGCGTCATCAGGGAGAGGCCCGAGTACAGGTGGAGCGGCGTCGACAAGGTCTACTCGCTCGTCGGCTTCTGGCTCGAGAGGCCCGACCTGCGCGACGAGTTCAGGGAGTGCGTCAGGAGGGGCGTGGTCGACATAGCGTGCGCCATGGTGAGCACCCCTCACCTCCTGGGGATATCGGCCACCCACTGCTGCGGGGAGTCGCTGATAAGGAACATCGTCTACGGCAGGGAGCTCATGGAGAGGATCCTGGGCCTCAAGTTCAGGAACGTGGTGCTGCAGCTCAACGACGTCACTGGCTTCTTCTCGCAGCTGCCCCAGATAGCGCTCAAGTGCGGCTTCAAGTACCTAAAGTTCGAGAGGCCTAAGATGGTTTACGACGAGAGGGGGCTGCCGCTGGAGTTCTGGTGGGAGGCGCCGGACGGCAGCAGGGTGCTCTGCTGCAGGGTCCCGCACGGCTCTGGGTGGAGGCCTGGGCTCTTCAAGAGCTTCGAGGAGTGCGCTGAGTCATTCCGCAAGGAGGTTGAGGGGCTCTCCAAGTTCTGCAGGAGCGGCCTCCTGCTCTTCTACCAGGGCAGCGACTGGGACCCGCCCTGCGAGGAGCTGGTCGACTTCGTCGAGGAGTGGAACAGGAGGGGGCTCAGGCCCAGGCTCAGGATAAGCACGCCCACCGAGTACTTCGAGGCCCTCTCTGAGGTGGCGGGCGACCTGCCGGTGGTCAAGGGGTCGCTCGACAACGTCAGCTGGGCGGCCCTGTACGGCGTCTCAGGGGACGACACTAGGAGGCTCCAGAGGGAGGCCGTGGACCTCCTGCTCACCTGCGAGAAGTTCCTAACGATAGCCAGCCTCATGGGGCTGCCGTACCCGGAGGAGGAGCTGAAGCAGCTGTGGGTGGCTGAGGTGCTCTGGGAGGACCACAATACCGTGGGCTACCTCTACCCCGAGGACCTGGAGGCCTTCCTCAGCGACATCAGGCGCGTGAGGGAGAGAGGCGAGGAGCTCCTGCGGGCCGCCCTGCGCGCGATAGCCGGGAGGGTCAGGCGCCCCGACTTCGAGTGCGTGCCGGTGGTCGTCTTCAACCAGCTGAGCTGGGACCGCTCAGACGTCGTCGAGGCCAGGGTCGCCTTCGGCCCCTTCACGTGCTACAGGCACTTTAAGATGCTGGACGCGGATGGCAGGGAGGTGCCCTACCAGACCCTCGGCGAGAGCAGGTACCCGGACGGCTCGCTGAGGGAGGCGGTGGTGCTCTTCAGGGCGGAGGTGCCAGCGCTCGGCTACTCCACCTACTACGTCGTCCCGTCGGAGGAGCGCCCGTCGTACGAGACTCAGCTGAGGTGCTACGAGACGCAGGAGGCTGGGACCACGTCGTATGTGCTCGAGAACCAGTACTTCAGGGTGAGGGTGGCTAACGGCCACGTGACGAGCATAGTGGACAAGCGCAGCGGCAGGGAGCTCATAGAGGTGGAGGCGTGGCCCAGGCTCAGGGGCCTGGGCCGCCTCCTGGGCAACAGCATACTCTGCGAGAGGGTCAGGAGCGGGCCAGCGGGGCTCACCGGCGAGGTGGAGGGGCTCCACTACTCGTCCTCCGAGTTCTCGCCAGACGGGGTGGAGATGGAGCTAGGGCCAGTGAGGGCCACCATCAGGGCGCGCTTCTCGTACCTCGAGAACCCGACGACTCTCGAGGTCACTCTGTACGAGGGCGTGCCCCGCGTCGAGTTCAGGGCCGTCATAGAGGCCAGGGCTGTCGGCAGGAGGTTCAGGGCCGCCTTCCCGCTGAGCGTGGAGGGCGGCGAGCTGTGCGTGGACAGGCCGTTCGGCGTGGAGCGCGTGGACCCGGAGGGGGAGCTCTACGTGGGCGGCGAGAGGAGCGAAGGTAAGATGGGCAGGGTCGTGGGGGCCTACAGTTGGGCCGACCTGTCAAACGGCGAGTACGGAGTTGCCCTCGTCAGCAGGCAGAACGCTGGCTTCGTGCTGGAGGGGCGCGTGCTGTCCAGCATTCTGCTCTGCACCGTCGACCCCGACGCCCTCTACAGGTTCAGGAACGCGCCCAAGATGGTGGGCACCGGGGTTCACGAGCTTGAGTACGCCCTGTGCCCCCACGACGGCGACGCGCTGAGGGGCAGGGTGTACCAGAGGGCGATGGAGTACCTAAACCCGCTGATCGCGCTCGCCGGCGTTGTTGGCTCTGGGGACCTGCCGCCGCGCTACAGCTTCCTCAGGGTTGAGGCTGACAACGTGGTGCTCTCCGCGCTCTTCAGGGACAAGGGGGAGGTCGCGGTGCGCCTCTTCGAAGTCGAGGGGAGGGGGACGAGGTGCCCCCTGAGGTTCTTCAGGGAGCTTAGGGGGCTGCGCGAGACGAACTTCCTCGGGGAGACGATCAGGCGCGTCGAGGGGGCGCTTGAGTTCAGGCCCTGGGAGATAAAGGAGGTGCGCGGGTCAGCGGAGTGAGGGCGGTGAGCGGGGGCGCTAGCGTCAAGGCCCTGGCCCAGCGCTCCAGGGAGGTAGTGCTAAAGGATGGCTCCAGGGCGCTGCTCAGAGTCCTGAGGAGGGACGACCTAGAGAGGCTGGTGGACTTCTTCCTGAACATAGGGCCTGAGACCGAGAAGTACTTCCACCCCTTCCCCTTCACCAGAGAGCAGGCTGAGAAAATAATCGCCGAGCTCGACTACGAGAGGTTCTTCCCGGTCGTGGCCCTGAGCGGGGAGGAGAGGATCGTGGGCATCGCCTACCTAACGCCGTTCAGGTCTGGGGAGGCGGCCAGCCTGGGCATAGGGCTCAGGCAGGACTACAGGGGGCGGGGCCTGGGCACGCACCTGATGAAGTTCATAATAGACCTCGCGAGGGAGCGTGGCGTGAGCGAGATCAGGCTCAGCGTCTACGCCGACAACTGCAGGGCGATAGCCCTCTACTGCAAGTTCGGGTTCGAGGTGTACGAGGTGCGCAAGAGGGCGGTCTTCCTGAGGTGGGACGGCAGGTACCACACGGTCTACCTGATGTCCCTGGAGCTGGGGCCTGAGAGTGGGGCGCGGCGTTGAGGGCCTCGGTATCCACGGGCGGGGGCGGACTGGGGATCCACCTGCCGCTCCTCCTCTCGTACCTCTCAAGCCAGGCCTCAATCCTCTCCCTGCCGCTCCTGCACCTCCTCGAGATCTCGACGGCGTCCCCCAGCTTCCCCCCTCTTCCTCTCGACCCTGAAGTTGATTAGGGCGGCGAACCTGAGCAGTGAATCCCTCCTCCAGATCCACAGCTCCCAGCAGTCCCTCTTAAGCACGCACTCCCTGTCGCAAATCCCGGCGACCTCGCCCCTCCTGTCCTTCCTCCGGGGCGGCCACGGGCACTCGATGCCGAACTCCTCCACCAGCAGCCTCCTCGCGAGGCCGGCGTGGGAATAGCGGTGGAGAACACGCACAGCAGGGTCCCGGGGGGCGGGGGCAGGCGCGTCTTCGGCTCCGAGCCGGCGAGCTGACCTGGCTCGCCGAGCGCTCCGACCCAGAGGTCGTGGGGGTGTGCTGGGACACGTGCCACGCATACGTGCAGGGCTTAGACCAGCGCAGCTCGATAGTGGAGCTGGGGCGCTACCTCGCCCACGTCCCCTCAACGACGACATATCGAGGGCGGAGGAGCAGCACTTGGTGCCCTTCGAGGGGCTGGTCGACTGGGAGGGAGTGTTCCGAGGGCTCCGCGATATAGGCTATGGAGGGGCTGTGGTACTAGGGGGCGGCCTCATCGTCACCAGGCTCCCCCTGAGCCTCAGGCTCTTGAAGCTGCGCTACCTGCTGGAGCTAGTCAGGCCCATGATCGCCGAGCTGTGAGGTCGGGGCCTCCGGGGCTGAAAGGTGAGCGGGGCTGAGCGGGAGCGCCTGAGTACGACTTCGGCGGAAGTGAGGCGCCTGAGAGCCGCAGCTGGGCGACGTCCTCCGCCTCAGAGACGAGCTGTTAGGCTCGGTGCTGTGAGGTGGCCAAATGTTTAAATTCGAGCGCGCCCTGAGGCGCTTAATGATGATAGGGTAGGTTGCCGACGCATGAGGAGAGCCCCGAGCTGAGGCCTGGCCCCATCTGAGGCCGCGGCGGGTCCGCCTGGCCCGAGTTGGAAGAGCATATAGTGGCGCTAGTCGCTTAGTAGTGCATGGGCTCAGTGCGGATCGAGGGGTTCAGGCAGACCTGCCTGTTCCCACGCGGCGGGGAGCTCACGAACTTGGTCGAGCTGACAGTGCGCAACGACGGCGAGCCTGTGGAGGTGGTGCTGGTCGCGAGGGGGCCCTTCGGCACCCGCGAGATAGAGCTGGGGCTCGCGAAGAGGGGGGTCAGCGTCTACAGAGTCCCCCTCCCAGACCCCGGTGAGGAGTGTGACGTCACGCTCGCCCTGCGAGACCGCGAGGGGAGGGCTCTCTGTGAGGGGGCCGTCAGGTGGAGGCCCAGGAGGCGCTGGCTCGTGTTCCTGGTCCAGTACTCCCATCACGACCTCGGCTACACGGACCTGCCCCAGAGGGTCCTGGATGAGTACGTCAGATTCTACGACCGCATAGCCGAGCTCTGCGAGGAGACTGAGGACTGGCCTGATGACGTCAAGTTCAGGTACCAAGTGGAGCAAGCGTGGTCCGTCCTCCACTACCTAAGGACTCAGCCCGAGCGGAAGGTGGAGAGGCTCGCCAGGCTGCTGCGAGAGGGGAGGATCGAGGTCTCCGCCCTCCCCGGCAACATGGTGAGCGGCATGTGCGGGCACGAGGAGCTAATCAGGCTCCTCTACCCAGCCGCTAAGCTGAGGAAGGAGTACGGGGCTACGGTCAAGGTGGCCGAGCTGAACGACGTGCCCGGCCTCTCCTGGGGCCTCGCCTCCGTCCTGGCGGGAAGCGGCATCAAGGTGCTGGCCCCCCTGCTGCCCAGGCAGTACTACAAGCCCGACCAGGTGCCCTTCTGGGACGAGCGCGCCGTGGCGCCCGCTGGCGAGCCAGCCGCCTTCTGGTGGGTTGGAATTGACGGCAGCAGGGTGCTCCTCTGGTACCAGAGCCCCGCGTTCGGGCGCGACGCTGGGTTCACTGAGGGGGTCGACAAGCTCGAGAGAGAGCTGCCCAAGCTCCTCGACGAGCTCGAGGCGCGAGGTTACCCCTTCGACGCGGTGCTGATCCGGGTGTGCGGCTTCCCGCGCGACAACTCCCCGCCCTCGCTGGAGCCGTGCCGCGTGGCCAAGGAGTGGAACGATAAGTGGGCCTACCCCAGGATCGTCGTGTCCACGCTCTCCAAGTTCTTCGACCACGTACTCAGCAGGTACCCCAAGGTGCTCGAGCGCCTCCCGAGCTTCCGGGGGGAGGTGCCGGACAGCGACTACCCAGTCGGGGCCACGTCGACGGCGAGAGCCACGGCCGTGAGCAGGGAGGCCAAGGAGCTGATGCTGGCAGCTGAGAGGTTCGCGACCATAGCCGACTACGTCGCTGGGCTAGACTACCCGTACAGGGAGGTGCTAGAGGGGGCTCGCGAGCACAGCGCGCTCTACGACGAGCACACGTGGGGGCTCTGCTTCCCCCTGGGCACGGCGCAGGAGTGCTCGAGGCTCGAGAAGGAGCTCCACGCCTACAAGGCCCACGCCCTGGCCTACGACGTGCTCGTGAGGGCCCTGAGCAGCATCGCCAGCCGCATCGACCTCCCCGACGACGGCTACTACGTCGTCGTGTTCAACCCGCTCTCGTGGAGGAGGACTGACGTGGTGGTGGCGTGGCTAAGGGGCGCTGAGCCCTGTGGGCACCCGGTACCTAAAACCTGCCCAGCCCTGGTGGCGGCGCCCCGCGCGCTGCTGGAGCTGATCAGGGAGGGGGTCTCACTAGTCGACGTTGAGAGCGGCGAAGAGGTGCCGTGCCAGGTCCTCAGGGTCGGCGACCCCAGGGCGCCGCTGCCACTCGCCGCTGAGAGAGTCGGGCTAGCCCCCGTGGACGAGAGGTGCGCAGTCGCGCTGCTCTTCGTCGCTAGGGACGTGCCCCCGCTTGGCTACAGGGTGTACAAGTTGGCTAGGAAGGCTGGGAGGGCTGAGTGGGGGCTCGAGCGCGCTAGCGGCGAGCTAGCCATTGAGAATGAGTACTACAGGGTCGCGCTCGACCCCTCCACCGGCGTGGTGTCGAGCCTGCTGGACAGAGAGCTGGGCTGGGAGCTGGTCGACGGAGGCGCGCGCCACGGCCTCGGCCAGGTGATCGTGGTCGAGTCGCCCACCGGAGTCGAGCGCAGAGTGAGAGTGGACGCGGTGGAGCGTGGGCTTCGCGGGCCCGTGGCCGAGAGCCTAGTGGCCCGGGGGAGGGCTCCGGGCTGCCCCTCCGTCGTCGTGGAGGTCACCCTCTACAAGGGGCTGAAGAGGGTGGACTTCTCGTACAGGATACTCAGGGACAGCACTCCCCTGCTCGACGTGTACGTGGCGTTCCCGTTCAACGTCAGGGGGCCGCGCTTCACGTACGAGGGGCCGTGCGCCGTCGTCTCGCCGCCGAGGGACCAGCTGCCCGGCTCCCACACGTGCTACTACCCGGTGCAGCACTGGGTGGAGGTCGCGGGCGACGGGCGCAGCGTCGCCCTGGCCCCGGTAGACGCGCACCTAGTAGAGCTAGGGGGCCTGAGGCCCCTCGGCGTCTCGTGGGCGCACCACGGCGCCAGGCCTCGCGGCTACCCGAGCGAGGAGCTCAGGTCGACGAGGTTTGAGAGGGGGCACGTCTACTCGCTCGTCATGTGCAACAACTTCAGGACAAACTTCTACGTCACGCAGGTCAGCGACTTGCTCCTGCGGTACTCGATCACGTCTTATGCTGGCGACTGGAGGACTGGCGCCCCGAGGAGGCACGGGTGGGGCGTGGCGTGCCCGCTGATGGCGGTCTTCGTGCGCGGCGGCCAGCGGGGCCAGCTCCCCGCGGGCTCCCACAGCTTCTGCGAGGTCGGCGAGGGCAACGTAACGCTGACGGCGCTGAAGCCCTCTGAGGACGGCAAGGGCCTAGTCGTGAGGCTCGCCGAGACTGCCGGCAGGGCGTGCGTGGCGAAGGTCAGGCTCAGCTTCGCCAAGCTGAGGAGGGGGTGGCTCACCAACCTAGTTGAGGAGGAGGTCGCGCCCCTGAGCGTCAGCGAGGACGGCTTCGCAGTGGCCCTCAGGCCCTTTGGGATCGCCACCGTCAAGCTGATGGCCGAGCCCAGGCTTTTAAGGCCGCGCCGCTGACGGTAATAGCGGGACCTGCTACCAACTAGAGGGCTCACCAGCGGAGGGCCAGCTTGAGGGGGGGCGCTCCTGAGGGCGGCACCCTAGAGGAGAGGCTGAGGAGGATAGAGGAGAAGATAGACGAGCTGTCCGAGAGGCTGAGGGCCCTCGAGAGGCTGCTCGGCTCCCTGCCAGCTGGGGACCTCGTCTCGCTGCTCCTCAGGGCCCTCGGCGTCGGGCTGTCGCTGCAGGGCGACCTCGTCGCGGCTCTCAGGAGGGTGGCGGAGGCCAAGAGGGTTCTCAGGAGCAGGGGGCTCTACGACCCCATCACGCTAGCCATCGTCGAGCTGCTGGCGCTGTACGGCCCCCTGAACGTGTCTGAGCTAACCAGGCTCATGAGGAGGGCGAGGGGGAGGGCGTCCAGGAGGGTCGTGTCCGAGAGGCTGAGGGC
>CAZCFI010000067.1:0-9466 GCA_964497915.1 uncultured Thermoproteales archaeon
GCCCCACACCCCCGCGGTTCGGGGCTCACCCCGGCACCCAGCGGTACCGGGGCTCATTTCAACCACTGCGCTATCATTCCAAGTGCTAAGCAGCGATATGAGCTGCGCTGGGGAGTGCGGTGAAAATAATACTTAAGCGCTGAGCGGGCGCTAGCAGGGCGGGCAAAAGCGGCGCGCGGCCCGCTAGAATGCTTTCCTCTTTCCAATCCGGTGCGATGATCTGGTTCAAATCCGGGCGGGCCCACTCTTTATCTGTGGCATCCTGCGCAGAGCCGTCAACGTGCCCGACAAGCCTCCCTCCATCGCCCTGTGTCAGTGACCCGTAGAGCTTCTGCACTCCCTGCCTGAGAGTGGTCGCCCTGCCGAGACCAATTGATGACCCCCTTTCAGGTCGCGCCGCGTCACTGCTCTGCCTGAACCGAGGGCGCGGCGATTCCACGCCTTAGGCGGTTCCTGGCGCGGTGGGCTCCGGTCGTGAGCGCTCTTAGTCTCGGAATGCTTTAATGAGGTCAGGCCTCATAGTACCGTGAGGGCCATGCGGAAGGAGATTAACTGGGACAGGATGTGCTACGTCAAGGTTCACAGGTACTGCGGCGAGGTCCTGGTGGCCCTGTGCGACGAGGAGCTCTTGGGTAGGACGCTCAGCGACGGCAGGATAGAGTTCGAGGTGAGCGAGAGGTTTTATGGCGGCACCAAGGTGACTCTCAGGGAGGCGGCGAGGTACGTCGCCGAGGGCACCATAATCAACGCCGTCGGGGAAAACGTTATAAGCATGCTGGCCCACCTCAACGAGGGCGTGCTGGAGGCCGTCGTGTGGATAGCAGGTGTGCCCCACGTGCAGATAGTAAGGTGAGGGGCGTTGCCCAGGAGGTTCTGCGCGCTCTGCGGCCGGGTCACTGACGACTTATACAGGGGGCTGTGCGCCAAGTGCTACCTCTCGCAGCACCCCCTAGCCGTAGTCGCTAGAGAGCCCTCCCTCACCCTGTGCAGGAGCTGCCTGGCCTACCTGCGCAGGGGCAGGTGGCACTACTCGCGCGCTGGGCGAGAGCTGGAGGGGGTGCTGGAGGGGGCGCTTAGCGCCCTAAGAGACGCGCTGAGACCGAGCGGCGAGGCCGTTTTAGTGAGCGTGGAGCCGGTGGCCTCGCCCTCGACCGCCTCGCGGCTGGTGAGCAGGGGGCGGGCCGAGGTCCCCGTGGTCGTACGCGGGAGGATCAGCCCCTCATCGAGCGCGGTGCACGAGCAGGTGCTGCACCTGAGAGTCGAGGTCAAGTGGGCCCTCTGCCCGGCCTGCAGGAGGGTCAGGGGGAGGGTCGAGAGAGCGGTCCTGCAGGTGAGGGTCTACGGCAGGCCCATGAGCGAGGGGGAGAAGAGGCAGGTCATGGAGGCCATCACCAAGGAGGCCGAGAGGCTGTACGACAGGGACAGGGAGGCGGTGATTCTGGAGAGCGATCTCAGCGAGGGGGTAGACGTCCACCTGAGCTCCAAGCGTGTCGCTAGGGCGCTAGCCGCGGCCGTCCAGAGGAGGTTCGGGGGGAGGGTGTTGGAGACGTGGAAGGTCGTGGGCGTCGACGGCAGCGGTAGGGTCAGCACGAAGTCCACCGTCAGGGTTCTCCTACCGCCCTTCAGGGCGGGCGACGTTATCGTGAGGGGGGGCAGGGCGATGGTGGTGAGGGATGTGCGCGGCGACCGCTACAGGGCGCTCTCGCTCGACACCTGCTCCGTGGAGACGCTACCGCTCTCGGAGGCGTTCTCAGGTAGGGTTAGGGTGGTCAGCCCGAGCGAGGTCGAGAGAGCCTCGGTGCTCTCCGTGAGCCGCGGCTACGTCCAGCTGATGAGCATGAGGAACTACAGGGTGTACGAGGTGCGAGCCGAGGTGGTGCCTAGCTGGGTGAGGGTCGGCGGGGAGGTGGGGGTGCTCAGGCTCGGCGAAAAGGTATATTTCGTGCCGCTTAAGTAATGTAGGAGGTGGTCGATTGCCCAGGAGGAAGAGGAGGGAGCCTGAGACCAAGGAGCTAGTGCTCCCAGGCGAGGGTCAGCTGCTCGGCGTCATAGAGCAGTTCCTTGGCCACGAGAGGGCTAAGGTCATCTGCTCGGACGGCGTCGAGAGGCTGTGCAGGATCCCCGGGAAGATGAAGAAGAGGGTCTGGATGAGGATAGGGGACGTGGTGCTAGTGGCACCGTGGGACTTTCAGCCGACTAAGGGTGACATACTCCACAGGTACTCAACGGACGAGCTCAAGGAGCTGGCCAAGAGGGGGCTGCTCAAGGGGCTCGAGGACCTCCTGCCGCCAGAGATCCTCTCGCCTAGGGAGGGAGCGGAGTAGCTCACCTGCCGCGGTCCCTCAGCAGGCTGCTGAGAGTTAGGTCCTCAGACATGCCCTCGAGCACGCATCGCTCGCTCACTGAGAGCCTTATCCTCTTCGTCCTCCCGTACCTCCCCATGCTGACCACCTGAGCGTTGACGAGACCCAGCATGTCGAGCTCGTTGATTATCTCGCTGACCCTCCTCTGGGTCACAGGGTCCACGCTGATCCTCCTCGCCAGCTCCCTGTACTTGTTGTAGAGCTCGCCCGTCGTGATGTTGCGGTAACCCTCCCTCTGCATGAAGTAGACCGCCAGCAGCACGAGCTTAACGTGGAGGGGCATCGACCTTATCACGTCGATCGCCAGGTTCCTCTCTATCTCCCTCTGAGCCCTCCTGACATCATCCTCAGTGACCTTGGAGCGGCCGTCCCTCTCTGCTATCTCAGCTGCCTTGAGGAGCAGGTCGAGGGCCAGCCTGCAGTCTCCGTTCTGCTTGGCCGCCATGGCCGCGCACAGCGGGATCACGCCCTCCTCCAGGACGCCGGGGTAGAAGGCCTCCCTAGCCCTCATCCTCAGTATGTCCTCGAGCTCGGAGCTGGTGTAGGGGGGGAACACTAGCTCCTCCTCACCCAAGCTGCTCTTGACCCTGGGGTCGAGGTACTCGGTGAACCTCAGGTCGTTCGTGACCCCCACGACCGAGAGCTTAGAGGAGGACAGGTCGGCGTTCAGCCTGGTCAGGTAGTACAGCACGCCGTCGCCGCTGCTCTTGACGAGGTAGTCGACCTCGTCGAGCACCACTATCATGACCCTTCTCGACCTCTCCAGCGCCTCAACGAACCTCCTCAGGACCTCAGCTGTGGAGAGGCCCGTGAAGGGGACAGGCCTGCCGAGGGCCCTCACGAGCTCAGCCAGCACCCTGTAGTTGGTGTTGTTCTGGCGGCAGTTGACGTAGGCGTAGGCCACCCTCTCGCTGGCCTTGCGCTCAAGCCTCCTCAGCACGTACTTAGTGACGGCTGTCTTGCCCGTCCCCGTCAGCCCATAGATGAACACGTTAGAGGGCCTGAAGCCAGCGAGCGCTGGCGCTAGGATGCTGCCCAGCTTGAGTATCTGCTTGTCCCTGTGGGGCAGCTCGTCGGGGACGTAGTCGGGCAGCAGTATCTCCCTGTTCTTGAAGATCCTCGACCTTAAGGCCCTCTCGAAGATCTCGTCGAGGGACGGCGCCATTCGCTTCCACCAGTTCCAGAGGAACCAAGCGGTATATTTCACAATCGCGTGAGATACGCCCTATGCTGAATGACCATACCTCAGAGTAGCTTCTCTCTCCCTGAGCAGCTCTCTCAGCTTGCTGAAGCTCAGGTTGAATAGCCTGGGCCCGAACACCACAGATATGGTGCCCGTGAGTATCACTTCGAAGATGACTATCACGATGCGCGTCAGCCCCGTGACGGCCGTCGCCACCTCCTTGTCTATGCCTAGCAGCACGAACGTCGACACCATCGCCGCGTCGAGGACGCCAGCGTTCGCCGGGATGCCGAAGGGTATGTTGTCTATGACTCCGTACATGGGAAAAGCCATCGCCAGCAGCCAGAAGCTCACTGGGTACCCCACCGACCTGAAGAAGACGTAGGGTATCATTATGCCGCATATCCACTGGGCTATGAGGCTCACGAAGCTCAGGGCAACGTTGAGCCTCCTCCCCTTGATCATGTCCATGGAGCTCTTGAAGGAGACCAGGGACTCCTCGAGGTGCTTGCGGTACTTCTCCAGATACCTCCTCTTGAGGAGCCTTACAACCCTGTCGAAGAAGCTAACGAGCGTCCTCTCGAATAGGTCGACCTTGAGTATCATGAGGATGCAGAGGGCCGCGAGGGATAGTGCTAGGAGGGCGAAGAACGCTGCCTGCAGCAGCACGTCGGCTACCACCCTGTACCCGTTGAGCACGAGGTACGCTGCCCCCAGGAAGATGAATAGCGCGAAGGCTATGGCGCTCAGCAGCCTGTGGACGACCACAGTGGCAGCTGCCTTGCTCACGTCTATCCCATACCTCCTCTTGAGGAAGGCCAGCCTTACTACCTCGCCAGTTATGAAGGCCGCTGGTATGAGCATGTCCCCAAACCAGCTTATCATCATGACCAAGACGGCCTCCCTAAACCTAACCTTGTCTGAGATTATCCTCACGAGGAAGAACCAAGCGGTCGCGTAAAAAATCATGAATCCCACGTCTAGAGCTAAGGCTAGGGCGAAGTACTCCTTCCTGGAGGAGAGCAGTATGTCCACCGTCCTCCCGATGTCTATCCTGACGACTAGGGTGACGAAGAGGGCGAAGAAGGCAAGGCCCAGCGCTGGGAGGATGACCAGCTTAACCACGCTCGAGCGCAGCCTCCCTCGCCCCATGGGCCCACCAAGCGCTGGACAAGCACCGATAGCGCTCCCTCGCTCAGCTACTAAGACTACTCTTCTGGTAGATATACCTTAGCGTAAGTGATGGCGGCCATCACGAGAACCCTGGCCTCAGGGCTGGGTGGGCCGCTCTCCATCAGCCTCCTAGCAATTGATAGGGCGCTCCTAGCTAGCGCCACCCTCTTGGCGGCGATCCTCCCCCTCAGCTCCAGGTAGTCGCTGGGGGGCAGCGAGCCCTCAGCGTACCTCTCGTCAGCTCTGACCTCAGACCAGTCTATCGCCCGCAGCTCCTCGACTAGGCAGCGCAGCGACGAGACGGGGTCGCTCTGACGGCTGAGGTGCACTTCCTCGCCGGAGCCGAGGGCAACATACACCTTGCTAGCCTTGACCTCTCTCAAGCCCGCAGCCGTAGCTAGGGTAACGCGTAGCGCCCTGCCGCCCCTCCGCGCCACGATCCGCCTTATGACGCCCAGGGGCTCGCCCTCGCGGCTGAAGGCCTCTGACCCTATCAGGCTCCTCAGCGCCTCAAACCTGACCTCTGAGAGCTTGACGAGCTCGAGCCTGCCCCGCGCTGAGGGCATCTCGGGCGCGCTGCGCGGCAACCGTGACGCCTCCCACATATACGCCCCTTGGGCGTGAATTTTGGTTGTGATTAACGGTGCCTGTGTCCCCGAAGTATTCTCCCGAACATCATGCGGGACTTAGCTTGCTTGAACCGCGTCCCTTAGAGTATAAATATCTCCCCTTAAGCCTTAAAATAGAGGGACGCTCACATGCCATGAGGGGCCTAGCGAGGTGCAGCAAGAAGTGAACGGCCTAGATCTGCTGGCGTGGATTATATTCCTGACGCTCTTCGCCTATGTCAGCAAGGAGCTCGAGATATATCGAATAGTAAAGGAGATAGAGAGCTACATATCTCTTTATAGGTACATAAGGGACAAGGCCGTTAGTACGGTGATCTCCTCCTTCAGGGAGGTGGCGGCGAAGGTAGGCAGCAGGATAGACCTGAGGAGGCTGGAGCAGCGCGTCTCCAACTTGATAGAGGCAGTCCTCATACAGCCTGAGGACAAAGACCCCTTCGGCATAATCCCGAAGCTTAAGCACGTGGTCCTCACTCAGGATAGAACCCTGACCATGGAGGTGAGGAGGCTACTGCCCGAGGCTAAGGCAGCGGACGTGGAGAACCTAAAGAACTTGTTAATGGCCGCCCACGAGCTTAACTACATATACAAGGCGGTCGAGCACGTCTACAGGCAGGGGAGGAGGTTTAAGAGCCTCTGGCTCTTGATACAGCTCCAGGCTCAGCTCCCCTTCCTCTCAGAGTACGTTAAGGCGCTGGAGAGCTCACTCGAGTCCTTCAGCAACGGCTACCCGATAGGGGACAGCGCCGGCCCCATGGTAGCGGCGCTCTTCATCAAGAAGCACGCCTCTGCTGACCTCCAACTGGAGGAGATAGCTGAGAACACGATCGTGGCCGAGGTGCCCTTCAACGGCAGGAGGGTGCTCGTCGTGAAGGCCAAGGGGCCTAGCGGCGTCACCGGGAGGTTGGACGATGCGTTGGAGAGACTCATAGCAAGGCGCGGAGTCAAGCCAGCGGCCATAATCACCGTAGACGCTGCCATAAAGTTCGAGGGCGAGAAGTCTGGAATGATTGTCGACGGCGTCGGCGTCGCCATAGGCGGGCTGGGGATAGAGAAGTTCAACATAGAGGAGATATCGACGAGGCACGGCATAGCACTCTATGCCGTCCTAGTGAAGATGTCGACCCCAGAGGCGCTTTCCGTGATGAGTAAGGAGGTCGCCGAGTCCATGGAGGCGGCGCTGGGCAGAGTTGAGGCCATAATCAACGATCGGACGAGGGAGGGCGACACTGTAATACTGGTAGGCGTGGGCAACACGGTGGGTGTCGTGCCTTGAGCGAGGAGCGCATGAGGGAGCTGAGGAGGAGGTGGATCCTCCTATACTCAGCCCTCATGCTCTCAATAGTAGCGGCTGCTGCCTTCTTCCTGATGGCCTACGTGATAGACCAGAACCCCTCGTACTCGTACGCCATCACGTTGCTGCTCCTCGCCGGGACGTACGTGGGGATGAACCTAGCTCGGCTGGCCAGGCTGAAGATACCCAGGTACAGGACGGTGAAAGTCGTGAGGTGCGAGAAGTGTGGCTACACTAAGGTCGAAGCCCCGAGGAAGGGCGACTATGTGTTCAAGGAGGAGGGAGCGTGCCCGCGGTGCGGCGGCAGCATGGTGATCTACAGGATATACAGGGAGAAGATCGGCTGAGTCACAGCCGCAGCTCTACTTGAGTTCTCGTGAGCCTGCCGTGCCTGAGCTCGTAAACCGTGGCCACGACGGTGCGGTCCGCGACCTCCACCTCCATGAACGACGGCACTAGGCTCCCGCCCCCGCCGCTCCACACCCCGGTGGCCGAGCCCGGGTTGAGCAGGGCCACGGGCCTGCCCCCAACCGAGAGCTTCACCGCCAGGGGGTCGTGGGTGTGGCCAGAGACCAGAACGTCGACTCCGAGGGAGCGCGCCAGCTCGGCGAGGGCGGCTACGTTGCCACGCGGGTGGACCTG
Source organism: uncultured Thermoproteales archaeon (assembly GCA_964497915.1). Classification (GTDB taxonomy): domain Archaea; phylum Thermoproteota; class Thermoprotei; order Thermofilales; family CAYSTQ01; genus CAZCFI01. The sequence goes on from CAZCFI010000067.1 coordinate 7,282, forward strand.
GTGCCCGTGGATCAGGCCTACCCTGACCTCTCCGACCTCAACCACCGACCGGTCGGGCAGCGGCAGGTAGTCCATGTTGCCCCTCACCGCCCTGAGCTCCCCCAAGCCCTCCAGCCACTCAAGGACCTCGCTGGAAACTAGGTCTCCAGTGCACAGGACGAGGGAGTAGTCGCCTCTCAGGACGTGCTGCTCTACCTGCGGCGGGATCCTGTCCGCCCTGGAGGGGATGTGCGTGTCGCCGATGACCAGCACGACTTCCACAGGGGCTCACCGTGCGACCCCGACTAAGCGGGCCCGCCGGGATTCGAACCCGGGACCTCTGCGCACCCGGAGGGGGCCGGGCCTCTGCAGCTCCGAAGGCTGCCGCTCTCTCCAGCTGAGCTACGGGCCCAGCTCAAGCTATGGTATAGGCAGCGCTGGTTTAAAGCGTTACCCCAGCCTCAGGATCGACTTAGCGTTCCTCGTGGTCACTTTGGCTACCTCCTCCAGCTCGACGCCCCTGAGCCTGGATATGCAGGCGGCAGCCCTCGCCACGTTAGCTGGCTCGTTCCTCTTGCCCCTCGCGGGGGCCAGCGCTGGAGCGTCCGACTCCAGCAGTAGGCTCTCCAACTCCAGGGCTCTCACCAGCTCCTGCTTGCGCCTCGAGGTCAGCACCGAGGGCGGTACCGAGAAGAGGAAGCCAGCCCTCTCGCCAGCTAGCGCGTCCCTCAAGCTGCCGTCAAACGCGTGCATGATGACGCGCGAGCACCCAGCGCTCACCAGGGCCCTGATGGCCCACCTACCCGCCCTCCTGGAGTGCACGACGAGCGGCAGGTCGCACCTGTCCGCTAGGCGCGCCCACCTGAGCAGGTTCTGCACCTGGAGCGACCTGAGGACCGGGCTGGTCACTCTGAGGAAGTCCAAGCCGACCTCGCCAACGGCCACTATCCTGTCAGCGTGCTCCTCGATGAAGCTGGCCACCCTGCTGGTCTCAGCTGGGTCAAACACCGTGGGGTCAAGGCCGACGGACACGTAGACATAGCCCCTATGCTCCTCAGCGAGTTGGAGGGCTCGCCCTATCTCGCCGTACCTGAGGGTCGAGGTAACGACTGCGACGACGCCGCTCTCCCTAGCCCTAGCTAGCACCGCCGCCCTGTCAGCGTCGAAGTCGCTTGAGTGCACGTGGCAGTGCACGTCGACTAGCTCCAAGGCCCTCACCTTACGCCACCTCAGCTACATATATGTTGTGCTTAGCCCTGAGCACCCTGACCCTGACCCACCGCCCTACCAGGGGCTCGTGATCCCTTACGCCCACGACCGTCACCACCCTCCCCCTGGCCACGGCTAGGGCCTGCCCCCTCAGCCAGCCGGGCCCGACCACCCTAGCCCTGACCACCTCGCCCCTCCTCATGGCGAGGGGCAGCTCCCTAGCCCTCCTTATGCCGAAGTCCTCGGGCCTCAGCACGAGCCTGACGCCATAGGCCCTCTCCCACTCCCTCAGCTTGGCGTAGAAGGCGCCCCAGCTCATGGGCCTCACGCCCCTCGGCTTGCGGCCGTGCTTGTGGGCCTCGTACTTCTGTATGCCGAGTGGCGGGCACCTCTTCCCCGCGCCTATCCTGATCGCGAACTCTATTATGCGTGGGATCTCACGGTCGTTGAGGCCAGGAACCCAGACTGGGGTGATTATCAGGTCGAGGCTAGTGCACCTGGCTATGTACTCTGCCAGCTCGGCCACGCGAGTCACGTCGAACCAGCTAGCGCCAGCGAGCTCCCTGGCGAGGTCGGGGTCTAGGCTGTCTATCGACAGGTTGATCCTCGTTAGGCCAGCCGCCTCCAGCTCGTCGATCACCCTCTCTGTGAGGAGGGGTCCGTGGGTCTCGAGCGAGATGACGGACACCCCCTCCACCTCAGAGAGAGCCTGCACTAAGTCCACCAGCTCGGGGTACGTGAGCGGGTCTCCCACGGTGTCGATGTGAGCCTGGATGTCCCTCGAGCCCTTAAACTTGGCCACCTCGGCGAACCACTCGACGATGTGGTCAAGTTTGACCACATACTCGGCTTGGCGCCTGCGGCTGCAGGGCCCCGCGTCCACGGAGCAGAATACACAGCACAGGGGGCACGTCGTGACCGGCCTGACCTGGATCAGGTTAGTGCCCCTGTCTATCAGGCCAAATGCGACGTGCCCAATGAGGGGCCACTCGTCAGG
>CAZCFI010000068.1:0-4232 GCA_964497915.1 uncultured Thermoproteales archaeon
CCTAGGACTCCACATCACCGCTCAGCACCCGAATTCCTCATCACGCACAGCAGGGCTGGCTCGCCGGGGGCCCCGGCTGCCTCGAGGCCTACCACCGCGCTACTATTGCGCGAGCACATTAATAAGCGGAGCGGAGGGCCGCCAGCCGCGCTGGGAGCCGACTGATCCGTGGGCGCGACCTAGCTCCCCTCAGCCCCCTTCCCGCTGCACAGCCCGCGCCACTCCAGCACCTCCCTCAGGCTCGCCACTCTGACCCTCCTGCTCGCCTTCCTCCTAAGCTCCTCATCCTCAGTCACGAGCGTCAGGCCGTTCCTCTCCGCGAGGACCACGTACGATGCGTCGTACACAGTTAGGCCCAGGTCAATCGCCGCCCTCAGGACCTCGAGCTCGCAGGAGCGTATTGACAGCACGTTTAAGCAGCTTAGCACCTCGGCGAGCACTTCAGCGAGCCTCTCAGCCTCCTCACGCCTCAAGCCCTTAGCTGAGCGTGCCTCCCTCCAGACGGCGCTGAGGGCCTCGTACACCGTCAAGTGCTGTACGTAGCCCCCGTGGAGCGCCTCGACGCACCTCAGCTTTAGCGCGTATATCAGCGAGGAGGCGTCGAAGAGGAGCCCTGGCTCGGTCATCTGCCCTCCCTGTCCCCCCTTATACCTCTCACAATCCTGTCGATGTCTATCTTGTCGAGGGCCTCGCTCACCTCCTCGAGCTTGGACTTGAGCCTTAGGAGCTTGCGCCTCCTGACCTCGTGCTCTAAAGCCTCCCTCAGCACAGCAGAGATGTTTATACCCAGCCTCTCCGCCTCTTCCTTCAGCTCCCTCCTAACCTTCGCTGAGACCGTTACGTACCTACTCATGGGTCCACCTATTATATAGCATTAGAAGTAGCACATAAGGTTTACCTTGAAGGTTGACCTAGAAGGTGACACTGAATTGCTACCTCGCGACCGCGCCGTGGCGTGGCGCCACGCTTTGTTGCGACCCTTACTTGACGTGAGGGGCGGTCTCACGGCTAAGGCTCTCTTAAGAGTGCGATCGGCCCCTAAGGCTTGCCGTGGGAGCGTGTCGCGACGCTGAGCTTTGCCTCTGCCGCTTACACCTCGTGGCGTAAGTGAGCTCACGCCAGGGGTGCCCCAGATACGGCCTCACGCTCACGGGATTCAGCTTCGTGCGCTGACCCACTCACAGGCGCTGCCTTTGCTCCTAATGAACGGAGATGGCCAGCACCTCGCTCTCGTGGGGCCTGAGGGGCTAGTGAGGTACTAATATCCTCCCCAAAGGTGATGGAGCGCGGCAGGCCTGCTAGGGACTTCGGTCACAGCCCCAGGTGCTCGCTCAGGGCCCTCTGAATGAGCTCGACGTACTCCACGACCCTCCTGTGCACCTTGAGCGCGTAGTCCATCTTGAAGGCCTCACTGGGGGGTACGCCCTCCCTCTCGTAGCCGTAGAACGCTGGCCCCCTCGCGGCCGCTAGCTCGCTCACCAGCTCCGCGATCTCCCCTACGCGCCCCCTGACCCCCTCGGGCATCCTGTCGCTCTGCTCCAGCAGCACGTCGCTGACGTCGTGGACCCTCGGGTACTCGATGCCCAGGGCCCTCAGCAGGGCCTTAGCGGCCAGCTCTAGGGCCTCCTGGGACCTGCGCACGACCCCAGGGGCGTCCCCGTCGCGCAGAGCTAGGTCGGCCTCTCTGAGGCACCTCCTGGCCCTGTAGAGGTAGTCCCTGGCCATCTCGAGGCTCCTCAAACCTCGATCGCCTCTCCGAACTTCGCGCCTGGCTTCAGGACCCAGTACCACCCGCGCCTGCCCCTGACCCTCCTCGCGCCCAGCTCCGAGAGCCTCTCCCTGAGCCTCCTCAGCTCCTCCCTGAGGAAGCCGCCCCTGTCGTACAGTATCACGCCGTCGACCACGACGTCGAGCAGCACCGGGGGGTGCCTCCTGACCTCCTCGGGCGTGAACATGACCTCGGACACCAGCCTGGGCAGGTTCCTGCTCCTCAGCGCCCTGTACTCCTGGGTCTCCCTCAGCCTCCTCCTGACGCGCGAAGCCCTCTCGATCCTCTGGCCCACGTCGACCGGCAGCCCCCTGACCACGAGGAGGACGTCGATGTCGCTCTCGGGCCTGAAGTCCCCCCTCGCGACGCTCCCGAATAGGCACACGGACACCAGGTCGTCGCCGAACTCCGACTTGAGCAGCTCGACGTACCTCCTGAGGAGGGGTGCGAACTCGCTCAGGTGGGGTCTCGCCATGGCGACCTACCAGCGCCACTCGTAAGTCGCGCGGGCACGCTATAAGCTTTATCCAGGGGCAGCTCTCAGCGCTTGCAGCCAGAGCCAGCCGCTAAGGCCCTGCGAGTCGCTAGCGCTCGCCTGCGCGCTCCGCCACTTCGCTCTGGGGGCGTGGGAGGCTGAGCCCTGAGAGGCTCAGGCCGACCCCCATCACCCAGCCTGAGGCCTGCCGGGAGCGCGCTCCACGTGGGGGCTCCTGTCAGCCGCGCCCGGCCCTCTGAGCCACGAAGGCGCTGAGGCCCTCGTTCGAGCTGAAGGTGGCGACCACGTCGCCCGAGGGGCCGTAGAGGCACGAGCACCTGACCTCAGAGCCCCAGTGGGCCGCGTACTCCTCCAGCGCGGCCGAGCAGCTCTCGGTCACGAGCCTGCCGCTCTCAGCCGTGCAGAAGCCACCAGCTGGGTCGAGCAGCGCCACCGACGCCCCGCTCACCAGCAGCACGAGGAAGTGCCTCTCCCCAAGCTGGCTGACGTACACCTCCAGCAGGTAGAGCTCGCACCGGGGCCCGGAGTAGCGCGCCTGGTAGCACAGCAGCAGCGAGTACAGCAGGACGGCCTGGTCCTCACAGTCGCCCGCGCCCTCCCTCAGCGTCTCGGTGGCGCTCCTGAAGTAGTCCCTGACCCTGGAGTACGTGAAGTCCGCGAGGACCCTGTCCCCGCTCGGAAGCGTGGCGTAGGTCAGGGACTCCACCCTGCACACCACGGGGTCCTCCTCGTAGCTGATGAAGCTCCTGACGAACGAGTAGAGCGAGTAGGCGTCCCTCCAGTAGTCCTCCTCGGTGCCGTCCCAGCCCCTGGTGAGGCCAGCCACCACGGCCGCCACCTCGGGCGCGCCCGGCTCCACCTTCCCCGCGAGCGACGTCCTGTAGCGCCCCTCAGCCTCGAGCTCCCTCAGCTTGCGCTCGAGCTCCTCGTTCAGCCTCCTGAGCTCCTCGTAGCTCTCCGCCAGCCTGGTGTAGTTCCTCTTCAGCGCCTCGTAGGCGGCCAGCAGGTCTCGGCGCCCCGCTGCGAGCTCCTCGTAGCGGCTCCTCAGCCCCTCGTACTCGTCGCGCAGCCTGCTGTACGCCTCGCGCAGCTCGCTGTAGCGAGCCGCCAGCTCCGAGTACCTCTCGAGCAGCCCCCCGCACCTGGAGCTGAGGTCCTGGTACATCGTCATGAGGGCCTCGTAGCTCTCCCTGAGGCGCCCCAGCTCCCACGCCAGCCTCGCCGAGCTCAGGAGGGCGGCAGCTAGGCACGCCAGCAGCGCGATCGCGGCGGCCCGGCACCTGTCCATCTCGACCCCGCTCCACACTAAGCCTCGCCCCCTTAAAAGCGCGCCGCGCTTAGCGAAGCACTTATAGCGAGCACCACCCAGCTCACCACGAGGGCTCATGGGCGGCAAGGTCGCGGTTAAGTGGGTGGCTGCCCTCGGCGCCGTGGCGGCGTGCGCGGCGGCCTTAGCAGCCCTCGCCTCGCAGCCGTGGGGGCGGCAGTGGGCCGAGCTGAGCCTGGTCGTGAGGCAGGCTGAGGCGATAGCGGACGCCATAGAGGGGCGCGGCCCCGCCCTCCTCACGGTGCCAGTCCGCGTCGAGAGCGCCCCGGTGGTCCTGGAGGTCGCGCTGCCTGGCGAGCCGCCGCTGGTAGTCAGCGGGGAGTACGACAGGCTCGTCCTGCGAGCGCCCGTCCACCGCTTCGCGATCATCAGGGGCTGGGGCGCGCGCAAGCCCAGCCGAGCGCCGGTGTATGTGAGCCGGGCCGGGCGCAGCGAGGACCTCACGGCCATACCCTCAGCGGACGTCGCGGTGCGCGTGTACCAGGTCGGGTACGAGGTCGTGGTCGACCCCAGGCCAGCTCTAGCCTACGCCAGGACAGACAGCGGCAGGGTGGAGGTCGCCTGCGGGGGGCAAGTTGTGACGCAAGTGTTCGAGGTCAACAGGACCGTCCACGCGCTGACGCTGGTGCTGGTGAGGGCGC
>CAZCFI010000068.1:4332-9216 GCA_964497915.1 uncultured Thermoproteales archaeon
CGTACGTGAGGTCCTGCTACCACGCGTGCGCGCACTCCGGGGTGGCGAGGGTGTACCTGAGCGGCGAGGAGGTCGCGAGCTTTCCGGTGGAGAGCGGCGACCTAGTGGTCGTGAGCGTCGTCGTAACGCACCTGCGCTGCGTCCCGCTGAGGGCGCCCGAGCAAAGCCACGGCGGCTAGGCGCGCCCACGCGTAGCGCTCACCCGCGTCTCGCTCACACGACCACGGGCACGTTGGCCCTCCTCAGCAGCTCCCTGAAGTCCTCGAGCTCTAGGCCAGACAGCTTGGCCGAGGTCCTGATGTCGCCGGTCTCGATGTAGTACACGAGCGCGGCCCTCAGCCTGGGCGGCTGCCTCCTTATGAAGTCCCAGTCCGCCGTCCTGCGCCTCACCTCCCTGGCCTCCCTCTCGAGCTCGAGCCACTTCCTAAGCCTCTCCTCCAAGCTCATGGAGCACCGCCCCTAAGTCCCTCCTCGGGAAGAAGTGCTTGGCGTCCTCCTCGTACTCCGCGAACACTTCTGCTGGCCTGCTAGAGGCGATCACGCCGGACCTCAGGGCCGCGGCTATGACCTCCAAGGCCCTCCACACCCTCACCCCCCTGTACTCCTCGAGGATGTCAGCCGCCATGAGGGCGCCCCTGTTCTCGGTCAGCACGACGTACCCCCACCTCCTGCCCGCGACTAGGCACACGGCCTCCGGCAGGTCGACTCCCCTCAGCCCGGGCACCAGCCTCGTCCTCTCCACGAGGGACCTGGCCTCCTCGATTAGGTCCGGCGTCTCGGTGAACAGGGACAGGCGCCCCTGAGCCATGGACTCGACGACCCAGCTGAGCGTCGCCTCGCTCCTGACCTCCCCAAGCACTGACTCGGGGACGAACACCGTCCTGAACACCCCGAAGAGCGCGTCCCTCCTGCGCCACCTCGCCCAGTCTATCAGGAAGCAGGTGTCGGCGACCGCGAACATCCCGCCACCTAGGCGACGTTCGGTATGTTGGCCCTCACCCTAAGCTCGTTCATCTCCTCGACCGTGACGCCAGCTATCCTTGAGGCCACATAGAGGTCGCCGGTCTCGATGTAGTACTCGAGGGCGAGCCTAACCCTCAGGGGCTGCCTCCTTATGAAGTCCCAGTCCGCCGTCCTGCGCCTCACCTCCCTGGCCTCCCTCTCGAGCTCGAGCCACCTCGACGCGGCCATCGTGTGAGTATTGCGCCAGCAGTATATAATGGAGTCGGCTAGTCGGTGAGGTGCCTCAGCCTGCCCCCCATGGTCACTATCTTCCTCACCACCCTCTCGTCCACCGGCGACCCCTCGGGCACCGTGACCGCCAGTATGTCGACGTAGTCCGTGATGGCGCTCGACTCGAGCTTCCTGTAGAGTATCTCCTCGACCTGGAATATGCCAGCGGAGTTGGTCATGTACACCCTTATCTCGACCGGCCTCTCGGAGCCCCTCGCGACCTCCACCCTCTCTATGGACATCGCCGAGACGGTGTGGATGTTGACGTTCCCCATGTCGAAGGGCAGCCTGGACCTGCCCTTGGTCATGTCCGTGCCGTCGGCCACCTTGACGACGCTCGCCTCGACGGTCCTGGAGAGCGCCTCCTCCATGTGAGTGTGGATCGCGTGGAGGACGAAGCCCCTGATGACCGTCCTCTTGCGGAGGTCCTCGTAGACCGTGGACAGCAGCCTGCCCACCACGCCGCTGGCCAGCACGGCGCTGTAGAACCCGTGCCCCTCCCTGTCCACCTGGTTGCCGATGTCGTGCAGGAGGGCGGCGAGGAGCACCACGACCCTGGCGTCGTCCCTGTCGCCCAGCCCGTCCCTGACGACGTCCGGCTCGACCCCCGCCTCCTCAAGAAGGCTCAGCATCTTGAGGGCGTTGGCGGCGACTATCTTGGCGTGGGCCTCGCCGTGGTCGCTGTACCTCATCTTCCTCACGGCTATGTAGTTGGCCATCTCCCAGCTGGCCGCGACCTCGGGGTCCTCCTTAACGGCCTCCCAGACTCTCAGGGCCTTCGGGAAGCCCCTCAGGAGCCCCTCTATCTCCCTCTCGGCCTCCATCACCAGCTTGCTGCTCACGGCGCTGCACCCAGCTAGGCTTTCCCTGCACTACCCGACGGTGGAATATTAGCCTTTCCCTCGCCGCGGAGCCTAAGCGAGTCTGCCGTGGGCGAGTGCCCCGCTTGGCGTCCTGGCCCTAGCTAGGCTCGGAAGGCTTAAGTGCCACTTTTCCCAATCAATATCGGTGGGAATGTGCGGTACAAGCTGAAAGTGGACTCCAAGGGGCGCATACTCCTCCCCCGCGAGGTGAGGGAGGAGCTGGGCGACGTGGTCATTCTAGAGAGGGCGGAGGGAGGCTTCATGCTGAGGCGCGGCAGTTCGAGGGACTTCTTGGAGGAGTTCAAGCGGGTGATGACCGCGGAGCCGCCGAGGACGGGCGAGCCTGAGAACTGGCCCCCGTCAAAGATGAAGAGGATATGGGTGACGACTGGTTGATGGTGGGGTTGGACACCAACATACTGTGCTACTCCCTCGACCCCGCCTACCCGGAACATGACAAACTTAAGGATCTGCTGCTAAACCTGTCGCCAGAGAACACCGTAGCCATCAACCCGACAGTTCTACACGAGACCTACCACGTCCTCGTCTTCAGCCAGAAGTGGCTCCCGTGGGAGGCGAAGAGGAGGCTGCAAATGCTACTGCGCCACCCCTACGTCAGGTTCCTGAACCAGACCAAGAGGACGTGTAACGTGGGGCTGAGCTTGGCCGCTAAGTACGGCCTGGGGGGTAGGGACGCCCTGATAATCGCCAACTTCATAGTTAACAGAGTTCCCGCGATGTACACTCACGACGACGAGCTGCTCCGCCTGAGGGAGGTGTCGTGGAGGGAGTGGACGATCAGGCTCGTTGATCCTCTAGCCCGGGGGTGAGCCTCGGCAGCTCGCCCTTCACGCCTTGAGCTCTCGCGCGGGCAGCCTCCCGTGCCTCCCCACGAACTCGCTGACTTCCTCTGGCGTCGGGAGGCCAGCTATGGCGCCCACGTGCATGCACTTGATCACCGCCACGGCGTGGGCGAAGTTTATGGCCCACTCGAGGTCGAAGCCGCGAAGCATCGAGTATATGACGGCCGCGTTCCACGCGTCCCCAGCGCCCACGGTGTCCTTGATCTCGACGCCCCTGTACGCTGGCATGAAGACCGCCCTGTCCTCGTCGGCGAGCACGCCGCCCCGCCCGCCCATCTTCACGCCGATCACCCTGACCCCGGCGTCCCTGGCCCTCCTCACGGCCTCCTCGGGCGTCTTGGCCCCGAAGACCACCTCGCACTCCCTGAGCGTGAGCAGGACGACGTCGGCGAGCTCCACGACCCTGCGGTAGAGCCCCCTCGCCTCCTCCTCGCTCCGCCACACGTCGGGCCTGTGCGTCGGGTCGAACGAGACGGTGACGCGCCCAGCGACCTCCTCGAGGAGCCGCAGGACGCTGCTCCTAGCTGGCTCCTGCGACAGGATGAACCCGGTGACGTGGACCACCTTAGCGCTGCGGGCGTACTCCACGTCCCCCTCGTCTAAGACTAGCTCCGTGTCGGCGCTGAGGCTCCAGGGCTTCCTGTAGAAGAAGAACTCCCTCTCGTCGCCGGGCAGCTTGACGACCACCGCCAGCGTGGTCCGGTAGGGGGCGACCTTGACCCTGCTGACGTCCACCCCCCTCTCCCTCAGCGTCTCGAGCAGGAAGCGGCCGAAGGCGTCCGAGCCAACTGAGGTCAGGGCGCCCACTTTGAGGCCCAGCCTAGCAGCCGCCACGGCCGTGTTCATCGGGGCGCCCCCGAAGGCGGCCTTGTAGGTGAAGCCGTCGACGGGTATCATGTCCAGTATGGCCTCGCCGACGCACACCAGGTCGAGCCTTGGCCCCTCCATGCTCTCACCACCACTGTCGCCTGCCGAGTATATATGCTGTGGCCGCGCCTACATAAGCGATGGCTCGCGGCCTAGCGGCCCTGGCCCTAGCCCTGTGCGCAGTCGCCGCCCTGGCTCAGCCGCAGGGGGGCGTGCCCATCACGCCGAGCCCTGAGTGCGTCGAGGTAGAGGCGGTGGTCGACGAGGTGGCCCACGTGGTCGAGCTCAGGGTCAGGGTTAGGGTGGCGATGGGGCCGCGCGAGGGCCTGAGGGCCGAGTGGGGGGAGCCCGAGCTGCGCGGGGGCGAGGTCCTCCTAAAGCTGACCCTGCTGAGGGTCAGCGCGCCTGGAGCCGAGGCCGGGCTGCGCGTCGAGGAGAGGAGGTTCGCGCTGGGCAGGCTGGAGCCGGGCGTGTACAAGGTCTCGGTGGTGGTAAACGGCGAGGTCGTCAAGACGGCCCTAGTGGTGGTGCCCGGGGAGTCAGGCGAGTCGAGGTCGGCCCTGAGGCCAGCCCTCTCGGCCGGGCTGGGGGCGGTCCTCTTAGCCGTCGCGGCGGCGCTGCTAGCTGGCGCAGCCCTCAAGCGCTGGCTCACTCCGCGATGAGGTCCGCTAGCTCTGCCAGGCTCCTCACGGCCACCACCCCTGCGGCGCCGAGCTCGCCGGACCTGTCGACTAGGCAGGCCCTGAGCCCGGCCGCCAGGGGGGCCTCGTAGTCGTACCTCACGTCGTCGCCGACGTGCAGCACGCGGGCTGGGGGCGCCCCCACCTCAGCGCAGACGTACCTGTAGAAGGCCGGCTCCTTCCTCGGGATCCCTAAGTCGCTCACGCACGAGAAGCACCTCTCGAAGACCCTCCGCCCAACGGCCTCCTCGACCCTCTCGACGACGGCCTCGGCGAAGCCCCTCGGCATGTTTGACGCCACCACCAGCCTGAAGCCCTCGGCCAGGCGCTCGAGCGCCTCGGGCACGTCAGGGTAAACCTCGGCCCTCGATGCGGCCT